>NZ_LZDG02000034.1:0-128642 GCF_001672555.2 Pseudomonas sp. AU11447 | reverse complement strand
CTTCCGATSKAAGGTGGTGCCGCGGGCAATCGCCAGCACCTCGCCGCTCTGCGCATCGCTGACGACCTTCTCGCTATAGAGCAGCGCGCCCTTGCCGGCGCCCTTGTCGACCAGCCCGGTGACGCGGGTGCGGCCGATCACTTCGCCTTCCACCGGCAGCGGCTTGAGCCATTCGATGCTCTGCTCGCCGTGGACCAGGCGCAGGGCATCGACGCCGGTGTCCGGGTTGCCCAGCCAGAAGCCGGGATGGCCCAGCACCACCGCCATGCAGGGCAGCGCTTGCAGCTCGCGATTGGCGTCGACGAAGGTCAGCTGGTGCTCGTCCATCGGGTCCGCGCCGAGGCCGACCGACAGCGCGTAGAAGGCGCTGTCGTGGCGGCTGAAACGCTGGCGTACTTCCGGGATCGGGTAATTCAGCAGATGCTCAGGATTCAGCGCCATGGGCCACCTCCTCCACTTCCAGCACCGCGTCGGCGGCCCAGGCGCCCTGCCCTTCGGGCATGGCGAAGACCGGGTTGAGGTCCACCGAACGCAGGCGCGGGCCGGCCTCTGCAGCGAATTGCGAGAGCTGCGAGAGAACGCGCGACAGGGCCTTGATATCGGTCACCGGGCGACCACGGGCGCCCAGCAGCAGCGGCGCGCCCTTGATGCTGCGGATCATCTGCTCGGCTTCGCCGACGCCGAACGGGCAGCGGCGGAACACCACGTCCTTGAGCACTTCGACGAAGATGCCGCCGAGGCCGAACACCGCCACCGGACCGAACTGCGGGTCGCGCTGGATGCCCATGAAGCACTCGACGCCGCCCTGCAGCTGGCGCGCCACCAGCACGCCATCGAGGCGAGCGTTCGGCGCGTGTTCGGCAGCGCGTTGCAGCAGCAGGTCATAGCCCTCGCGCACGGCCTGGGCGCTGCCGACGTTGAGCAGCACGCCGCCGATTTCCGACTTGTGCAGGATGTCCGCCGAGGCGATTTTCAGCACCACCGGGAAGCCGATCTGTTCGGCAAACGCGGCGGCTTCCGCTGCGTTCTTCAGCACACGTTCGGGCGCCGATTCGATGCCGGCGCGCGCCAGCAATTGCTTGGCTTCGGCCTCACCGGGCGTGCTGGCCGGCAGCTCGACGCCGCCGGGCACAGGAATGCTGCGCAGCGGCCGGGCGAACGCTTCGCCCAACTGGCCCATGGCCTGGATGGCGCGCACGGCGCGGGTCGGGTCCTCGAACAAAGCGAAGCCGGCCTTCTGGTACGGCGCCAGCTCCTCGCCCTCGCCCATCACCGAGACCACGAACAGACGGTCCGGATGGTCAGCCTTGATCCGTGCGAACTGCTCGGCCAGGCGCGGGCCGATGGAAGCGGCGGTACCGGCCTGGGTGAAGAAGGCGATCAGCGAACGATAGCCGCCGTCCACCACCATGGACTCGGTGAAATCGTGCACCAGGCTCAGGTCGTTGAGCGCCTGGGCGGTGCAGTCCACCGGGTTCAGCGGCGAGGCATAGTGCAGACGCTGCTTCAGGCGCGCCTGGGCTGCTTCCGGCATCGGCGGCATGGGCAGGCCGACGTCCTCTGCGGCGTCGCTGACGATGATGCCCGCGCCGCCGCTGACGGTGATCATCCCCAGGCTGTTGTTCACCGGGTAGATGCGCTGGGTGGCGAGGTAGGCGATGTCCACCAGCTCTTCGGTAGTGCGCGCGCGGACCACGGCGTAGTCGGCCAGCACCGCATCTAGCACCTTGTCGTCGCCAGCCAGGGAGGCGGTATGCGACATGGCCGCGCGGCCACCCAGCTCGCTGCGCCCGACCTTGTGCAGGATCACCGGCTTGCCGGCGCGATGGGCCGCTTCGAGGGCGGCGAGGAAGCTGTCGACATTGCGGATGGATTCGGCGTAGGCCATCACCACGTCGACCTCCGGCGATTCCACCAGCCAGCCGATGGCGTCGCCCAGGGTGACATCGGCTTCGTTGCCGGTGGCGACGCAGATCGGCGTACCCAGCCCGCGCTGCCGCGACAGGCCGAGCAGGTGTGCGCCGTAGGCGCCGGACTGGGTGGCGATGCCGACGCGCCCGGCCAGCGGGATGCCGCGCTCCAGGCTGGTGGAGAAGAAGGCGTAGTAGCCCAGGTTGGCGTTGAACACGCCCAGGGCGTTCGGCCCCAGCAGGCGCATGTTCGCCGCGCGGGCGGCCTCGACGATGGCGTCCTGCATGGCCACGCCTTCCTCGCCCACTTCGCTGAAGCCGGAGGAGAACACGATGGCGCTGCGCGCGCCCTTGCGGCCCAGTGCCTGGACGGTCTCCAGCACCTGCGGCGCCGGCACCGCGATGATCGCCACGTCCGGCGCCTCAGGCAGTGCGTCGACACTGGCGTAGGCCGGCAGGCCCTGGATTTCGGTGCGATTGGGGTTGACCGGCAGGATGCGGCCGGTGAAACCGTTGCGCAGCATGTAGGCGATGGGGCGGCCACCGATGCGGTGTGGGTCGCTGGAAGCGCCGACCACGGCGACCGAGCGTGGCTGGATCAGCGGGGTAAGGCTGGCGAAGCCTGTGTGTTGCAAGTGACTCACTGACATGACGTTCCACCTGAACAGATGACGGGTGCCGGACTAGGTCGTCCCGGCGCGAGGGCGAACGCGTCCACGGCGGGCCGCCCGCTTATCGCAGGTGGCCACCGGGAGGGCGTCTTGCCCGGATTTCAGAGCACGTTCTGGGTGCCGAGCAGCGCGGTGACCTGGCTGGACAAGGTGCCGCCGTTGCCGTGCAGCAGGGCGATATCGGCCTTCTTCAACTGGCGTTCACCGGCCTGTCGGCGCAACTGGGTAACCGCCTCGATGATCAGGAACATGCCGTACATGCCCGGATGCACACAGGACAGCCCGCCGCCGTTGGTGTTCACCGCCAGCTCACCACCGGGGGCGATGCGCCCGCCCTGGACGAAGCGGCCGCCCTCGCCCTTCGGGCAGAAGCCGAGGTCTTCGAGGAACAGGATGGTGTTGATGGTGAAGGCGTCGTAGACCATCACCAGGTCGATGTCCGCGTGCTTCACACCGGCCATCTGCATGGCGCGCGGGCCACTCTCGGAAGCGGCAGTGACGGTGAGATCGGGCATGGCAACGATGGAGCGGTGCCACTGCGCGCCGGCCGCGCCGATGAAGTAGATCGGCGCCCTGGGCAGGTCCCGCGCACGGTCGGCGCGCACCATCACACAGGCGCCACCGCCGTCGGTGACCAGGCAGCAGTCGGCCTTGCTCAGCGGGTCGCTGACCATCCGCGCAGCGAGCACCTCATCGATGCTCAGCGGGCCGCGGGCGAAGGCCTCGGGATTGAGGTTGGCCCAGCCCCGTGCGGCCACGGCCACTTCGGCCAGGTGCTCGCGGGTGGTGCCGTATTGATGCATGTGCCGGCTGGCAGCCAGCGCGTAAGCGGTGATCGGGTGGCGCGGCTGGTAGGGCGTTTCGTGCCACTGCGGCTCGCTCATCGATACCAGCTTGCCGCCAGCGGTGCGCTGGTTGGAGCCGTAGCAGATCAGCGCCGCGTCACACAGGCCGGCCTCCAGGGCCAGAGTTGCCTGCAGAAGATGCAGCTCGAAGCTGGAGCCGCCGACATTGGTGCCATCGACGAACTTCGGCTTGATGCCCAGGTATTCGCAGACCGAGAGGGTCGGGAAGGCGTGGGAGCTGGTGGCCGAGAACACCGCGTCGATGTCCGAGAGCGCAAGCCCTGCATCGGCGATGGCTTTCATCGAGGCCTGGCCGAGCAGTTCCATGGCGCTGTAGCCGTGGGCTTCGCCGATACCGGCGCTGCCGATGCCGACGATGGCGGTCTTGCCGCGCAGGACCTGGCTCATGCCTGCACCTCCGCGAGAGGTTCGAAGACGACGACGGCGCCACTCTCCTGCTGGGCGATGCGCGCCTTGACGCGGGTGCCAATGGGCAGGCTGAGATGCCCTTCGATACGCGACATCATGCGCACGCCTTCATCCAGGTCGATCAGGGCGACGTTGTAGTCACCGCTGCGGGCGCGATTGACGGTCAGGGCATACAGGGTGCCCAGGCCACTGGCGGGAACCCATTCCAGGTCCGTTTCGCCGCTGCCGGGCACCTGGGTGCGCGGGTAGAACACGTGCCGGCCGGTGGAGGCGCTGCGCTGCAACATGAAGCGACCCTGGGCGAGAAACGCGAGGTACTGCGCCTCGGGCCCTGGCATGCTGCGGTCGGGGAAATCCACCATTGAGGTTTCTCCTTTGTTCTTGTTCTGCCTTTGTTGCAAAGTGCGTTACCGCCCATGCCAAGCCAGCTTCACGGAAGCCGTTGCAGGCGTCGCAGGGTCAGAATACATTCACAATACTGAATGTCAATCAGAATACAGAATATGACCACTGAAAAAACCGTCGAAGAAGCCAGCAGCAAACGCACCGGCAATGCCAAGGATGTCGGCGCCGTGGTGAACGCCATCCAGATCCTCCGCCACCTGGCCAATGCCGAAGGCCCCGAGGGCGCAACCGCCATCGCCCGCGCCACGGGAGTCAGCCCGAGCACTACCTTCAACATCCTGCGCACCCTGACCAACGAGCAACTGACCTCGTTCGACAACGACACCAAGACCTACCGCCTGGGGCTGGGCCTGTCGGAGCTGGCAGTGAGCTTCATCGGCCGCAGCTACGCCGACCTTATCCAGCCGGAACTGGAACGCCTGAGCACCAGCCACAACATCCTGATCACCCTGTGGCAGGTCACCGACGACGCCCACATCCGTGTCATCGCCGTCTCCGCGCCAACCGTGGCGCACGTCAACGTTGCCGTCGGCTCGCGCCTGCCGGAACTGGTCGGCGCCGCCGGCCGCTGCATCGCCGGCCTGCGCAACCTGCCGGACGACGAACTGCGCCGCCGCCTGACCCGTGTACGCTGGGAGAACCCGCCAAGCTTCGAGGAGTACCGCAGCGATGCCGCCGCCACCCTGGAGCGCGGCTGGGCCATCGACCAGGACCACCTCTACCGCGGCGTCAGCATGGTCGCCAGCGCGATCATCGATCACGACCGCCAGCCACGCTTCATCATTTCCGGCATCGGCATCAGCGCCCAGCATGAGCGCGAGAAGCTCGAGCAGATCGGCGCCAGCCTGCACGAGACAGCCCGCTTCATCAGCCGTTCGCTCTTCCCCCAGGGAAATTCCAGCCAGCCGGAATGACGAAAACATATTCAGCATACAAAATGGCATTCATATAATTGCCATATTCAGCTGAATGCGCGACTGGAAGCCCGCAGGCGGACAGCAGAATCCGCCTCCCGAAAGGGCATTGCCGCCCACGACCCCGCACCGGGGTCGCTCGGTTCCCGATGCGACTGATGGCAGCGATATTCGCAGGCAGGCCCCCACAGCCGCGAATATCGCCGGTATCATGGCAAGTCCTGGTGGAGTCCTGGCGGTACCATCAAGCGGGGGACGTCGCTCCCCCCGCGTAGCGGAATCCTGGTGATTCAGGCAGCGCCCGCCGTCAGGGTCCCGAAATCACCATGCGGATGCTCGCCCGCCATGCCCTGGCAGACGAATGGCCGCAGGCAATCCCATTGAATGAGGCAACCATGGAACAGAAAGACATCGACTGGGGCGCGCTCGGATTCGATTACATCAAGACCGACTTCCGCTACATCTCCCACTGGCGCGATGGTCTGTGGGACGACGGCAAACTGACCGAAGACAACACCCTGCACATCAGCGAAGGCTCCTCGGCCCTGCATTACGGCCAGCAGTGCTTCGAAGGCCTGAAGGCCTACCGCTGCAAGGACGGCTCGATCAACCTGTTCCGCCCGGACCAGAACGCCGCGCGCATGGCCCGCAGTTGCGCCCGCGTACTGATGCCGCAGGTTTCCGAACAGCAGTTCATCGACGCCTGCCGCCAGGTGGTCCGCGCCAACGAGCGCTTCATCCCCCCGTACGGCTCCGGCGGCGCGCTGTACCTGCGCCCGTTCGTGATCGGCGTGGGCGACAACATCGGCGTGCGCCCGGCCCCGGAATTCATCTTCTCGGTGTTCTGCATCCCGGTCGGCGCCTACTTCAAGGGCGGCATGAAGCCCCATGACTTCGTGATCTCCACCTACGACCGCGCCGCGCCCAACGGCACCGGCGCCGCCAAGGTCGGTGGCAACTACGCCGCCAGCCTGATGCCGGGCGCCCAGGCCAAGAAAGACGGCTTCGCCGACTGCATCTACCTCGACCCGGCCACCCACAGCCGCATCGAGGAAGTGGGCTCGGCCAACTTCTTCGCCATCACCCACGACAACGAGTTCGTCACCCCGCGCTCCAGCTCGGTGCTGCCGGGCATCACCCGTCTGTCGCTGATGCAGCTGGCCGAACAGCGCCTGGGCCTGAAAGTGGTCGAAGGCGACGTGCAGATCGACGACCTGGCGCGCTTCAAGGAAGCCGGCGCCTGCGGTACCGCCGCGGTGATCACCCCGATCGGCGGCATCCAGTACAAGGACAACCTGCACGTCTTCTTCAGCCGCGAAGACGTCGGCCCGGTGACCCGTCGCCTCTACGAAGAGCTGACCGGCATCCAGAAGGGTGACGTGGAAGGTCCGGAAGGCTGGGTCGTCAAGGTCTGAACCTGACAGCTCGCTGAAACAGAAACGCCGCGATGCCGAAAGGCATCGCGGCGTTTTTCATTCGGTTGTACGCAAGAGTCATCGCTCCACGGACCGTTCGCGAGCAAGCTCGCTCCTACAAGCCCGCTCCGGCGCGCTCTTCGCAGCGAACCGAAAGGCACGAGGCTATCGCTGACGAAGCCCGCTCCCGTACAGGGTCGAACCTCAGGCCGGGCTGGGCAGCGCCGGCTGGCACAGCAGCCAGTCATGCAGCAAAGCCTGCAGCTCCTCGAACTTCACCGGCTTGGCCATATAGTCGCTCATTCCAGCGGCCAGGCAGCGCTCGCGGTCGCCGCTATGGCTGTGGGCGGTAATCGCCAGCACGGGAAGATCGGCACAGCGCGGCAGGGTGCGAATCGCCCGGCAGGTGGCGAAGCCGTCCATCACCGGCATCTGGCAATCCAGCAGCACGGTATCGATGGCCTCCCGGCGCAGCAGCTCGATGGCCTCGGCGCCATTGTCGGCCGTGCGCACGCGATAACCGAGCTTGAGCAGCATGCCGCGAATCACCAACTGGTTGATGGCGTTGTCTTCCACCACCAGCACGGTGCACTGGTCGGGACTGCGCAGCACCTGGCCACCCGCGCGGCGCGGCGGTGGGGCGATGCTCTGCACCGGCTGGCCAACCTGCAGCCCCAGGCTGAAGCGACTACCCTGCCCCGGCACGGATTCGTGCACCAGCTCCCCACCCAGCAACGCCACCAGCTTGCGGCACAGCGCCAGGCCAATACCCAGGCCGCCGTATTCACGCGTCAGCGAGCCATCGAGCTGGAAGAAGCGCTGGTACAGCGCGCCATCGGGCGGCGTGGAGAAGCCAATGCCGCTGTCCTGCACTTCGATGCGCAGCGCCAGCCCCTCGCTGTTCGGCACGCCGCCCACGCGCAGATTCACCCCACCCTGGTGCGTGAACTTGATGGCGTTGTCGATCAGGTAGCCCAGCGCCTGGGCCAGCTTGCCGGCGTCGCCTTCGAGGGTATCCGGCAGGCTCTCGTCCAGCTGCAGGACGAAGCGCAGCCCGCGCTCCTCGGCGCGCGGCGCGTACTGCGCCCGCAAGCCGTCACACAGGCCGCGCAGGCTGAAAGGCTCGCGGCGCGGGTAGAGCTTGCCGGCCTGCAGCTCGATCAGCGCAAGAATGTCGTTGACCATGCGCATCATGTCCCGCGCCGAGCCGGTGGCGGTCTTGTGGTACTGGGTCAGCTCGATGTCCATGGGCACCGTCTGCATCAGTTCCAGCGAACCGATCACCCCGCTCATGGGCGTGCGCAATTCATGGGTGACGGTGGCGAGGAATTCGTCCTTCAGGCGGTTGCTGCTGGCCAGCTCCAGGTTCAGCTGCTCCAGCTTGCGGCTGGTTTCCTGGAGGATGCGCGTGCGCTCTTCCTTCATCGCATTGATGCGGTCCGCCAGCGCCAGGGACAGCAGGCCGACCTCCAGTGCCGAGCCGATCTGGCTGGCGTACATGGTGAGGAACACGTTGGGCAGCAAGCCCAGCACCATCAGGGTATTGATGATGCCGCCGAGCAGGAAGGCGCTCCAGGCGAAGATGAAGTAGCGCGCCACGCGCATGCCGCGCAGCCAGGCGACGATGCCGGCGGTGAAGATCACCACAGTGAACGCCAATGCCAGGTAGGTCGCCAGGCGCAGGGCCACGGCATAGCTGACCGTCAGCGCCAGCACCATCACCAGTGCGCCAACGGCCATCAGCACGCGCAGGATGCGATCGATCCACAGGCTGTGCTCGCGCGTATGCAGGAAGCTGCGGGCGAATTGGCAGCCGAACAGCCCGGCCGAGCCGATCAGGAAGGGCGTGGAAGCATTGGCCCACCAGGGATTGTTGGGCCAGAAATACTCGATCCCCGCGCCATTGACGGATATCTGGTAGAAGCCGAACGAGGCTATATAAAGGATGTAGTAGAGGTAGCTGGTATCGCGAACGCTGAGGAAGATGAACAGGTTGTAGATCATCATCACCAGCAGCACGCCGTAGATGATGCCCAGCACATAGATGCGCCCTGGCTGCTCTTCAAGGTAGGCCTTGGGCGACCAGAGCGTCAGCGGTGCCTGGATCGAGCCCTGGCTTTCCAGGCGCAGGTAGACGCGCAGCGGCTTGCCGGGCTCCAGCTTGAGGTCGAACAGGTAGTTGTTCTGGCGAATCGGCCGGCTGTCGAACGGCAAGGTATCGCCGGTGCGCTGGGCGAGCTTGAAGCCGCCATTGCCATCGGGCAGGTAGAGATCGAGCTTGTCCAGCGGCGGGTAAGCCAGCTCCAGCAGCCAGTTGGCCGGATCGCGCGAGGCCTGCGGCTGGTAGTCCAGGTCCAGGCGCAGCCAGAACACCGAGCGCGAATAGCCGGCATTGAGCACATCCCGCTCATGGTGGCGAAAGCTGGCAGCCAGCGCCGGTGAGCTGATCTCGGCGATATCGGCGGTGCCGCGCACGTCCTCGAAGACATCCATCGCCCGCCCGAGCGGCAATTGCCCCACGTGCTCGTCGAAGCTGATGGCGCTCGCCACTGGCGAGAGGATGAGAAGGATCAGGAAGATCAGCCAGTGCCGCATGGTGCCCCGCAGTGCCACCGACAGCCGCGCCGGAGATCCCCATCTCCCGCTTTGGCGCGCCGTGGAGGCGTTGTGTTGGAATCGGCGAACTCTAGCACAGGCCTTGTGCCCCGTGGCATTCGACCATCCGGACAGGGCGCGGCCAAGCGATGCGCAATGGACCGTTCGGTCAGCTCAGCAGCGCATTTTGGTGATAAGCTCCCGCGCCATGAAAACACCTGCCTCCCGTCCCGTAGTGCTCTGCCTGTCCGGCCACGACCCTAGTGGCGGCGCCGGTCTGCAGGCCGATATCGAAGCCCTGATCGCCCAAGGCTGCCACGCGGCGCCCACCGTCACCGCGCTGACCGTTCAGGATACCGTCAACGTTTCCGACTTCCGCGTACTCGACCGCGAGTGGGTGCTGGCCCAGGCCAACGCGGTGATCGCCGACCTGCCGGTGGCGGCGGTCAAGCTCGGCATGCTCGGCTCGGTGCGGATGGTCGACACCGTCGTCGAGATCATGCAGTCGCTGCCCGGCATCCCGCTGGTCTGCGACCCGGTGCTGCGCGCCGGCGGCGGCGGCTCGCTGGGCAAGGAAGACGTCGGCTACGCCATGCGCGAGCGCCTGCTGCCGATTGCCGCAGTCGCCACGCCGAACCTGCCGGAAGCGCGCATCCTCGCCGAGCTGCCCGAAGGCACTGCGGACGAGTGCGCCGACAAGCTGCTGCCTTATATCCAGACCCTGCTGATCACCGGTGGCCACGGCGACGAGTCCGAAGTGCACAATCGCCTGTACACCCGCGACGGCCAGCGCCACACCTTCACCTGCCAGCGCCTGCCCGGCAGCTACCACGGCTCGGGCTGTACCCTGGCGAGCACCCTCGCCGGCCGCCTGGCCCTGGGTGAAGAACTGGTCAGCGCGGTGCGCAGCGCCCTGGACTACACCTGGCGCACCCTGCGCGACGCGGAAGCACCCGGCCACGGCCAGTACGTGCCGCGCCGCCTGCCGCTGGACTATTGCAACTGATTCACTGATCAACCGTACGAAGATCGAGGCACCGATGAAACTGCGCGGACTCTACGCCATCACCGACAGCCAGCTGCTCGACGGCGGCCGCCTGCTGCCCTACGTCGAAGCCGCCCTGAAGGGCGGCGCCAAGCTGCTGCAGTACCGCGACAAGTCCGACGACGCCTCGCGCCGCCTGCGTGAAGCAGAGGCGCTGCGCGATCTCTGCGCGCGCTACGGCGCTACGCTGCTGATCAACGACGACGCCGAGCTGGCCGCGCGCCTGGGTGTCAGCGTGCACCTGGGCCAGACCGACGGCTCGCTGGCCGCGGCCCGCGCTCTGCTCGGCCGCAATGCCGTCATCGGCGGCACCTGCCACGCCAGCCTCGACCTGGCCGAGAAGGCCATTGCCGAAGGCGCCAGCTACGTCGCCTTCGGTCGCTTCTTCACTTCCCAGACCAAACCGGGCGCGTCCGCCGCCAGCCTCGAATTGCTGGAACAGGCCAAGGCGCGCTTCAACGTGCCGCTGGTGGCCATCGGCGGCGTGACCCTGGAAAACGCGCCGGAGCTGATCGCCCGCGGCGCCGACATGATCGCCGTGATCCACGCGCTGTTCGCCGCCGACTCCCCGGCCGAAGTCGAACAACGCGCGCGCGCCTTCAGCCAACTCTTCGAAACCCGCTGAGCGCCCACGCGCCCGGCCCTTCACAGCTTCGCGAGGTACACCATGTCCCGTTCCGAAACGCTTTTCGCCAATGCCCAGAAACACATCCCCGGTGGCGTGAACTCGCCGGTGCGCGCGTTCAAGAGCGTCGGCGGCACCCCGCTGTTCTTCAAGCATGCGGAAGGCGCCTACGTGGTGGACGAGGATGACAAGCGCTACGTCGACTACGTCGGCTCCTGGGGCCCGATGATCCTCGGCCACAGCCACCCGGACGTGCTCGACGCCGTGCGCAAGCAACTCGACCACGGCCTGTCCTACGGCGCACCGACCGCGCTGGAAGTGGAAATGGCCGACCTGGTCTGCTCGCTGGTCCCGTCCATGGACATGGTGCGCATGGTCAGCTCCGGCACCGAAGCCACCATGAGCGCCATCCGCCTGGCCCGCGGCTACACCGGCCGCGACAGCATCATCAAGTTCGAAGGCTGCTACCACGGCCACTCCGACAGCCTGCTGGTGAAAGCCGGCTCCGGCGCCCTGACCTTCGGCGTACCGAACTCCCCGGGCGTGCCGGCGGCCTTCGCCAAGCACACCCTGACCCTGCCCTTCAACGACATTGCCGCCGTCGAGAAGACCCTGGGCGAAGTCGGCAAGGAAGTGGCGTGCATCATCGTCGAGCCGGTCGCCGGCAACATGAACTGCGTGCCGCCGGCCCCCGGCTTCCTCGAAGGCCTGCGCCGCCTGTGCGACCAGCACGGCGTGGTACTGATCTTCGACGAAGTGATGACCGGCTTCCGCGTCGCCCTGGGCGGCGCCCAGGCGCACTACGGCATCACCCCGGACCTGTCGACCTTCGGCAAGATCATCGGTGGCGGCATGCCGGTGGGCGCCTTCGGCGGCAAGCGCGAGATCATGGAGCAGATCTCCCCGCTGGGCCCGGTCTACCAGGCCGGCACCCTGTCGGGTAACCCGCTGGCCATGGCCGCCGGCCTGACCACCCTGCGCCTGATCAGCCGCCCCGGCTTCCACGACGAGCTGACCACCTACACCACCCGCATGCTGCAGGGCCTGCAGGAGCGTGCCGACGCTGCCGGCATCCCCTTCGTGACCACCCAGGCGGGTGCCGCGATGTTCGGCCTGTACTTCACCGGCGCCGACGACATCGTCACCTTCGACGATGTGATGACCAGCGACGCGGAACGCTTCAAGCGCTTCTTCCACCTGATGCTGGACGCCGGCGTGTACCTGGCTCCGAGCGCCTTCGAGGCTGGCTTCACCTCCATCGCCCACGGTGAAACCGAGCTGAAGCTGACCCTGGACGCTGCCGAGCGCGCTTTCGCCGCCCTCAAGTAAGCCCTCCCGCGAAGGCGCCCAGGCGGGCGCCTTCCGCTCTGGACCGAGCCTTTCACAGCGTTCCGCCAACCCTGCCGCCGCTGGCATTTCCAGTAAAAAAACAGAAAAGAAGGTAAAGACTTTGTAAGGAAGCGCCCGCTTATTTCATAATGTGAAGGCTGGCGCATTTCGCTGGCCGGGTTTTGCCCGCCCCGATTCTGGAGGCCGTTTCTCCCCATGTACCGTTCCGGTCGCACCCTGCTGGGTTGCCTGTTGCTCGCACTGCCCCTGTTCACTCAGGCGGGCGGCAACTCGCTGCTGATTCCAGCCACCGGACGCTGCACCCTCAACACCGTGCCCGAACAGCTGCAACAGGCCCTGGCCAGCTGCCAGCAGGCCGCCAATGCCGGCGACGCACAGGCACAGTTCGAGCTGGGGGAATTCTTCTATACCGGCGAACGCGCCCCGCGCGACTTCCAGGCCGCCCTGCACTGGTACGAGAAGGCTTCGCTGCAGGGCCACGCCGACGCACAACTGCGCCTGGGCACCATGTTCTTCCGCGGTGAAGGCGTGAAGGCCAACAATGTGCAGGCCTACATCGTGCTGAAGATGGCTGCGGTCAACGGCGCCGAAGACGCCATGGACAGCGCCGACCTGGTCGCCGAGCAGATGAACAAGGACGAACTGGACATCGCCACCAAGGTGCTCGGGCAGATCTTCCGCAATTACCTGATCGAACTGCAGACCGCCGGCAACTCGCCATTCTCGCCGCTGCCCTGAGTCGCACGCCAGCCTCCCATGCGCTGTAGGAGCGAGCTTGCTCGCGAACAGAGCTCTACGGCTGATTTCGGTGCTGAGCGGTTCGCGAGCAAGGACTGGGCGTCCCCCTCGGTCCTACAAAGAACAAAGAGCGCTGATGAATCAGCTGTCCTTGCTCGGCATCGGCATGGGGAAAGGCATCACATTGCCGGTGATCTTGGCATCGCTGATCTTCGCGGTGCCCAGGCGCTCCACTTCGTCGATACGGATGATCGAGTGCAGCGGCACGAAGCTGCGGATGACACCGTCGAACTGCGCCTTGAGCTTTTCCTCGCTGGGGTCCACCACCACCTGGGTGCGCTCGCCGAAGACGAACTCCTCGATCTCCAGGAAGCCCCACAGATCGCTCTGGTAGATCTGCTTGGCATACATCTCGTACACCTGGCCCTGGTTGAGGAAGACCACCTTGTAGATCGGGTTCTCGCGCTTGCTCATGAACGAAGGATGACAGCTTTGCAAAAAGGGCACGCAGGATAGCACAGCCGCGCGACCTCCAGGCCTTCCCTCGACCGGCCCGGTGGCAGACGCTTCGCCTCGGGCTTATAATGCGCGGTCATTTTTTAACCAGACCAAGAAAGACTCCATGGCCAAGAAGCTTTTCATCCAGACCCACGGTTGCCAGATGAACGAGTACGACAGCTCGCGCATGGCCGACCTACTGGGTGAACACCAGGCCCTGGAAATCACCGAGAAAGCCGAAGAAGCCGACGTCATTCTGCTCAATACCTGCTCGATCCGCGAGAAAGCCCAGGAGAAGGTGTTCTCCGAACTGGGCGCCTGGCGCACGCTCAAGCAGCAGAACCCCAACCTCGTGATCGGTGTCGGCGGCTGCGTGGCCAGCCAGGAAGGCGCAGCGATCCGCGAGCGCGCGCCCTACGTCGACGTGGTGTTTGGCCCGCAGACCCTGCACCGCCTGCCGGAAATGATCGATGCCGCCCGCACCACCCGCAAACCGCAGGTGGACGTTTCCTTCCCGGAAATCGAGAAGTTCGACCGCCTGCCCGAGCCGCAGGTGAACGGTCCGACGGCCTTCGTCTCGGTCATGGAAGGCTGCAGCAAGTACTGCACCTTCTGCGTGGTGCCCTACACCCGCGGCGAAGAAGTCAGTCGCCCGTTCGACGACGTGCTGGCCGAGGTGATCCACCTGGCCGAGAACGGCGTGAAGGAAGTCACCCTGCTGGGGCAGAACGTCAACGGCTACCGCGGCCAGACCCACGACGGCCGCCTCGCCGATTTCGCCGAGCTGATTCGCGTGGTCGCCGAGGTCGATGGCATCGAGCGCATCCGCTACACCACCTCGCACCCACTGGAGTTCTCCGACTCGCTGATCGCCGCCCACGCCGAGGTGCCGCAACTGGTGAAGTTCGTCCACCTGCCGGTGCAGGCCGGTTCGGACCGCATCCTGGCGGCGATGAAGCGCAACCATACCGCGCTGGAATACAAGTCGCGCATCCGCAAGCTGAAGGCGGCGGTGCCGGACATCTGCATCAGCTCGGACTTCATCATCGGCTTCCCCGGCGAGACCGAGAAGGACTTCGAACAGACCATGAAGCTGGTGGAAGACGTCGGTTTCGACTTCTCCTTCTCCTTCATCTACAGCTCGCGCCCGGGCACCCCGGCTGCCGACCTGGTGGACGACACACCCGACGAAGTGAAGAAGCAGCGCCTGCTGATCCTCAACAGCCGCCTGAACCAGCAGGGCTTCGAGATCAGCCGACGGATGGTCGGCACCATCCAGCGCATCCTCGTCACCGACTACGCCAAGCGCGACCCCGGCCAGCTCCAGGGCCGCACCGAGAACAACCGCGTGGTCAACTTCCGCTGCGACAATCCGCGCCTGATCGGCCAGTTCGTCGAGGTGGAAATCTACGAGGCACTGCCCAATTCCCTGCGTGCGACCCTGGTGGAAGCACGTCACTGATCCTCGACCGTTGAATCCCCCGTTGGCGACTGAACTTTCGTACTCGCTCGCCGGGGGTTATTCTTCGACCATCTCCCTTTGCAGCACGGCGACCTAGACAGCCCTTGAACGCCCCCCTGGACATCCATCGTTTCATGCTCGAGCCCTACGAGGCCCGCAGCTTCGCCAACCTGTGCGGCCAGTTCGACGAACACCTGCACCAGATCGAGAAGCGCCTCGGCATCGAGATCCGCAACCGCGGCAACCAGTTCGAACTGGTCGGCGACCCCGAGCGCACCCAGGCAGCCGAAAACCTCCTGCAGCGCCTCTACCGCGAAGTGCAGAACGGCACCGAGATGACGCCCGACCTGGTTCACCTGTTCCTGCAGGAATCCGGCCTGGAAGAACTCGCCGTCGAGCCCGTCGTCCCGCTGGTGACGCTCAAGACCCGCCAGGCACACATTCGCCCGCGCGGTGCGAACCAGCAGCGCTACGTCAAGGCTATCCTCGACCACGACATCAACTTCGGCATCGGTCCGGCCGGCACCGGCAAGACCTACCTCGCCGTCGCCTGCGCCGTGGACGCCCTGGAGCGCGAGCAGATCCGCCGCATCCTGCTGGTGCGCCCGGCGGTAGAAGCCGGCGAGAAGCTCGGCTTCCTGCCCGGCGACCTGTCGCAGAAGATCGACCCCTACCTGCGCCCGCTGTATGACGCGCTGTACGAGATGCTCGGCTTCGAGACCGTGGCCAAGCTGATCGAACGCCAGGTCATCGAGGTCGCGCCGCTCGCCTACATGCGCGGCCGCACGCTGAGCAACAGCTTCATCATCCTCGACGAAAGCCAGAACACCACGATGGAACAGATGAAGATGTTCCTCACCCGGATCGGCTTCGGCTCCACCGCGGTGATCACCGGCGACGTCACCCAGGTCGACCTGCCCAAAGGCACCCGTTCGGGCCTCAAGCACGTGATGGAAGTGCTTCGCGATGTCCCCGGCATCAGCTTCACCCACTTCAAGTCCAAGGACGTCGTGCGCCACCCGCTGGTGCAGCGCATCGTCGATGCCTACGACGCCTATGAGAACCGTCTGACCGGCGTAGAAGGCCAGGGCAACAAGAATGCTTGAACTGGACCTGCAGGTCGCCTCCGAAGCGGCCGGCCTGCCAAGCGAAGCCGAGTTCAGAACCTGGTGCGAACTGGCCCTGCGCCAGCGCCAGAATGATTCTGAACTCACCATCCGCCTGGTGGACGAAGCCGAAGGGCGCGAACTGAACAAGACCTGGCGACACAAGGACTACGCCACCAACGTACTGTCCTTCCCCGCTGATGTTCCCGATGAGCTGCTGGATATCCCGCTGCTGGGCGACCTGGTGATCTGCACCCCCGTAGTCATCCGCGAGGCCACCGAACAGGGCAAGTCCGTGCAGGCCCACTGGGCCCACCTCGTCATCCATGGCTGCCTCCATCTGCTCGGCTACGATCACATCGACGATGTGGAAGCCGAGGAAATGGAAGGCCTGGAACGGGAATTGCTGGCTGAACTGGGTCATCCGGACCCATATGCAGCCGATGAAGAATAAAAGCCACTGAGCAGGAATGATGAGCGAAGACCGATCGAGCAATGGGCACAAGTCGTGGTTGGACAAGATCACCCAGGCTTTTGCCCATGAGCCGAGAAACCGCCAGGAGCTGCTGGAGCTGCTGCGCGAAGCCCACGACAACAAGCTGCTCGACAGCGAAGCGTTGTCCATCGTCGAAGGCGCGATCCAGGTAGCGGACCTCCAGGTCCGCGACATCATGGTGCCGCGCTCGCAGATGATCAGCATCAAGGCCACCCAGACACCGCGTGATTTCCTGCCGGCGATCATCGACGCGGCGCACTCCCGCTACCCCGTGGTAGGCGAGAGCCTGGACGACGTCATGGGTGTACTGCTGGCCAAGGACCTGCTGCCGCTGATCCTTCACGACAACGCCCACTCCTTCAATATCAAGGACCTGCTGCGGCCGGCCACCTTCGTGCCGGAGTCCAAGCGTCTCAACGTGCTGCTGCGCGAATTCCGTGCGAACCACAACCACATGGCCATCGTCATCGACGAGTACGGCGGCGTGGCGGGGCTGGTGACCATCGAGGACGTGCTGGAGCAGATCGTCGGCGATATCGAGGACGAGCACGACGTCGAGGAAGACAGCTACATCAAGCCATTGCCCAGCGGCGATTTCATCGTCAAGGCACTGACCCCGATAGAAGCCTTCAACGACTTCTTCGGCGCGGAATTCTCTGATGAAGAATTCGACACCGTCGGCGGCGTCGTGATGAGCGCCTTCGGCCACCTGCCCAAGCGCAACGAAACCACCGAACTGGGCGGCTTCCGTTTCCGCGTGCTCAACGCAGACAGCCGCCGGCTGCACCTGCTGCGCCTGACCCCGCTGCAGGACTAAGAGGTAGACACCTGTAGGGGCGAGCAAGCTCGCTCCTACAATCCGCCCAGACCTTTCCTGCAACACCCTGCCGCAGTCAGCTCATGGCTTTTGGCTTTCATCCCCATAGCCTACCGTTCGTCTCTCCATTACTCTTGCGCATCGCTTAACCGCAACAAGGATTTCCGATGCGCTGGATCACCCGCCCCGGCCTGCCAGGCCACCTGCTCGCCCTGGCCGCCGGCGCGCTCACTCCGCTGTTCCTGGCTCCGTTTGGCTACTGGCCGCTGGCGGTGCTGTCGCTGGCCCTGTTCTACCTCGGCCTGCGCGGCACCACCGCCAGCTCGGCGCTGTGGCGCGGCTGGTGGTACGGCTTTGGCGCCTTTATCGCCGGGACGAGCTGGATCTACTTCAGCATCCACAACTTCGGTGGCGCCTCCGGGCCGCTGGCCGGCTTCCTGGTAGCGGGCTTCAGTGCCGGCGTCGCGTTCTTCTTCGCCCTCCCCGCCTGGGTCTGGGCACGCTTCTTCCGCCGCAACAACGCCCCGGTCAGCGATGCACTGGCCTTCGCCGCGCTGTGGATGGTGCTTGAACTGTTCCGCAGCTGGTTCCTCACCGGCTTCCCCTGGCTCTATGCCGGTTACAGCCAGCTGGAAGGCCCGCTGGCTGGCCTCGCCCCGCTGGGCGGCGTGTGGCTGGTGTCCTTCGCCATTGCCCTGACCAGCGCGCTGATCATCAACATCCCGGCCCTGACCCGGCGCCCGACGCACCTGGTCACCGGCCTGGTCCTGCTGATCGCGCCCTGGGCCGCCGGCCTGGGCTACAAGGGCCACGCCTGGACCACTCCGGCCGGCGCGCCGCTGAAGGTCGCCGCACTGCAGGGCAACATTGCCCAGGAAATGAAGTGGGACCCCAAGGCCATCACCCACCAGCTCGAGCTTTACCGCGACCTGACCGCCGAGCAGAGCGGCGTCGACCTGATCGTCTGGCCGGAAACCGCCGTGCCCGTGCTCAAGGACCAGGCCACCGGCTACCTGGAGATGATCAACGGCGTCGCTACCGCCAAGAAGGCCGCGCTCATCACCGGCGTGCCGGTGCGCGAGAAGACCACGGACGGCATCCGTTACTACAACGGCATTACCGTGGTCGGCGAAGGCAGCGGCAACTACCTCAAGCAGAAGCTGGTGCCCTTCGGCGAGTACGTTCCGCTGCAGGACGTGCTGCGCGGGCTGATCGCCTTCTTCGACCTGCCCATGTCCGACTTCGCTCGCGGCCCGGCGGACCAGCCGTTGCTCAAGGCCAAGGGTTATTCCGTGGCGCCGTACATCTGCTACGAAGTGGTCTACCCGGAGTTCGCCGCCGAGCTCGCAGCGCAGAGCCAGCTGCTGCTGACCATCAGCAACGACGCCTGGTTCGGCACCTCCATCGGCCCACTGCAGCACCTGCAGATGGCGCAGATGCGCGCGCTGGAAGCCGGCCGCTGGATGGTGCGCGGCACCAACAACGGCGTGACCGCGCTGATCGACCCGTTCGGCAAGCTGGCTGTGCAGATCCCGCAATTCCAGCAAGGCGTGCTGCATGGCGAAGTCCTGCCGATGCAGGGCCTGACGCCCTACCTGAAGTGGCGTGTCTGGCCGCTGGCGATCCTCAGCGCGGTGCTGCTGGTCTGGGCGCTGGTGCGCCGCCGCACGCATCCGGAAGTACGCCGACTGTTCGGCTGACGCCAACGAAAAGGGCCTCATTGCGAGGCCCTTTTTCATTCTGGGAGCCGGGTTCGCGAGCAAGCTCGCTCCCGCAAAAGCAGGCTCGCACCTGTAGCAACGAGCTTGCTCGCGAACCGCATCATGCCGGTGCTATCGATAGAACAACCGATACCCGACCAGCCCGATCGCCTCGTTCAGCAATTGCCCGCTCTGCCAGATCGCTCGCCCCTCCGGCAGCCAGCCACCCATGGGCACGGCATCGTCCGTCCCTATATACCCCGAAGGTGCCGGCACCACTTCCAGCCCGGCTTTCTCGAAGCTCCAGATCGAACGCGGCATGTGGATGGCGCTGGTGACCAGGATTACCCGCCTGATACCCGCCTCACGCAGCATCTCGGCGCTGAACTGCGCATTCTCCCAGGTCGTGCGGCTGCGCCCCTCTTCCCAGCGCACCGGCACGCCGTAATCGTCCAGCAGGCTCTGCGCCATGATGCGCGCCTCGGAAGGTGGCGTGCCGTAATGCAGGCCGCCGGAGGTCAGTACAGGCAGGCCGCTGGCCTTGGCCAGGCGGGCCGCGTAGCGAATACGCTCGCGGGCCATCAGGCCGGGCTGGTCCTCGTCCCAGGCGCGGTCGCCGCGCACCCGCCCGGCGCCCAGCACCACAATCGCGTCGCCGCGCTGCGCCAGCCCCGCCCACTCCGCCTGTCTGAGCGGCTCCTGCTGCTCCAGCTGGCGCGCGCCCCATTCCACCGTCACCGGCAGGCTCATTACCAGTAAGCCGAGGAAACCGGAAAAGAAACAGAACACCGAGAAGCGCGGGTAGCGCCGGCGCAGGACAAAGCCCAGGAACAGCAGCAAAAGCAGCAGTCCCGGCGGCATGAAAATCTGTTTGAGGATGAAGCGGATCGGCATTGGCGACTCCTTGTCGAGGCGCCAAGCCTAACGGATCGATGGGGTATCAGCGCGCTTTCGCGTTACGGAACAACTGCGAGCCGCAGGACGTGCAGGGCAGCACACCCTGGTTGCGGCTCCAGGCGACCGGCGAGCCACACAGCGCGCATTGCAGCTGCTGCGGGCGCGGCACCAGGCGCGGACGACTGGGCGGCGTGGCCTGGCGCACATGGCGCGGTGCGCGGGTCGGTGAATGCTCCAACAGCGCAAGCTCTTCCGCCGCGGCATGCCAACCGCGCAGCCAATTCACATCCTGATCCAGATAGGCCCGGATCAATGCCAGCTCCGCACTGCTCAAGCCGCGCAACTCCAGCTCCATGGGGCATTCGTCACGTAGCCGCTCAGCGGTATCGGCCTCATCCAGGGCCAGTGCGAGCCGTTGCAACAACCGTTCATACAGACCGGAACCCGAAGCACTTGCGCGATGCAGCTCAGCCATCAGTCACCTCAAGACAGGCGGAAACCTCCCGCCTTCAGGCAAAGCTTAGCGGCCCCCCCCGTGCCACACCGAGCGTGCGACAAACGGCGCGGGCTACCGGCTCGGGTGGGGGTCATGTATGCTACGAGGCTTTCTGTAGCCACCTGACCCTTGCTTTCTCAGGGGCCGGTGAAGCGGAGGGCCACTCGACCTTCCCGGCTGCACAATTCTTTTCCGTACAGGTTCAAATCGCGCCATGCACGAGCAATATCAGCCCCTCGAGATCGAATCCCAGGCCCAGAACTTCTGGAACGAACACAACTCCTTCCGCGTCGACGAAGTCGCCGGCAAGAAGAAGTTCTACTGCCTGTCGATGTTCCCGTATCCGAGCGGCAAGCTACACATGGGGCACGTGCGCAACTACACCATCGGTGACGTGATCAGCCGCTACCACCGCATGCAGGGCAAGAACGTCCTGCAGCCGATGGGCTGGGACGCCTTCGGCATGCCGGCGGAAAACGCCGCGATGAAGAACAACGTCGCACCGGCGGCCTGGACCTACGACAACATCGCCTACATGAAGTCCCAGCTCAACAGCCTGGGCCTGGCCATCGACTGGTCCCGCGAAGTCACCACCTGCAAGCCGGACTACTACCGCTGGGAACAGTGGCTGTTCACCCGCCTGTTCGAGAAGGGTGTGATCTACCGCAAGAACGGCACCGTGAACTGGGACCCGGCGGACCAGACCGTGCTGGCCAACGAGCAGGTCATCGACGGCCGCGGCTGGCGTTCGGGTGCGCTGATCGAGAAGCGCGAAATCCCGATGTACTACTTCAAGATCACCGCTTACGCCGAAGAGCTGCTGTCCAGCCTCGACGACCTGCCGGGCTGGCCTGAACAGGTCAAGACCATGCAGCGCAACTGGATCGGCAAGTCCCGCGGCATGGAAATCGCTTTCCCCTACGACCAGGCTTCCATTGGCGATACCGGCCAGCTGAAGGTCTTCACCACCCGTCCGGACACCCTGATGGGCGCCACCTACGTCGCCGTGGCCGCCGAGCACCCGCTGGCCACCCTGGCCGCCGAGCGCGATCCGTCGCTGCAGGCGTTCATCGACGAGTGCAAGCGCGGCGGCGTCGCCGAAGCCGACATCGCCACCCAGGAGAAGAAAGGCGTCGCCACTTCCCTGTTCGTCGAGCACCCGCTGACCGGCGACAAGCTGCCGGTATGGATCGCCAACTACGTCCTGATGACCTACGGCGAAGGCGCCGTGATGGCGGTTCCCGGCCACGACGAGCGCGACTTCGAGTTCTCTAACAAGTACGGCCTGCCGATCGTCCAGGTCATTGCCAAGGTCGAAGGCGACAACGACTTCGAAGCCGGCACCTGGAAAGAGTGGTACGGCCTGAAGGACGAGAGCGTCATCACCGTCAACTCCGGCAAGTACGACGGCCTCGGCTACCAGGCCGCGTTCGACGCCATTGGCGCCGACCTCGCCGCCAAGAACCTCGGCCAGCAGCGTACCCAGTTCCGCCTGCGCGACTGGGGTATCAGCCGCCAGCGCTACTGGGGCTGCCCGATCCCGATCATCCACTGCGACGCCTGTGGCGACGTGCCGGTCCCGGCCGACCAACTGCCGGTAGTCCTGCCTGAAGACGTGGTACCGGATGGCGCCGGCTCGCCGCTGGCCAAATTGCCGTCGTTCTACGAGTGCAGCTGCCCGAAATGCGGCCAGCCGGCCAAGCGCGAAACCGACACCATGGACACCTTCGTCGAGTCGTCCTGGTACTTCGCCCGCTACGCCTGCCCGCAGTTCGAAGACGGCATGCTGGACAAGAAGGCCGCCAACTACTGGCTGCCGGTCGACCAGTACATCGGCGGTATCGAGCACGCCATTCTCCACCTGCTCTACGCACGCTTCTTCCACAAGCTGATGCGCGACGAAGGCCTGATCGACTCCGACGAGCCGTTCAAGAACCTGCTGACCCAGGGCATGGTCGTCGCCGAGACCTACTACCGCGTCGCTGCCAACGGCGGCAAGGAATGGTTCAACCCGGCGGACGTGGAAGTCGAGCGTGACGCCAAGGCCAAGGTCATCGGTGCGCGTCTGAAGACCGACGGCCTGCCGGTGGAAATCGGCGGCACCGAGAAGATGTCCAAGTCAAAGAACAACGGCGTTGACCCGCAGGCCATGATCGACGCCTACGGCGCCGACACCTGCCGCCTGTTCATGATGTTCGCCTCGCCGCCGGACATGAGCTGCGAATGGTCCGACTCCGGCATCGAAGGCGCCAACCGCTTCCTGCGCCGCGTCTGGCGCCTGGCCCAGGCCCACGTCAACGCAGGCCCGGCCGGCGCGGTGGACAAATCCGCCCTGGACGATGCGCAGAAGGCCATTCACCGCGCCATACACCTGGCCATCCGCCAGGCCAGCCAGGACGTCGGCCAGCACCACAAGTTCAACACTGCCATCGCCGCCGTGATGACCCTGATGAACGTGCTGGAAAAGGCCCCGGCCGAATCCGCCGCCGACCGTGCCCTGCTGCAGGAAGGCCTGGAAACCGTCACCCTGCTGCTGGCCCCGATCACCCCGCACATCTGCCACGTGATCTGGCAGGAGCTGGGCAAGGACGGCGCCGTGATCGACGCCAGCTGGCCGCAGGTCGACGAAGCCGCCCTGGTGCAGGACAGCCTGCAACTGGTGGTACAGGTCAACGGCAAGCTGCGCGGCCACATTGAAATGCCCGCCAGCGCCAGCCGCGAGGAGGTCGAGGCGGCCGCCCGCGCCAACGAGAACGTGCTGCGCTTCACCGACGGCCTGACCATTCGCAAGGTCATCGTGGTGCCCGGCAAGCTGGTCAATATCGTCGCCAACTAAAAGCAACGCTGGAAAAGACCCATTCGCCCGTGGCACCTTCGCCACGGGCATATCGGATCAACAGGAGTGAGGAAGCTTGATGAAACGTATCCTGACCAGCCTCGCGCTGATCGGCCTGGCCAGCGTGCTGAGCGCCTGCGGTTTCCAACTGCGCGGCCTGGGCGATACGAACTTTGCGCTCAAGGAAATCGACGTGAGTGCGCGCAACGCCTATGGCGAGACCGTCACGCAGCTCAAGCAGGTGCTTGAAGGCAGCGGCGTGAAAGTCGTCTCCCGCGCGCCCTACCACCTGATCCTGGCCCGCGAGGACGTAACCCAGCGCAGCGTCAGTTACACCAGTTCCGCCCGTAGCGCGGAAAACGAACTGACCAACACTCTGAGCTACGAGATTCGTGGCACCGACAACCTGCTGCTGCTCGCCAACCAGGTCCAGGTCCGCAAGGTCTACGTGCAGGATGAGAACAACCTGATCGGCTCCGACCAGGAAGCCCAGCAGATTCGTGCCGAAATGCGTCGTGACCTGGTCCAGCAGATGGTCACCCGCCTGCAGCTGATCACCCCGGCGCAGCTCGACGACCTGCAGGCCAAGGCCGAAGCCAAGGCCAAGGCTGAAGCGGACGCGATGAAGGCCGCGGACGAGGCTGCAAAGTCTCAGCCGCAGCAATCGCCGATCGAATTCCCGAAAGCGCAGTAAGCGACAAGGGGCCGGCCAACCGGCCCCTTTCTCATTATGAAGCTCAATCCCGGACAACTCGCCAAGCACCTGCAAGGCAACCTCGCGCCCGTCTACGTGGTCAGCGGCGACGAGCCCCTGCTCTGCCAGGAAGCCTGCGATGCCATCCGTGCCGCCTGTCGCCAACGTGATTTCGGCGAGCGCCAGGTATTCAACGCCGAAGCCAACTTCGACTGGGGCCAGCTGATCGAAGCCGGCGCCAGCCTCTCGCTGTTCGCCGAAAAGCGCCTGATCGAACTGCGCCTGCCCTCCGGCAAGCCCGGCGACAAGGGCGCGGCCATCCTCCAGGAATACCTGCAGCGCCCGCCGGAAGACACCGTCCTGCTGGTCAGCCTGCCCAAGCTCGACGGCAACACGCAGAAGACCAAATGGGCCAAGGCCCTGATCGACGGCGATGCTGCCCAGTTCATCCAAGTCTGGCCCATCGACGCGCACCAGTTGCCGCAGTGGATCCGCCAGCGCCTGTCCCAGGCCGGCCTCGCTGCCAGCCAGGAAGCAGTCGACCTGATCGCCGCGCGCGTGGAAGGCAACCTGCTGGCCGCCGCGCAGGAAATCGAAAAGCTCAAGCTGCTCGCCGAAGGCCAGCAGATCGACGTCGATACCGTCCAGGCCGCCGTGGCCGACAGTGCGCGCTTCGATGTTTTCGGCCTGATCGACGCCGCCCTGAACGGCGAAGCCGCCCATTGTCTGCGTATGCTCGAAGGCCTGCGCGGCGAAGGTGTGGAGCCGCCGGTGATCCTTTGGGCGCTGGCGCGGGAAGTTCGCGTGCTGGCCAGTCTCGCCCAGCAGTTCAGCCAGGGCGTGCCGCTGGACAAGGCCTTCAGCCAGTGTCGCCCGCCGATCTGGGACAAGCGCCGCCCGCTGATGAGCAAAGCCCTGCAACGGCACACCACGCAACGCTGGAACCAGATGCTGCAGGACGCCCAGCTGATCGATGCACAGATCAAGGGCCAGGCTCCCGGCAACGTCTGGAACAGCCTCGCCCGCCTCGCCCTGCTGGTCGCCGGCCAGCGCATCGGCCTGCCTTCGGCCTGATCGCGTTTTCCTCGGTGCAGCCGCGCGGTCAGCCGGCGAGTCATCGCGGACGGAGTCCGCTCGACAAGATCAAGAGCCCCTAACCCTGGCTACGCGCCCCGCTCCTCAAGCGGGAGAGGGGACCGTTCGGTGCAGGATGCAACCTGGGCGTCAGCCACGATCTGCCCCCTCTCCCTCAGGGAGAGGGCTGGGGTGATGGGAATTCAGCGGCACTGACGTCTCGAAGAGAACAGCCGCTCCCCAACCCGATCAACCCCGGCGCGATATTGCAGAACCTGCCCCCGTAGGAGCGAGCTTGCTCGCGAACCGCCCAGCGCCCGGAACTTCAGGACCGCGCCGGCACTGTCCGGTGCGCCTGCCCCTCCGCCCGGTCCAGCGCCACGCCACGGGTATCGCGGCCGGTGCTGATCAACACGCAGATGAGGATCGCCACCGTCCCGGCCACGATGGCCATCGCCGTGCCATAGCTGTAGCTCTTGGCAATTTCTGCCTGCAGCGGCGCGTTCACCGAAGCAATCAGGTTGCCCAGCTGGTAGACGAACCCCGGCAACACCGCACGGGTTCCCACCGGCGCCAGCTCGTTGAGATAAGCCGGAATAACACCCCAGGCGCCCTGGACCATGAACTGCATGAGGAAGGCCCCCACGCCCAGCGCCACCGCGCCATGGCTGAAGGCCCACAGCGGCAGTACCGGCAATGCCAGCAGCGAACCGCAGATGATCGCCTTCTTCCGCCCTATGCGCTCGGACAGGCTGCCGAAGAGGATACCCCCCAGGATCGCCGCGATGTTGTAAGCCACCGCAATCAGGCTGACCGTGTGCGTATCGAACCCGTGCTGCACCTTCAGGAAGGTCGGGTACAGGTCCTGCGTGCCATGGCTGAAGAAGTTGAAGCAGGCCATCAGCAGCACGGCATACAGGCACAACTTCCACTGACTGCGCAGCACCGGCCACAGCGGTGTCGACTCCTTGCGTTCGCGCGCCGCCTGCCAGATCGGCGATTCCGGGACCTTGAACCAGATGAACGCCACCAGCACCACCGGCAGGCAACCGACGATGAACATCCCGCGCCAGCCCAGCACTTCGAAGAACAGGCCGTAGATGATCGAGGCGATCAGGTAACCCGCGGGATAACCGGCCTGGAACAGCCCGGACACCATCCCGCGCGAACGCTCGGGAATGGTCTCCATCGCCAGCGACGAGGCCACGCCCCAGATTCCGCCCATGGCCACACCGTAGACCACCCGCAGGATCAGGAAGGTCGTCAGGTTCGGCGAAAACGCCGAGGCCAGCTCCAGCAGCGAGTAGATCAGGATGTTGATCATCAGCACCGGCCGACGCCCATAACGCTCGGCCGCACGACCAAACAGCAGCGCGCCGATGGGCCGCACGGCCAGGGTCAACAGGATCGCCAGCGATACCTGGGGCAGATCGACATGGAAGGTCTGGGCGATATCGGTGAGGACGAAGACCAGAAGGAAGAAGTCGAAGGCATCCAGCGTCCAGGCGAGCACCGAAGCGATCACCACATTGCGCTGGGTCGGGGACCATTGCTGCATGACGTATCTCCAGCCGGCGGCGCCGCGGTCCCTGCACGCCAGAGCGATAGTTAGCCAGCTATTAAGCTAGCCGAGCTCCAGTACGCGCCACAGCCGTCCGACTGAAAAGGTCTGTTACAAATTTTGCGACAAAGCGCCGCAGTCACCTCGCAACCTGCAGGACCTGACTTACCCCAACGACCTCACTCCCACTCGCGAACCTGGCGCACCTCCACACACCCCAACCGACCCGGCGGAATCTTCGCGGCGATACGCTCGGCCTCCTCCATGCTCTGGGCCTCGATCAGGTAGAAACCGCCCAGCTGCTCGCGCGTCTCGGCGAATGGCCCGTCCGTCACTGCCAGCCTCTCACCCTGGCCGCGCAGCGTGCGCCCCGTGGCGGTGGGCAGGAGCGCATTGGCGGCGATGTAGTTGCCGCTGCGGCGCAGTTGCTCGCTGTAGGTCATGCACTCGTCGACGATGGCGCGCAGTTCGGCCTCCGGCAGCCCTGCCGCCTTGTGCTCGTCGAAATAGATCATGCAGAGAAACTTCATCGCTCTGGTCCTCGTAGCTGTCCGATGCGCCAGGAAGGTGCGCCGCAGCCAGCGTAGTCCCGAATGACCTTCCGCGGCCTTGGCCCGAGCGCCGGCTGACCAAAGGCATTGGACAGGCGTGCCAGATAGGCGGAACATTTGCGCGCCGGCAACGGCGCCGGCCTCAATGAGGAAAGCCCCATGGCGAAGAAATCCAAACGGCCGAACAAGGCCAAGTCCCTGATCGCACAGCCCCTGTTCCGCAGCCGCCAGGAACAGCCGGCCAAAGGCAAAGGCAGCTACCGCCGCGAAGCCTCCCGTAACTGGGAGGCTTCTTCGCTTCTGGCGGCCTGAAACAGCAGAAAACCTGAACCACCCCTGCCCTTTCGCTTTCAACCGGACAGCCACGCACCTGGAGGTCCAACCATGAAAGCGCCCCTGATAGTCGCCATCCTCGCTCTTCCCTTCAGCCTCTCCGCCCATGCGTTCTGCTCCGACCAGGAAGCCGAAGCCAAGGGCAAGCAAGTCGCCGCCAAGGTCACCGAAGTCACCCGCAGCGATCCCCAGCGCGCGCAGAAGCTCAACGAAAAACTCGCGGAAATGAAGAAGTCCCGTTCCAGCGAACAGCGCCCGGACGACTGCGCCGCCTACGACGACATGCTCAAGGAACTCGATCAGAGCGCCCCGAAGGTCGACAAGGAAACCGGCGCCAGCCCCAAGCAATAACCAGGATCGCGCCGGCACGAATGTCTTGGCGGTTTACCAGCGGGCTCGGCCACCCAGTGGCGGGAATTTTCCACCGCCGCGGCCGTCGAACCTTGCGTATCCGTCGTCTCTGCCCAGCGCAGACGCGTCACAATGGCCATGTTAAGGTGGCCCCTCGCCTGCCAGTATCCGAGGAGAGCAATGCGCAAGCCTGTTTCACCCGTTGTCGGCCAACGCTGCCTGCTCGTCGCCGCCCTGTCCCTGGCCAGCTTCGGCCTGCTGACCTCCTGCACCGAGCCACCGCCCAAAGGCGCCGCCACCGAGCGCGCGCAACCCGCGCAGAGCTTCGCCCAATGGCGCGACGGCTTCCGCGCACAGGCGCTCGCCGCAGGCATCCCCGCTTCAACCTTCGACAGCGCATTCGAAGGCATCGAGCCGGATGAATCGGTTGTCACTGCCGACCGCAGCCAACCCGAGTTCAGCCGTCCCGTCTGGCAATACCTGGAAAGCGCGGTGTCATCCGCGCGAGTACGCAACGGACAGGACCGCCTGCAACAGAACGCCGAGGTACTGCAGCGCATCGACGCAACCTACGGCGTAGACCGGGAGGCCGTCGTGGCGATCTGGGGCATGGAGAGCAACTTCGGCCAGCAGATGGGCAGCAAGAACGTCATCCGCTCCCTCGCTACCCTGGCCTACGAAGGCCGTCGCCCGGACTTCGGCCGCGACCAGTTGATCGCCGCGCTGCAGATCATCCAGCACGGAGACGTGCCCGCCAGCAACATGATCGGCTCCTGGGCCGGCGCCATGGGGCAGACGCAGTTCATTCCGACCACGTACAACCACTATGCGGTGGACTTCGATGGCGACGGTCGCCGCGATATCTGGGGCTCGTCCACCGACGCCCTGGCCTCCACCGCCAATTACCTGAAGAGTTCCGGCTGGCGGCAAGGCCAGAGCTGGGGGTTCGAAGTGCGCCTGCCGCAGGGCTTCGACTATGCCCAGGCGGACATGGACATCCGCAAGCCAATGAACGAGTGGCTGCGCCAGGGCATCAAGGTGGCCAGCGGGAACCTGCCCAGCGACCCGCAAGCCAGCGTCGCGCTGCTCCTGCCCGCCGGTCACCGCGGTCCGGCCTTCCTGGTGACGGACAACTTCCGCACCCTTCTCAAATACAACAACTCGACCTCCTATGCCCTGGCGGTCGGACTGCTTGCCGATAGTTTCAAAGGCGGTGGTCGACTGGCAGGCAGTTGGCCGGTCGAAGACACTCCGCTCAGCCGCAGCCAGCGCCTGGAGTTGCAGCAATGGCTCGCGAGCCACGGCTATCAACCAGGTACCCCGGACGGCATCATCGGCGCCAATACCCGCAAGGCGATCCGCGCCTTGCAACAGTCCCTCGGCGAACCGGCGGATGGCTATCCCACCCCCGCGCTGCTGCAGCGCATTCAGCGTGACGATACCGCGCGCTAATGCAGGCTGGCTTCGGCGTCCTGGGGATTGCCGTCGTCGTCGATCCAGCTGAAACGCAGCCTCGCTCCCGATCCGGGCAACGATACGTTGCCCGCCAACAGGGGCAGGTCAAGGTGGTCGTACGGAGCCAGCATGTCTCCTTTTACCGCCAGCCGCTTGCCTCCTGCATCAATCTGCAGCTCCCCCAGCGTCATGTAATAGGGCGTGGGATTTTCCGCCCTCAACATCTGCCCATTCGCGCCCTGGACGACGGTGAAAATCAGCTTGGCGGCAGCCTCCTCCTCGGCATACGGCAAGTGTCCTGGACGATAAAGCACCTTCATCTGGGTGTGCATGGTCACCACGAGGCGCTGCTGGTCAGGCGGCAGCCCCTTGGATGCGTCAGAAGGAGGGATTTCGTGGATGTTCAGCCAGAACAAGGTTTCGCGATCGGCCGGCAAGGTTCCGCCGGTGAACAGCAGACGCAGGGTTCGGTGCTCTGTGGGGGCCAGGCGGAATACCGGCGGCAGGGTCATCATTGCGGAGACGGCCTTGTCAGGTGTCGAGTCCAGGGCGCCGTCGTCTATCCAGGTCTGCACCAGGACAGGATAAGTATTGAGGTTGGCCAACCGCAGGGTGACCTCACGATTGCCGGCCGGGAAGATTACCCGGGTATGCTCGGCCGTAACGCCGGCCATGGCCGGCGGTGCCGTCCAGCCCATGATCAGGCACAGGCCGAACGCGCTACAGGCTCGCACGAACTCATTGAACACGGATCAGCACTCTGGCCGTGGAATAGACCCTGCCAGCAGTAACCGGCTCACCGGTGCCCGCCGGCAACTTTTTCAACGTTGCGGTGAAGGTTTCACTGTAGTTGCCGTTGCCCAGATTACTGGTCGAAGCCGGGTCCACCAGGCGATACCAGCCGGCAGCATTGGCCACCGCGTCGCTGGTCTTGCTGGTATTGCCAGCGGAGTTGTCCACGCTGAGGAGGTTCATCGCGGTGCCTGGCGTGCTCTGGCGATAGATCTGGATGCCGACGCCGCGAGCGATGCCATTGCTGACCCCACCCACCGGGTACTGGTCCGACAGCAGATAGGGCAGGCCGGTCGAACTGGTGTTCAGCCCTGATAGCGCCTGCGCAGCCGCCACGGCACCAGTGGACGGCAGGAAGCCCAGAGCCGTCGCCGAGGAAGTCGTACAGCTGGAGGTGTTAGGCGTGCCCCAGCCGCAGGTCCCAGTGCCACTGGAGGTGTCCGCGTAGGTGTTGCTGACGATGGCGCCGCTCTGGCAGTTGAACTGGATGCTGAAGTTCGCCGTGCGGCTTCCGTTGCTGTTCAGCTCGCCCACCGTAATAGAGGGGAACTGCACCAACGGCGTCGCATTGGTCAATGCACAGGTAGAGGAGCGGCGCACCGAGATGCCCGACAGCCCGAGGAAGCCCGGCCATGTTCCTTCGTTATATCCCCACTGGTTTGCCCCCCCGGAGTAGGAGTCGGCACCGGGCGTCGGGCCGTTGAGCCCCGGCCCCGCGAAGCCAAGGTAGCCTAATGCCAGATTGGAGGGGAAGCTGCTTCCAGCTGAGTTGTTCGTTTGCGGAACGCTCGTCCATTTCCCGCCGGTCGCCCCGGCACCATTGTCGACACGGATCAGCTCAACCTGAACCTGGGCAAAGTTCTTTGCCTTGACCAGCAGGTAACCTTTGGTGTCCACATCCAGTCCAGTCAAGGCCCGCTGCTGCCAGTAACGGGTGAAGTATCCACCTCCCGGATTGAGGTTCTTGATGCGGATTCCGATGTTGGTCCAGGCCGTGTAGTAGGCATTGGGAACGGCGGCCACAGGGAAACTCTCCGCATAGCGGTCATTACCGTGGGTCGCATACAACTCGTAGAGACTGCCAGCATCGCCAGGCGCGCAGCGGAACAGTATCTGCTCGGGGTTGTAGCCACCCGACTTGCCCCATTGGGGAAAGAGTGCCGTGCTGGAGGTCAGGACGGTGCCTATGGGCTGGAAATTGGTATCGCTGGAAACGTTGACGACGCCGGAAAGCCCCAGAGAACCACCGCTATCGCCGCGCGCCCCGGGGTACCAGTAGACCACCACGCCGTCAGACGGCTGAATGGTGTAGTTATCCGGCTGGTTGCCAGTCGTGTTGTTCACCTGATAGCAAGTCGCGTACGCCGACTGCAGAAGGCCGAAGGAAGCGGCAGCCAGCGCGACGATGATGCCGTGTCGGACCGTGCAGCGCACCCGGGAAGAAATGGCTGATAGGCTGAACATGTTTTTCTCCGCATCAATCACTTCGTGACGGACACGCAGTGCGCATCCAGATGGATAAGGGCCTGGCTGTCGTCCTGCCCTTTCAGGTCATAAGGGATCTGGCAGGTCTCGTCGGACGCCTCGCCCCACCTCACTTTCAGGTGGCCCTGTTCGCCCTCGGCGCGCGCATAGAGTTGCCCGCCCTGGCCGACCATACCGATAGTGGCGCCCTGCTCATCGAGCACATCAGCCCCCAACGGCAGGACAGAGCCATCGGGGCGCGTGGCCTTGATCAGCAGCGCATGTCCGGCCAGGGTCTTGAACGTCAGCTTGACCATCGCACCGGCGTAAGGAGCAACCTGGCGGTCTGTCTCGACCAGTTCCGCGTCCTGGTTGATGCCCGCGGGATCGATGCTCACCGGGTTGTAGTGATAAGGGGAAAGCGCCGGTACCACCGCGTAGCCAGAGCTATTGATGCGCGCCCCTTGACCGCCGCGGACGGCAGCGCCCTCAGCTCCCTTGGCCTCGACCAGGGCGAAGGTATCGCCCAGATAAGGGCCAAACGTCAGGCCTCCGCTGTGCAGTACGGCGGCACCACGGGCACTGCCGCTCACCTGCTTGTACCCCTCGCCCTGGGAATAACTGGTGCCCAGCGCTACTGAAGGCAGTTGCTTCTGTAACGTGCCCCCCCAGTCCGTGGTGCGGCTGTCGGAGTCACGGTTGGCGTTGATGCTGTAGCCCAGCGTACGACTCTCTCCCGCCGTGCCGCTCAGGCCCGTCTGGTAGGAGGTATCGTGCGAATCACCGGAGCGCCGCGTCACCGAAGTCGTCAGGTTGGGAGCTTTGCTGCTGGAGCCCAGCGGCAGCGAAACGCTCAGCATGAAGACACTGTCATCAAAGTTATTGGTCGTGTCCTTGCGCGTAACGTAGTCGGGCAGCGGCTGGTCGTCATACAGGGTCGGGTCGTAATGCACCGACTTCTGCCGGGTGTACGAAAGGTTGTAGCTGACATTCCGCCAGGAGCTCGAATAACCGGTTTGGACCTGAGTGTCTCGACTGCTGCCGTCGTAGTAGTCCGCTGTCGAGCCCGATAGGTACAGGTTGCCGTAGCCGCCCAGCGACTGGCTGATGGTGGTCACGAACTGGTTGCGCTGCTGGTAAGTGGTCGAAGACCAGGTCGCACCATCTTTCTCGGCGGCGCGAACCCCCAGGACGTCGCTCAGGTCACGGAAGCCGTCGGTGGAATAGCGGTATCCGGCAAGAGTCAGGGTCGTCGCCGTGGGTTGGAAGGTGCGGCTGTAGGAAGCCTCCATGCGCCAGCCCTGCTTACGCGCGTCATCCTCGACCTTGGCGGAGGAGAATGTAGTGTTGAGGCCAAAGGCCCCCAGATCACTGGCCAGCACACCACCGCCCAGCAGCGCCAGGTAATCGTTCGCCACCCGCGCACCGCTGTTGAGCGTCACGCTATTGGTGATACCGCGCTGATACGTGAAATCGCCGAACAGATCCTCACCGTCGCCGTAATAACGCGCCTGGCCAAGACTGACGCTGTAGCGTGACTGGCCTGGACGCATCGAATCGGGTACGGCGGCGAACGGTACGGTGAAGGACGACACTTGTCCGTCAGCCTCGATGACGCGGACGTTCAAGTCTCCCTGGTAGCTGGTGCCGCCAAGGTCGTTGATCACGAAAGGGCCCGGCGCAACCGTGGTCTCATAGATATCGTGGCCGTTCTGGCTGACCACCACGCGGGCGTTGGTTGCCGCTACGCCGTGGATCTGCGGCGCGTAGCCGCGCTGGGAGTCCGGCAGCATGCGATCATCGGAGGCCAGCTGGACACCACGGTACCCCATGCTGCTGAACAGCCCCCCCGGGGTGAAGCTGTCACCCACCGTCATTTCGCTACGCAGTTCCGGCAATGCACGCTGGGCATATGTACGGATCGCGTTGAAGTCGCGGGCGCTCTGGCCTGCATAATCGGAGTAGCGATAGCTCGACTGCTGGCGAAGGCGCCAAAGCCCCAGGTTGATGCCCGAATTGAGCCCCAGGTAGCCATAGTCGGACGTGGCGCTGCCACTGCTGTCATATTTGGAGTGGTAGTAGCTGCCGTCGTAGTTGACGAATGCCATGGTGTCACCGGCATCCCACTCACTCGCACTGACGTAGCCGCGCGGCTTGTTGTCCATCACTGCCTGGGGGATCGACAGATCCAGCCGCAGCAGGGCAACGTCCAGCTTGTAGAGGCCACCGGGAACGCGTTGGTCCAGGGCTAAGCAAACCGGCTTGTCACTCAGCGGATCGCTATCGCGCTGGCCATTGTGCTGCACCGAGGAGCTGAGCAACTTGCTGGCCAGGACATGTACCGAGTCCACCAGGAAGTGATCGCTCAGGCAAGGAACAGCCTTGGCGTGCTCGCCTTCGCCTTCGGCACGGAACTCGACGGACTGGCGCGAGATGAAGGCGCCATTGACGAAAAGATCGACACTGTAGGTACCGGCATCGATCTGATCCGGACGGTTGAATCGCGACAGCTGTCCCTTACCCATAGGCGATCCCATCAACAGGCTGTCGTCGAACTGATAAGCCATCAGGTCCGGACTCGCATCGCTATGGGCTGCGCCAATGACCAGCAGCAGAGAAAAGCCCACGGTCGCCAGCAGCATCTGGCGGGCTGGAAAGGGGGGATGTCGGCTCATGATCAATGTCCGACTGCGTGCTCAATGGCAATTTGCGAGCCGTAGTCGTTCACCAGCGAAGCGCGGAGTGTCAACTCGCCAGCCGGCAGGCTCTGACCATGAGCCAGCGCCCAGACTGCCTTGGATTTCGGCGAGACCATACTGGTTTCCAGCGCGAATTCGCGACCGCCGACGACCACTTTGGCTTCAACGAACGAGGCAAAGTAGCCGGTGGGATTGCTGACCTCGATCACCGAGGCGTTGCCCTGGTGCGAGGCGGCGAACTGCAGGCTCTTGCCCAAGGACTCTGGCTTCCCGACGATACCGCTGGGGCGATAGAACAGCTTCAGCCGGCTGCGAGTCATGATCAGCATCTGGTTCTGATCCTTGTAGGCCTCATTGCGCGGGGGAATCTGCAGCACGTTGAGATAGAACACCGACTCCCGATCCTGTGGCAGACCGGAGCCGGTGTAGAGCAGGCGCAGGTTCTGGCCGGCCTTGGGCTCCATGCGAAACATCGGCGGAGTCAGCACGAACGGTGCATCCGCTTTTTCCGGCACGGAATCGGGGTTATTTACGTCAACCCAGGCCTGAATGACGTTGGGAAAGGGATCCTGGTTTGTCAGCTGGACGGTTTTTTCGCGTGCATCGCCCGGATAGATCACGCGTGTTCCCGTCACTACCACGCTGGCGGACGCCGTCGAGGCGAGCAGCGCCGCCGACAGTCCGAACAACATCGTCAGACAGGATTTTCTTACAATGCCTTCAAGTAATGCGTGCATGGTACCAACCTCATCTGTGGTGACTGGCACCTACTTCCTTGTTGCGCCAACTTATTCACGACCACTAAAACCAATAAAAAATCAAACTTAAAAAACGGCATAAAATAAAGACAAAAAAACTCCCCCGACCAACTTCAGAACAAGAAGCCACAGGCAAAACTCTTATTGGAGATTCGCTAATTAAAAAATGATAAAGGGCAATTCCCTATGCCCTACCCGATAGGGTTAAAACCGGTCTTACAGGTACGTAACGGTGTATTCAGTTACGCCAGTGACCGCACCGGCAGTCGCACCGCCAAGTACGGATACGTACTGCACTGCATAGTCATGCGAGCCGGAGGTAGCACCGCCCAGAGAAATACCGGTAGCAGCACTGACTACGCCACCGCTCAGGTCGATGACGGCGCCACCAGAGCTTTCCAGCAACTGCAGGGCCACGTTGGTTGCAGGCGAGGCGGTCGCAATGTTGCTCAGGTTACCGTCGCCATCGACGTTATGACCGAGGAACCTGGCCTTCACCGACTGCGCGCCGGTGGTGGAGCAGCCAGTTACACCGAGGGTAAACGGAGTTACACCAGTGGTGGAGTTTGCAGCTGCCAGGGACGATGCCGGAACGACCGGCAGCAGAACAGTTGCGTTACCCTGAGTACCGTTGATAGTGACGGTGCAAGTCTGGTCAGTTACTTCACCTTGGAATGTAATGGTATCTGCCGCGGCCGCAAAACCTGGGACAGCAACAATTGCCAGAGCAATAAGTTTCTTCATATGAGCGTACATGAGTGTTCTCCATAAACCGGGTACCAACTACCCTGGTAAATTAATTATTGAGCGCACACCCATCACAGATAACCAGAAACTCCCCATCACACTGTAAGAAAACTCTCTAATGAGGAAATTTCCTGCGCGAGCGAAAGAAAATCCCCGCAAGAGAAAAGAACAAACGGCAGCTAACTTTATGAATTTAAAGCAAGAAACAAAAAAGCCGGCATTACGGAGTAATGCCGGCCTTGGGGACGAGGTGACGATCAGCCGATCTTGGTGCCGTGCGCCTGCTGGTCGGCGTGGTACGAGGAACGTACCAGCGGGCCGGAAGCGACGTTCTTGAAGCCCATCTTCTCGCCTTCCTCGGCGAACCAGGCAAAGGTGTCCGGGTGGACGAAGCGCTGCACCGGCAGGTGGTTGCGCGAAGGTTGCAGGTACTGGCCGAGGGTCAGCATGTCGATGTCGTGCTCGCGCATGCGGTGCATGACTTCGATGACTTCCTCGTCGGTCTCGCCCAGGCCGAGCATCAGGCCGGACTTGGTCGGTACGTGCGGCACCATCTGCTTGAACTTCTGCAGCAGGTCCAGCGACCACTCGAAGTCGGAGCCCGGACGGGACGACTTGTACAGGCGCGGGACGGTTTCCAGGTTGTGGTTGAACACGTCCGGCGGCTCGTTGGCGGTGATTTCCAGGGCGATGTCCATGCGGCCGCGATAGTCCGGCACCAGGGTTTCCAGCTGGACGCCTGGGGACAGCTTGCGGATCTCGCGCAGGCAGTCAGCGAAGTGCTGGGCGCCGCCGTCACGCAGGTCGTCGCGGTCCACCGAGGTGATCACCACGTACTTCAGGCGCAGATCGGCGATGGCGATGGCGAGGTTGGTCGGCTCGTCGACATCCAGCGGCTTAGGACGGCCATGGCCGACGTCGCAGAACGGGCAGCGACGGGTGCAGATGTCGCCCATGATCATGAACGTCGCGGTGCCACCGGAGAAGCACTCGCCCAGGTTCGGACAGGAGGCTTCCTCGCAGACACTGTGCAGCTTGTGCTTGCGCAGCAGTTGCTTGATGCGGTCGACCTCGGGGGAAACGGGGATGCGCACGCGAATCCAGTCGGGCTTCTTCGGCAGTTCGTCGGTGGGGATGATCTTCACCGGAATGCGCGCGACCTTTTCTGCGCCGCGCAGCTTGACGCCAACTTCCACCTTGCCGGGCTTGGCGGCCGGGGCGGCCTGACCGGAGTTCTCCACAACAGTGCTCATCTAGGTTAGATCCCGCCCGTTAGGGTCTTCTGTGCCGCGTAGCCAAGGCGTTCGACGAGTTCGCCACGCAGGCGCTCGCGCACATCGGCCAATGCGATGGGGCCAGCCAGCTGACTGAGCTGGGTCATGGCCATGCCTGCGTAACCGCAGGGATTGATGCGTCGAAAGGGTTCCAGGTCCATGTCCACGTTCAAGGCCAGACCATGGAAGGAGCGGCCATTGCGGATGCGCAGGCCGAGGGATGCGATCTTCGCGCCGTCCACATAGACGCCCGGAGCATCGGGTTTGGACACAGCGGTAACACCGTAGCTGTCCAGCAGGCCGATAAGGCTCTGTTCGATGCGCGAGACGAGGTCGCGCACGCCGATGCCGGAGCGGCGCACGTCAAGCATCAGGTAGGCGACCAGCTGGCCGGGGCCGTGGTAGGTCACCTGACCGCCGCGGTCGACCTGGACGACCGGGATGTCGCCGGGAAACAGCACGTGTTCGGCCTTGCCGGCCTGCCCCTGGGTGAATACGCGCTCGTGCTCGAGCAGCCAGACTTCATCGGGCGTGACAGGTTCGCGCTCGGCGGTGAAGCGCTGCATGGCGTGCCAGGTCGGCTCGTAAGGCAGGATGCCCAGCTCACGAAAGCCCAGCGTTTCGCCCATCAGAGCACCATGTGGACGCGGCCGGTGGCGCGCAGGTCTTTATGGATGTTCTGCAGTTGGTCGACGCCGGTGGCAGTGATCAGCACCTGCACGGACAGGAAGCGGCCGTTGCGGCTGTCACGGGTGACCAGGGTGGTGATGTCGAGGTCCGGCGCGTGGCGCTGGATGACTTCGACGACCAGGTCCGGGAAGCCTTCCCCGGCGTCGCCGATGACCTTGATCGGATAGCGTTCGCAGGGGAACTCGATCTTCGGTGCAGGCTGTTCTGGGGTGTCAGCGGTATCAGGGGTATCAGTCATGGCTGTCGCGGGCGGATGGCCCGCCTCCGCATGAGCGTCCGGGTGGGGCGCTCCGGGTGGATCGGACGGCAACTGCCGGACCACGGGGGGACCAGGCAGTCGCAGGCGGGCATTTTACCCGAGTTTGCGACTGCGCGGGCGGGTCAATCCCGGCCTTGTATACAAAAGTACAAGGCCGGGACAGGCGGTCAGTTGAACAGACCGAAGAAGAACAGGCGGATGCTGTCCCAGATACGGCGGAAGAAACCGCCTTCTTCCACGGCGTTCAGGGCGACCAGATCAGAGGTGCGGACGACCTTGTCACCCAGCTTGACCTCGACCTTGCCGATCACCTGACCCTGCTGGATCGGCGCCATCAGGTTCGGTTCGACAACCATGTTGGCCTGCAGCTGCTTGAGCTGGCCGCGCGGTACGGTCATGGTCAGGTCTTCGGACAGGCCGGCCTTCACTTCGTGTTCGGAGCCTTTCCAGACCATGGCCTTGGTCAGCTCGGCGCCCTTCTTGTAGAAGGTCTGCGATTCGAAGAAGCGGAAGCCGTAGGTCAGCAGCTTCTGGGTCTCGGCGGCGCGGGCCTGTTCACTGTTGGTGCCGAACACCACGGCGATCATGCGCTGGCCGTCGCGCACGGCGGAAGCCACCAGGCAATAGCCGGCTTCGTCGGTGTGGCCGGTCTTCAGGCCGTCGACGGTCTTGTCGCGCCACAGCAGCAGGTTGCGGTTGGGCTGCTTGATGTTGTTCCAGAAGAACTCTTTCTGCGCGTAGATGGCGTAGTGGGTCGGCTCGCCGTAGATGATGGCGCGGGCCAGTACAGCCATGTCCTTGGCGGACGAGTAATGGTCCGGGTTGGGCAGGCCGGTGGCGTCCATGAAGTGGGAATTGGTCATGCCCAGCTTCTGCGCGGTGGTGTTCATCATGTCGGCGAAGGCGTCTTCGCTGCCGGCGATGTGCTCGGCCAGGGCGACCGAGGCGTCGTTGCCGGACTGGATGATGATGCCGTGCAGCAGGTCGCTCACCGAGACCTGGGAGCCGACCTTGATGAACATGCGCGAACCGCCGGTGCGCCAGGCATGTTCGCTGACGGTGACCAGGTCGGATTCGGCGATGCGGCCGCCTTCGATTTCCTTGGTGGCGATGTAGGCGGTCATCAGCTTGGTCAGGCTGGCGGGCGGCAGGCGCTCGTCGCCGGCGTTCTCGACCAGGATGTTGCCGCTGGCGCCGTCCATCAGCACCCAGGCCTTGGCCGCGAGTTGCGGGGCGGCGGGAACGACTTCAGCTGCCCAGCTGGCCACGGGGGCGCTGAACAGCACGAGCAAGGACAGGCGTTTGGCGAAGTTGAAGATGTTCATCCGTCTCTCTGGGGTTCACTAATGGTCAAACAATCCCCCGCGGGGGATCTCGTGAGGCGGCCTCTATGTGCCGCTATCGCACGTACGGTGGAATCTCAGTCCAGGCGCACGAGCTTGGGTTGGCCAAGGTTGGCCACGCGGATGCTGTCCTGCATCCGGCTTGCTTCATCCTGCGTTCCGATCGGCCCCAGGCGCACCCGGTACAAGGTCTGCTGGTTGACCACGACCGAGCTGATAAAGGATTTCGCCCCCGTCAGGCCGCCGACTTTCTCCTTGAGCAGCTCCGCAGCGTCCGGGTTGGCGAAGGCACCCACCTGGAGATACAGGCCATCGGCTGGTAATGAAGCGTTTTTTTTTGAGTCGATCTGGACCGGCGCCACCGGTACGGCGTGTTGCGCCGGCGGCGGGGTGTAGGTCTCGATGGGCTGAGCCATGGCGACCGCCTGTGGCTGCGCGGCGGAGGGCTGCGAGGCCATCTTCGGCAAGGCCATGATCATCGGCGGCTGCTTGCCCTGGGAAGCCCACCAGCGGTCGGGGTCGATACCCTCGACCTTGACGTGCGCAGTGCCGGTTTCGGCGTAGCCGAGCTTCTTGGCGGCGGCGAAGGACAGGTCGATCACCCGGTCGGAGTAGAACGGGCCGCGGTCGTTGACGCGGACGATGACGCTCTTGCCGTTGTCCAGGTTGGTGACGCGCACGTAGCTGGGCAGCGGCAGGGTCTTGTGCGCGGCGGTCATGCCGTACAGGTCGTACTGCTCGCCGTTGGCGGTGGCCTGGCCGTGGAACTTGGTGCCATACCAGGACGCCGTGCCGGTCACGCTATAGGCACTGGCGTTATTGAGCGGGTAGTAGGTCTTGCCCAGCACGGTGTAGGGGTTGTTCTTGAACGGCCCGTTGTGCGGCATCGGCACGGCGTCCGGGATGCGCGAGACGTCGACGTCCCACCAGGGCGCGCCGTCGCGGTGCGGACGGTTGTAGTCATAGGGGCCGGAAATGCCGTTGTTCACCTGCGGCTGCGGTTGAGGCGCGCGGTTACCGGTGCAACTCGCGAGGAACACGGTGCTCAGGCCAACGCAGGCGGCCAGCGACCAGAGGCCGGGACTTGCGATTCGCTTGCTCAATGGACACCTCGTGCCTTGGCGATCTCGCCGGCCAGCTGATGGACCGCCATGGCGTACATGGCGCTGCGGTTGTAACGGGTGATCACATAGAAGTTCGGCAGGCCGACCCAGTACTCGGTGCCCTGCGCGCCTTCCAGGCGCATGGCGGTGACCATCAGGTCATCGCGAATCACGTCATGGGTACGCCAGCCCTGAGAGCGTAGCTGGCCGAGGTTCATCTGCGGGTCGAGCCCCTGGGTGAGCGCGTCCTCGGCAGTGGAGGTGCCGATTTCCGCCTGCGACACCACCGGCTCGCCGGTGTGCCAGCCGTGCTGCTTGAAGTAGTTGGCGACGCTGCCGATGGCATCGGTGGGGTCGCTCCAGATATTGATGTGGCCGTCGCCGTCGAAGTCCACGGCATAGGCACGGAAGCTGCTCGGCATGAATTGCGGCAGGCCCATTGCACCGGCGTAGGAGCCGGTCAGGCTGAGCGGGTCGACCTGCTGTTCGCGGGCCAGCAGCAGGAACTGCTTGAGCTCCTTGCGGAAGAAGTCGGCGCGCGGCGGGTAGTCGAAGCCCAGGGTGGACAGCGCGTCCATCACCTTGAAGTTGCCGGTGTTGCGGCCGAAGAAGGTCTCGACGCCAATGATGGCGACGATGTACTGGGCTGGTACGCCGTATTCCTGCTCGGCACGGGCCAGGGCTTCGGCATTCTGGTTCCAGAAGTCCACGCCACGGTTGATGCGCGCGTCGGTGACGAAGATCGGACGGTATTCCTTCCAGGTCTTCACCCGTTCGGCAGGGCGGGAGATGGCGTCGAGGATGGACTGCTTGCGCTCCACATCGTGGAAGAGGCCCATGAGCTGTTCGCCGGCGAAGCCGTAGTCACGGGTCATCTCGCTGACGAACTCGGCGACCTGGGGCGAACCATCGTAGTCGCCCGCGGCAGCAACGCCGGACACGCCGATCGCCCCCGCGATTCCGACCCAATGTACCCCCCTGGCAGCCCAGGCGCGCAGTACTTGCATTCCGTTCTTCACTCTTGTCATCAAACCTGGGTGATCCACTTCCGATGGGTATGGATCGACATCAAAACGCCGAACCCTGACATCAGGGTCACCAGCGAAGTTCCGCCGTAACTAATGAAGGGCAGCGGTACCCCCACCACTGGCAACAATCCGCTGACCATACCAATGTTGACGAACACATACACGAAGAAGGTCATGGTGATACTGCCGGCGAGCAACTTGCCGAACAGCGTCTGTGCCTGCGCCGTGATCACCAGCCCCCGGTAGATCACCAGCAGGTACAGCACCAGCAGGAGGCACACCCCGACCAGGCCGAACTCTTCGCCGAGCACGGCAATGATAAAGTCCGTATGGCTTTCGGGCAAAAAATCCAGATGGGATTGCGTACCCAGCAGCCAGCCCTTGCCGAAGACGCCACCCGAACCGATGGCTGCCTTGGACTGGATGATGTTCCAGCCGGTGCCCAGCGGGTCGCTTTCCGGGTCGAGGAAGGTCAGCACGCGCTGCTTCTGGTAGTCGTGCATGACGAAGTACCACATGCCCACCGCGACCGGCACCGCGGCCGAGACGGCGGTGATGATCCAGCGCCAGCGCAGGCCGCCGACGAACAGCACGAAGGAACCGGAGGCCAGCACCAGCATGGCGGTACCCAGGTCCGGCTGCTTGAGGATCAGCACGAAGGGCACGACGATCAGCGCCAGGCCGATCACGCTGTGCTTGAAGCCCGGCGGCAGGGCACGCTTGGACAGGTACCAGGCGATGGTCATGGGCATCAGCAGCTTCATGAATTCCGCCGGCTGGAAGCGGATCACCCCGGGAATATTGATCCAGCGGGTCGCGCCCATGGCGTTGTGGCCCATCACGTCCACCACCACCAGCAGGGCCACGCCGATCAGGTAGCCCAGCGGCACCCAGCGGGCGAGGAAGCGCGGCTCGATCTGTGCCAGCACGAACATCGCGCCCAGGCCCAGGCCGAAGGAAGACGCCTGCTTGATCAGCAGGTCCCAGCTCTTGCCGCTGGCGGAATACAGGACGAACAGGCCGGCCGAGCCGAGGGTCACCAGCAACAGGAGCAACAGGCCGTCGATATGCATGCGTTGCAGCAGGCTGGAGCGCCGCTTCATCACATCTTCGCTGGACAGCGTGCGGTCGAAATTTCCGTTCTTGGTCATGGTTTGGGCGCCTCCGCCGTAGCCTGAGGTGCGTATTCGGGTTTGAGCTTGCCGGTCTCGTCCAGCAGCCAGGCGTCGGTCACGGCCTTGAGCACGGGGGCGGCGACGCCGGAGCCGGACTCGCCGTTCTCCACCATCACCGCCACGGCGATCTGCGGATTGTCTGCCGGGGCGAAGCCGACGAACAACGCGTGGTCACGATGGCGCTCGAGCAGCTTGGAGCGGTTGTACTTCTCGCCCTGCTTGATCGCCACGACCTGCGCGGTACCGGACTTGCCGGCAATACGATAGACGGACGTGGCGCCGACCTTGTGGGCGGTGCCGCGGGCGCCGTGGACCACCTGCTGCATGCCGTAGTCCACCAGGTTCCAGTTGTTCGGGTCCTTGAGCTCGATGTCCGGCATCGGGTCCTCGTCCACCGGCGGCTTGCCGTCGATGGTCTTGGCCAGGTGCGGGCGAATCCACTTGCCCTTGTTCGCCAGCAGCGCGGTCATTTGCGCCAGCTGCAGCGGCGTGGACTGCATGTAGCCCTGGCCGATGCCCAGAATCAGGGTTTCACCCGGGAACCAGGCCTGCCGGCGCAGGGCGCGCTTCCACTGGCGGGATGGCATCAGGCCATCAGCCTCGCCATACATGTCCAGAGCCACGCGCTGGCCGAAGCCGAACCGGCTCATGTAGTCGTGCAGCCGGTCGATCCCCAGCTTGTGGGCGAGATCGTAGAAGTAGGTGTCGTTGGACCGCATGATCGCGGTTTCCAGGGTGACCCAGCCGTCGCCGGTGCGGTTCCAGTTGCGGTACTTGTGGTCGTAGTTGGGCAATTGATAGAAGCCGGGGTCGAACACACGGCTGGTGGGCGTCACCACACCCGCGTCGAGCCCCGCAATGGCCACCGCCGGCTTCACCGTCGAGCCCGGCGGGTACAGGCCGCGCAGTACGCGGTTGTACAGCGGGCGATCTTCAGAGTCACGCAGCGCCGCGTAATCCTTGAAACTGATGCCGGTGACGAACAGGTTAGGGTCGTAGGCCGGCTGGCTGACCATCGCCAGCACCTCGCCGGTGGACGGCTGGATCGCCACAATGGCGCCGCGGCGGCCGGCGAGCGCAGTCTCGGCGGCGGCCTGCAGCTTGCTGTCGATGCTCAGCACGATGTCCCGGCCGGAAATCGGCTCGGTGCGCTTGAGCACGCGCAGCACGCGGCCACGGGCGTTGGTCTCGACTTCCTCGTAGCCCACGGTGCCGTGCAGCGCGTCTTCGTAGAACTTCTCCACCCCGGTCTTGCCGATGTGGTGGGTGCCCGAATACGCCACCGGGTCGAGTCTCTTCAGCTCCGCCTCGTTGATCCGGCCGACGTACCCGACCGAGTGGGCGAAGTGCTCACCCAGCGGATAATGGCGGACGAACTGCGCGGCGACGTCGACGCCGTTCAGGCGGTACTGGTTCACCGCGATGCGGGCGATCTGCTCCTCGGACAGCTCGAACATGATCGGCACCGGCTCGAACGGCCGCCGCCCCTGCTTCATGCGCTTCTCGAAGATGGCCTTGTCTTCCTCGGTCAATCCAAGGATTTCGACGAGGTTCTTCAACGTATCCTGCAGGTTCTCCGTACGTTCGCGGGTAATCGTCAGGCTGAAGCTGGGACGGTTGTCGGCGATGATCACCCCGTTGCGGTCGAAGATCAGCCCACGATTGGGCGGAATCGGCTGCACGTGGACGCGGTTGTTCTCCGACAGCGTCGAGTGGTACTCGTATTGCGTCACCTGCAGGTGATACATGCGCGCCACCAGCACCAGCGCGAGCAGGAAGATCGCTACCCCGCCGACGATGACGCGGGCGCGGACCAGGCGGGCGTCCTTCTCGTGGTCCTTGAGCTGTATCGGCTGCGGCATCGAAAACGGCTACGACTACTTGTGGTAGGGGTGCCCGGACAGCACTGTCCAGGCGCGGTAGATCTGCTCGCCGACCAGGATGCGCACCAGCGGGTGCGGCAGGGTCAGCGGCGACAGCGACCAGCGCTGTTCGCTGCGCGCGCAGACCTCCGGCGCCAGGCCTTCCGGCCCGCCGACCATGAGGTTGACGGTGCGCGCGTCCAGGCGCCAGCGGTCGAGTTCCTGCGCGAGCTGGGGGGTGCTCCAGGGCTTGCCTTCGACTTCCAGGGTGACGATGCGTTCCCCGGGCTGGACCTTGCTCAGCATGGCCTCGCCTTCCTGGCGGATCAGCCGTGCCACGTCGGCATTCTTGCCGCGCGTGTTCAACGGGATTTCCACCAGTTCCAGGGACAGCTCCGAGGGCAGGCGCTTGACGTACTCCGCCCAGCCCTCTTCCACCCAGCGCGGCATGCGCGAGCCAACCGCGATCAGACGCAGGCGCACGACACGCTTACTCGGCGCTGTGGGACGCGCGGCTCTGCTCGGCGCCCTGCCACAGACGCTCCAGGTCGTAGAACTGGCGGGTGGCCGGCTGCATGACATGGACCACGACGTTGGCGAGGTCGATCAGGACCCATTCGCCGCCTTCCTGGCCTTCGCTGCCGATCGGGCGCACGCCCTGTTCCTTGACCTTTTCCAGCACGTTGTCGGCCAGCGACTTGACCTGACGGCTGGAGGCGCCGGTGGCGATGACCATGACGTCGGTGATGCTGGTCTTCTCGCGCACGTCGATGACGGTGATGTCCTGCGCCTTGAGATCTTCCAGGGCGGCGATGGTCAGTTCGACCAGTTGTTCGGTTTGCATGTATGACTCTCTGACTTGTTCAGTGGGGCGCCTGGTACAGGCCGTGCGCCTCGATATAGTTCAATACCGCATCCGGCACCAGGTAGCGCACCGAGCGCCCCTGCGACAGGAGTTGGCGGATCTGCGTGGCGGAAACTGCAAGCGGCGTCTGCCAGACGAAGGTGATCTGCCCGGCTGGGCCGATCATCGCCTTCGGGTCGGCAACACTGCGCGCCGCCAGCAGGTCGCGCAGGTCTTCCGGCGGCTCGCTGTCGGCATCCGGGCGCTGCAGCACGACGATATGACTGTGCTCCAGCAGCTCTTCCCAGCGATGCCAGGTCGGCAGGCCGCAGAATGCGTCCCAGCCGACCAGCAGGAACAACTGGTCCTGCTCATCCAGCTCCCCACGCAGCGACTCCAGGGTGTCGATGGTGTAGGAGGGTTTGTCACGCTTCAGCTCGCGGTCGTCGACCACCAGCGGGTCTACGCCGGCAACCGCCAGCTCGACCATCGCCAGCCGCTGCTCCGGTTTCACCTGGGGGGTGTCGCGGTGCGGCGGGCGGAAGTTGGGGATCAGGCGCAACTCGTCGAATTCGAACTGCTCGGCCATCTCCAGCGCACTGCGCAGATGACCGATGTGCACCGGGTCGAAGGTGCCGCCGAACAGACCGACACGACGGGAACGCGCCTTGTTCATCAGGTCCGCACGTGCCCGTCGCCGAACACCACGTACTTCTCGCTGGTCAGGCCTTCCAGGCCGACCGGACCGCGGGCGTGCAGCTTATCGGTGGAAATGCCGATCTCCGCGCCCAGGCCGTACTCGAAGCCATCGGCGAAGCGGGTCGAGGCGTTGACCATGACCGAGGCCGAATCCACTTCGGTGAGGAAGCGGCGGGCATCGGTGAAGTTCTCGGTGATGATCGCGTCGGTGTGTTGCGAGCCGTAGGTGTTGATGTGCTCGATGGCCTGGTCCAGGCCGTCGACGATGCGGATCGACAGGATCGGCGCGTTGTATTCGGTGCGCCAGTCTTCCTCGGTGGCTTCCAGCACATCGGCGCCCAGCAGTGCACGGGTGGCGGCATCACCGCGCAGCTCCACGCCCTTGTCGCGGTAGATGGCGGCCAGCGGCGGCAGCACGCGGTCGGCGATACCGGCGTGCACCAGCAGCGTTTCCATGGTGTTGCACGGCGCATAGCGCTGGGTCTTGGCGTTGTCAGCGACGCGGATTGCCTTGTCGATATCGGCGGCAACGTCGATGTAGACGTGGCAGATGCCGTCCAGGTGCTTGATCACCGGGACCTTGGCGTCACGGCTGATGCGCTCGATCAGGCCCTTGCCGCCGCGCGGAACGATGACGTCGACGTACTCGGGCATGGTGATCAGCGCGCCGACAGCGGCGCGGTCAGTGGTTTCCACGACCTGCACGACGCTGGCCGGCAGGCCGGCCTTGGCCAGGCCCGTCTGGATGCACGCGGCAATCGCCTGGTTGGAATGGATCGCCTCGGAGCCGCCGCGCAGGATGGTGGCGTTGCCCGATTTCAGGCACAGGCTGGCGGCGTCGATGGTCACGTTCGGGCGGGATTCGTAGATGATCCCCACCACGCCCAGCGGCACGCGCATCTTGCCCAGCTGAATACCGGACGGCACGTAGCGCATGTCGCGGATTTCACCGATCGGGTCCGGTAGCGTGGCGACCTGGCGCAGGCCCTCGATCATGTCGTCGATGCGTGCCGGAGTCAGGGCTAGGCGGTCCAGCATGGCTGGCTCCAGACCATTGGCACGGCCATTGGCCAGATCCTGCTCGTTGGCTTCGGTCAGCTGGGCGCGGGCGGCGTCCAGGGCATCGGCAGCGGCCAGCAGGGCTTGGTTCTTCTGCGCGGTCGTGGCGCGCGCGACGATGCGCGACGCTTCACGGGCGGCGCGGCCCAGGCGGCTCATATAGTCGAGAACGGACTCGGTCATGATCAAACGCGTCTGCGTGAGGGAAATGCGCAAGTATAGCGGGAGCGCCCCCTCAGCGGCCAGCCACAGCAGCCGGCCGGTCAGCGACGCGCCGCACGTAACGCCCACCCGCCCCACGCCCCGCCCCATCGGCGAAACGGTGACATTCGCAGGCCCCCAGGCCCCATCCGCCGCCCGAAGGTTGGGTAACCAAATTCGTATCGGCTGGTTACCTTGCAAGCATGGCTAATTGCCCCCGCAGTGCTCGCATGCCAGGGACTCACGCCAGGGAAGAACAACAAGAGGCGGCCCACCGCCGGAGAACTGCCATGCGCTATCGCACCGATTACAGCGCCCAGGCCCTGACCGCCGCCCCGGCGGTGCTGGAACTGGACGGTTGGCAACTGCACTACCAGGCCTTTTCCTCCAGGGAAGATGACACCCGCCCGCCGGTCCTGCTGCTGGGCGGCGCGTTCCAGAGCTTCCGATCCTTCGCCAGCGAGGTTTCCGAGCTGCTCGCCGGGCACCCGGTGATCCTCCTCGACCTGCCCAGTCAAGGCGGCAACCTGCAACTGGCGCCCCAGCTGAGCCTGGAAGACCTGGCCGACCTCATCGCCGCTTTCGCCGAAACCCTGCAATTGCCGCCTCTGATGCCGATCGGGTTGTCCTACGGCTCGGCGCTGGCCGCGCTGTTCGCCGCCCGCCACCCGGCGCGCTGTGGTCGCCTGCTGCTGGCCGGCATCACCGCCTTCGGCCGACCCGGCGCCCGCGCCCTGCTGGTTGAAGCCCTGGCGCGCCTGGAGCTGGGCGAGCAGGAACCCTTCGCCCATGGCGTGCTGACCGGCCTGATCAATCCATTGCGCCTGGGCGATACCGGTGTATCCCCGGTGTTCCGCAAGGCCCTGTTGCGCCAGCTGCAGCGCCTGACCCCAGCGGAAATCGAACGCTACCGGCAGAACAGCCAGCGCCTGCTGGCCTTCGGCGGCTTCGACCGTCACCCGCAATGCCCGACCCTGGTGCTGGCCGGCGAGTACGACCATTTCACCCAGCCGTGGGAACACGCCGAGTTCGCCCACGCCTGCGCCGACGCCGAGTTCGCGCTGATCCACGACGCCGACCACCTGGCCCAGTTCGAACGCCGCGATGCCTGTGCGCGGCTTTACAACCCGTTCCTGCTCGGCGAGCCACTGCCACGCAGCGCCGCCGGCAGCACGCGCTTCCTGCGCCAGCAGCTGCTGCACCTGGAGCGCCGCTTCGAGGCGCGCCTGGCACCGGCCGATCAACGCGCGGTACTGCGCAACAGCGAGGGCGGCGAATGGCGCTGCGAACTGGCGGAGCTGGGCTATTTCGGTGGCCTGATCCGCGTCGAGCTGCCGGCGGATCGCCCTGCGCGCGGCTGGAAGCTGGCCGCCGCCGGTTTGCCTGAGCTGGATATCCTGCCGTTACGCTACAGCGGCGACGGCCTGGCGTTCATCTTCGCCCACGGCGACCCACAGGCCAGCGCCGCGCTGGCGGCGATGGTGGTGCCGATGCAGCAGGGGGCGTGTGCGGCTTGATGGTTTGAATGTGGCGATTTCGGAGGCCGGGCTCTTCCCTCTCCCAGAAGGGTGAGGGGACTGGAACGGCATCATGCGAAACGTCAGATGCGCAGGCCGGCACCGAATGACTCCCTCTCCCCGTGGGAGAGGGCTGGGGTGAGGGGAAGCGCGGGCACAAGCGTCCTGCATTGATATTGTTCGCGAGCAAGCTCGCTCCTACATGCCCCCGAATAAGCCGCGGCTGCTCTTCGTAGGACCGAGAGGGAAGCCTAGTTCTTGCTCGCGAACCGCTCAGCCCCGAACAGTCCCGAACCTAAAGCCGCGCCTCGATCACCCGCACCAGACTCGGCATCCGCCCTTTCGGCAAGCCCAGCCCCACCCCATCCACCTGCGGATCGAGCACGCCCACCCGGCCAAACCCGCAACCAACGAACGCCTGCTCGATTTCCGCCGCGCTGCGGTAATGCAGCGGATAGCCACCCCGCGTCAGCTTGCCGATCAGCCCGACGCCCCAACGAATCTGCCGGTAGCGCGGGTGCTCGCGCAGGTCGGGATAGAGCTCGGTCAGGTAGGTCGCCTCGGGGAAGCGCCGCAGGGCCACGGCCAATCGACGCCAGAACCCCTCGATCACCGGGCGCTGGAAGTAATTCACCAGCCCTTCGGTAATCACCACCACGGGGCGCTCAGGGTCCAGTTCGGAGAGCAACGCGGCGAGGCTCTGCTCGCCGTCTTCGGCAAGGATATCCACAGCACGCACGCGGTGCTTGCCGTCCAGCCAGCCCTGCTCCTGCAGCAGCGCAGACTTGCGCGCGGCCATGGGCGGCAGGTCGGCTTCCAGGTAGGTCAGCTGGGGATAGCGCTGACGGAAACGCCGGCCTCGGGGCGACAAGCCACAGGCGATCTCGACCACCTGGGAAACGCCGCGCGACTCGATGGCCTGGGTCAGCCGGGCATCGATCAGCAGGTGACGTTGTAACAGGAAGTCTTCGATATTCAGCCCGAAGCCGACCCGCGCACCCCAGTTGATCGGCGCCACGCAACCGTGCACCCAGCGGCCGAACGCCGTTGCGAAGGCCGGATCGGCAAGCTGGTGGCGATACCAGACGTAACCGGTGTAGTGCGCGCTGGGGGTAATGTGGGCGCTGTCGGCCCGGATCCGTTCAGCCATGCTTAAGAATCTTGTTGTTATGATTCCCCAGCCTAAGACCGGCCCGAGAACCGCGACAATCCGATGCCCGCCGAACCCAACCTAAGTTTGCCCTGGCCAGGGGCCAATCCCCTGCCGGACGCCTTCTTCAATCGCGATGCCCTGACCGTCGCCCGCGAACTGCTGGGCAAGGTGATCCGCCATCGGGTCGGCGACCTGTGGCTCTCCGCGCGAATCATCGAGACCGAGGCCTATTACCTGGCCGAGAAAGGCAGCCACGCATCGCTGGGCTACACCGAAAAGCGCAAGGCGCTGTTCCTCGATGGCGGGCACATCTACATGTATTACGCGCGCGGCGGCGACTCGCTGAACTTCAGCGCCGGCGGCGCCGGCAATGCCGTACTGATCAAGTCCGGGCACCCCTGGATGGACCGCATCTCCAGTGACGAATCACTGGCCGCCATGCGCCGGCTCAACCCCGCCGCCGACGGCAGCGAGCGCCCGCTGGGCAAGCTGTGCAACGGCCAGACACTGCTCTGCCGCGCGATGGGCCTGAAAGTGCCGGACTGGGACGCCCAGCGCTTCGACCCGCAGCGCCTGTTCGTAGACGATATCGGCGAAACGCCGTCGCACGTTATCCAGGCCGCGCGCCTGGGCATTCCCCACGGCCGCGACGAGCACCTGCAGTACCGTTTCGTCGATGCCACCTTCGCGCCCTTCTGCACGCGCAACCCACTGCGCCGCGGACAGGTCGAAGGCCATGACTACCACCTGCTCGGAACCCAGGACGCCACCTTCCGATGATCGATCTCGCCGCCTTCAACACCTGGATGGCCACCCATCCGCAATGGCTCGCCCTGGTCCTGTTCCTGGTCGCCTTCCTGGAATGCGCCGCCATCATCGGCATCATCCTGCCCGGCGTGGTGATGCTCTTCGCCATCGCCGTGCTGGCCGGCAGCGGCGCCCTGGGGCTGGGGGAAACCCTGGCATTGGCGTTCTTCGGCGGCCTGCTCGGTGACCTGTCGTCCTACTGGATCGGCCGCCACTTCCACCAGGACATCCGCCGCCTGCCAGTGCTGCGCCACCACCCGGAATGGATTGCCAGCGCGGAAGGGTTCTTCCACCGCTATGGCGTGGCGAGCCTGCTGGTGGGCCGCTTCATCGGCGCGCTGCGCCCGTTCCTGCCGATGGTTGCGGGCATGCTGGACATGCCGTTCGGCCGCTTCGTCAGCGTTTCCATCATCGCCGCCGCCGGCTGGTCCATCGCCTACCTGGTGCCGGGCTGGGCCACCGGTGCGGCCATGCGCCTGCCGTTGCCCGAAGGCTTCTGGCCGGAGGCCGGTGTGGTTGCCGCGTGCATCGCCGTGGTGTTCGCCCTAGTGATCCACGCCGAGCTGCGCAAGGAGCGCAATGCTCCGCTGATCGGCGCCGTCGGCTGCTTCGTACTGCTGTTCGCCATGCTGATCGGCTGGCCGCATCTGGACGCTCTGGACAAGGGCCTGATGGCGCTGGTGCAGGAACACCGCCACGCGTGGCTGGACCATGTGATGGTGGCTGTCACCCGCGTTGGCGACTTCCGCACCCAGTTCATCGCCGGCGCGCTGCTGGCGATACTGCTGGCCGCCCTGCGGCTGTGGCGCCACGCCTTCTTCGCCGCCGGCACCATGGTCGGCACCGCGCTGCTCAACACTGCGCTCAAGCACCTCTTCGGCCGTGCCCGGCCCGAGGTGATCGCCGATCCGCTGTCCGCCTTCAGCATGCCCAGCGGCCACAGCTCGGCGTCCTTCGCCTTCTTCCTGGTACTCGGGGTGCTGGCCAGTCGGGAGAAATCCCCGCGGGTGCGCCTGACCTGGATGCTGCTGGCGGTGATTCCGGCGGCGAGCATTGCGCTGTCCCGCGTCTACCTGGGCGCCCACTGGCCCAGCGACATCATCGCCGGCGCCCTGCTCGGCGCGGCGGTGTGCGCCGCCAGCCTGTGGATAAGTCAGCGACGCATCGAGCTGCCAGCCCTGGCCCCGCGCATCTGGTGGAGCCTGTTGCCGACCGCCATGGTGCTGCTGGCGGTAGCCAGCGCCTGGGGGCTGTCGTCGGCCATTCACCGCTACACGCCGCTCTGACCCGGCTTCAGGCCCAGGGGCGCTCGCGCATCAGTTCGGCGCAGCGCAACTGGACGAACTCGCGCAGCTGGGTCACCGCCCGGCTGAGCTGCGCGCGGTGGGTGCAGAACAGGTTCATCGGCGTGGCTTCGCCCAGGTAATCCACCAACGCCACCTCCAGCCGGCCGGCACGCACATCGGCCGCCACGTCCAACCAGGACTTGTACACCAGCCCCTGCCCCGCCACGGCCCAGCGCCGTACCACATCGGCGTCGTCACAGAGACGATCGCCGCGCACCGTCACCTCGTGTTGCTTGCGGCTGTCGCTGAAGCGCCAGCGCTCGTGGGCCCGGCCGCCCAGCATGTACAGCAGGCAGTTGTGCTTTTGCAGCTCGTCCGGGTGCTGCGGCTTGCCGTGGCGAGCGAAGTACTCGGGCGCGGCGCAGAGCACCCGGCGGTTGTCCGGGGCCAGCGGAAGCGCGACAAGGTTCGAGTCCCCCGGCAACCCCAGGCGGAAAGCCACGTCCACCGGTTGCCGGTAGAGATCGGCCTGACGGTCGCTGATCAGCAGGCGCAGGTTCATGCGCGGGTGCAGCGCCTGGAATTCGTCCAGCCAGGGCAGCAGCACATTGCGGCCGAAATCCGAGGGCGCCGAGACCTGGAAGTTGCCGGCGATCTCGCTCTTGCCGCCAGCCAGCAACTGACGACCGTCATCCAGGCTCTGCAACGCAGCGCGGGCGTGGGCCAGGTACAGCTCACCCTCGGCGGTCAGGCGCAGGCTGCGGGTCGAGCGGGCGAACAGGCGCACGTCCAGCTCGCTTTCCAGGCGTTTGAGCGCGGCGCTGGCCACGGCTGGCGACAGCTCCAACTCTCGGGCAGCGGCGGAAAGGCTGCCGCGCTCAGCAGTGCGGACGAATATCTGCAGGTCGTCGAAGCGCAGCATTTTCAAAAATCCGTTGAAAGAGACTCTCTACTTACGCGGTTTTTCTTCCCGACGAAAGAGAGCAGCATGCCCTCACCTTCCCCGCCCAACTGGAGATACCCGGATGAGCCTGACCCTGATCGCCATCATTCGCGCCAAGCCCGGCCGCGCCGACAGCCTGCAGGAGCGCCTGCACGGCATGCTCGCGCCGTCCCGCGCCGAGGCCGGCTGCCTGCAGTACGACCTGCACCGCGATATCAAGGACGCCGATCTGATCTACATGATCGAGCAGTGGCGCGACGAGGATGCCCTGGCCGAGCACGAGGCCAGCCCGCACTTCCAGGCCTTTGTGAAGGCCGCCGAACCTGACCTGGCGGAACTCGATATCCGCCTGATGAACCGCATCGACTGACCGTTCAAAGCGAATAGGAATTCCCATGAAAGCCATCGGTTACACCCAGAGCCTGCCCAGCAGCGACGCCAACTCGCTGCTCGACATCCAGCAGCCCGAACCCACGCCCGGCCCGCGCGACCTGCTGGTGGAAGTGCGCGCCATCTCCGTCAACCCGGTGGACACCAAGGTGCGCCAGCGCGCACAGCCCGCCGAAGGCCAGCACAAGGTGCTCGGCTGGGACGCCAGCGGCGTGGTCCGCGCCGTGGGCAGCGAGGTCAGCCTGTTCAAGCCGGGCGACAAGGTCTGGTATGCCGGCGACCTGACCCGCCCCGGCAGCAACTCCGAACTGCAATTGGTGGACGAGCGCATCGTCGGCGCCATGCCCAAGAGCCTGGACTTCGCCCACGCCGCCGCCCTGCCGCTGACCACCATCACCGCCTGGGAACTGCTGTTCGACCGCCTGCAGGTAGCCGAAGGCAGCGCCAGCAAGGGCCAGAGCCTGCTGATCGTCGGCGCGGCCGGCGGCGTCGGATCGATCCTTACCCAACTGGCGCGCCAGCTCACCGGCATGACCGTGATCGGCACCGCCTCGCGCCCGGAAACCCAGGAATGGGTGCGCAACCTCGGCGCGCACCACGTGATCGACCACCGCAAGCCGCTGAGCGAAGAGCTCAAGCGCATCGGCATCGGCGAAGTCACCCACGTGGCCAGCCTGAACCAGACCGAGCAGCACCTGCCCGAAATCGTCGCCAGCCTGCGTCCGCAGGGCCGCCTGGCGCTGATCGACGACCCGGAGAACCTCGACGTGCGTCTGCTCAAGCAGAAGAGCCTGTCGCTGCACTGGGAGTTCATGTACACCCGCTCGATGTTCCAGACCGACGACATGATCGAGCAGCACAAGCTGCTGCAGCGCGTGGCCGGGCTGATTGACAGCGGCGTGCTGAAGACCACCCTGGGCGAGCACTTCGGCAAGATCGACGCCGCCAACCTGCGCCGCGCCCACGCGCTGCTGGAGAGCAACACGGCGAAGGGCAAGATCGTCCTGGAAGGGTTCTGACCTCAGGCGCCGATGGGCGTGGACGCAGGACGGATAACCCGTTCGGGGTTTTCCGCCCTGCGGTCTGCTCCTTGCCGCTGGGGACAGAGGTTCGCGAGCAAGAACTAGGCGTTCCCCTCGGTCCTACAAAGAGCGCACTGGTGCTTCCGGTTACCTGTAGGAGCGAGCTTGCTCGCGAACCCGGCCGACTCAGTCGTCGGCCTTGGCACCCGCGAGCAACCGGCAAAGCTTCTCGGTGGCATCGAGCATCGCGAAGCTCGGCTTCTCCAGGTTGCGATCCGGCACCACCCAGAGCTGCTGGAGCCGCGTAGCGCTGAGTTGCTGCATGCCGGTCCAGGTGCGCAGTTGATCGTCGCTGGCCGCCAGGATCACCTGAGGGTCACGCGCCAGCACCGCTTCCTGGCCAACCTGCGGGGCAGGCAGGTCGAGGTCGGCGAACAGGTTGCGGCCACCGCAGACTTCCAGCGCCTCGCTAATGATCTGCCGACCGCCGACGGTATAGAGCGGGCGGTCCCACACCTGGTAGAACACCCTGAGCGGCTGTTCGCGCCGGTACTGCGCACGCAACTGCGCCATTCGCACATCGAAGGCTTGCGCCAACGCGTGGCCCTTCTCCGCTTGCCCCAGGCGCTCGCCCATTTCGCGGAATTGCCGGGAGATATCTTCCAGATGGTGCGGATCGGCCACGTAGAGCGGAATGCCCACGGCCTTCAGGCGCTGCAACTGCGCATCAGGCACGGCGCCGGGCCAGACCAGCAGCAGGTCGGGCTGCAGGGCAAGAATCTGTTCGAGATTGACCTGCCCGTAGCGGCCGACGGACGGCAGGGCTTTCAACGATTGCGGACGCGGCCCGCCGTCGAGCAGGCCGGCCAGCCGGTCGGCGGCGCCCAGTTCGAGGACCATGTCGGTGAGCGAGGGCGCCAGGCTGACCACCCGCTCTGCCGCCGCCACCGGCAAACCGGCGAGCAGCAGGAGCAGGCAGAGGAAGCGGCGCATCAGGCCAGTTGGCGCGGCAGGCGATACAGCCAGAGGATGACCAGGCTGGCGAAGCCCAGCAGCAGGACCGGCACACCATGCAGGTCAACCAGCACCGCCAGGGCGCCGATCCACGCCGGGATGCTGCCCACCAGCGCACCACCGCGCTGCGCGGCACCCAGTGCCTGCCACGCCGCAGGCTCGTCCGCGCCATCGCGAGCCTTGCCGGTAGCGATCAGTGCGTGCTTGTAGCGACGGAACAACGGCAGGGTGAGGAACATCGACACCAGGCCGACGACGAACACCGGTGTGGCCAGCTTGTCCGAGAACGGCGCATCGCCTACCAGTGCCAGCATCAGGTGCTGCGGTGCCAGCGCGAGCGCCAGCAGCAGCCACCAGATCAGATTCAGCCGGCGCCGGGCAGCGGCGCGATTCACGACGCAGAGACCTCGGCCTCGGCTTCGCCCTGATGCATATTGCCCAGCATGTGACCCAGCTTGCCTGCCTTGGTCTGCAGGTAGCGCTTGTTGTGCGGGTTCAGGCCCTTGTGCAGCGGCACCCGCTCGGCGACGGTCAGGCCGTAGCCTTCCAGCGCCTTGACCTTGCGCGGATTGTTGGTCATCAGCTTCAGCGAGCAGACGCTCAGGTGCTGCAGCATCGGCAGGCACATGGCGTAGTCGCGCTGGTCGGCGCCGAAGCCCAGGGCCAGGTTGGCCTCCACGGTATCGGCGCCCTCATCCTGCAGGGCATAAGCGCGGATCTTGTTGATCAGGCCGATACCACGGCCTTCCTGGCGCAGGTACAGCAGCACGCCGCGGCCTTCCTTGGCGATGGCCGACAGTGCGCCCTCGAGCTGGAAACCGCAGTCGCAGCGCAGGCTGAACAGCGCATCGCCGGTGAGGCATTCGGAATGCAGACGCCCCAGCACCGGCTGGCCGTCATCGAGCTTGCCCATGGTCAGGGCGACGTGTTCCTTGCCGGTTTCCTCGTCGAGGAAGCCATGCATGGTGAATTCGCCAAAGGGGGTGGGCAGCTTGGAGGCGGCGACGAAAACGACAGACACCGGAAACTCCTGAAAGATTTATCTAAGGAAGGAGGACCGGCATTGTAGCAGCAGCGCCGGCCGCACCGTCATTGCGAATTCTGCAAGATAAGCATCGATGCGGTTGATAGAAGCCCCGCCGTCAGTGCTTGGCCTGGATGTACATGATGCCCTGCTCTTCCCGCCAGCCGACGCGGTTGAGGAAGCTCATGCCGAGGAGAATCTCGGTGGGATAATCACCTTGGACCACCGCCGCCTCGACGCCGAGCAACTCGATGCCGCCAAGCTTTACGCTGTTGAGCATCACCCGCCAGCTCTTGACGGTGCCACTGGCCGTGGAGGCCATCATCGGTGTACCGCTGGCGCGGTAATCGATCCCCAGGCGCCGGGCCTCGCCTTCGTTCATGGCGATAGAGGTGGCGCCGGTATCCACCAGGAACTGCGCGTTCTGGTTGTTGATGGTGCCCGCGACCCAATAGTGGCCGCCGGTGCCGCGGGCGATGCTCATCTCGGTGCGTGCTGAGGGCGCGGCATAGCCGCCGCTGTTGTACTCGCGGCTCAGCTCATAGGTCTGCTCTACCCCGCCCACGCGCAGCACCGCCTTGTGGCTGTCGGCGCTGACCACCTGCACGCCTTCGGGGCCGGTCTGGCCGACTTTCACCAGCTTGCGCTGGCCGTCGATATTGAGCACCGCGGCACCGGGGAACAAACCGACCACCTGTACCTGCGGGGCCGCCACGGCAGCGATGGAACACAGGGACAGGCAGATCAGGGCGGACAGGCGCATTCGATCACTCCTTGGGCGGCAGCAGTGGTTTCAGCGGGGCGTAGGGCCAGTGCCAGCGAGCAAAGATGCGCTCCAGCTCGCCGCTGCGGTAGAGCGCCTGCATGCGCGAATCATAGAGTTTCGCCAGCGCCCGCCCGCGGTCGTTGTTGGCGAAGCCAAGATACAGCGGAATCGAGCCGACATCGGTGATGTGGTAGACGCTGGCGTCGACACCCTTGGCCTCGATCATCTCTTCCAGCTCGGGGCGGGCATCGATGAAGTAGTCGATGCGGTGGCCATCGAGCATCGGCAGCGCGGAGCTGCGCCGCTGCAGTTCGTTGCGCTGCTTCAGGTGATCGAGATAGCGGTCGAAGGCGTAGCCGCGCATCCAGGCCAGGCGGTAGCTGTCGAGCGCGGCCAGGGTCGGCCTGGGGGAAGTGTTCAGGCCCAGCGCACCAATGGGGTCGACGTCGTAAGGCCAGTGCGGATAGATGATGTTGTCGATTTCGTTGCGGTAGGAGCCGACCCAGGCATCCGCCTCTGCGCGCTGCACCAGCCCGACCGAGCGGACGTAGGGCTCGCTGCGCAGTTTCAGGCGTACGCCTTCTGGCTCATAGATGGCCCGCAACAGGTCCCAGGCCAGGCCACGGCCGTCGGCCTGGGTGTAGTTGACCCAGACCTCGCTGGCCACCTGGATTTCCCCGGGAACACCAGCAAGCCTTTGGGCGGGCTTGTCAGCGGCCGCGGCCGGGGGCACAGCCATCGACAGGAACGCCACCGGCAGCCAGCACAGGCAGAGAAGCAGGCACAGCAGTCGGCGCATCGAACGTCCTCAGATCAGCCAGTGGGCCCAACCCCATGTCAGGCCTTGCATCACCAACCAGGCGAACACCCCGGCCAGTACATCGTCCAGCATGATGCCCACGCCACCGTGGACGTTGCGGTCCACCCAGCTGATCGGCCAGGGCTTGGCGATGTCGATGATGCGGAACACCACGAAGCCAACCAGCAGCCACCACCAGCCTTCCGGCACCAGCCAGAGGGTGATCCACATGCCGACCATCTCGTCCCAGACGATGCCTTCGTGATCGTGCACGCGCAGGTCGTCGGCGACCTTGCCGCACAGCCAGAAGCCGAACAGCATGGTGACGCCCAGCATCAGCCAGTAACCCCAGTCCGGCAGCATCTGCCAGAGTGGTATGAAGGGTAGCGCAACCAGCGAACCCCAGGTGCCCGGCGCCTTCGGCAGGGTGCCCGAGCCGAAGCCGAAGGCCAGGAAATGCCAGGGATTGCGCCATACCGAATGGGGCACGGGTTGGGCGGGGGCCTGGTTGGGGTGTTCTGTCACGGTCACTCCATGAAATGCAGGTAGCCGCCCTGACGCGGCGTGATATCGGCACCGTTGCCGTCGAGCACGCGTACGCCCGAACCGGCTTCCACCCTACCGACCACACACAGGGCCGGCCAGTTCGCCGCCAGTGCCGCCAGGTGCTCAGGCGGCAGCGTGAAGGCCAGGACATAGTCGTCGCCGGCGCCCAGCTTGAGTTGCAGCGCGCGCTCGGCGCCCAGCAAGGCTTCCAGCGCAGGACTGGGCGGCAGCTTGTCGGCTTCGACAATGAGCGCCACTGCCGAGGCGCGAGCGATATGCCCGCAGTCGGCCAGCAGCCCATCGGAAATATCCAGCGCCGCCGTTGCCTTGCCACGCAGCGCCTGGCCGAAGTCCAGTTGCGGTTGCGGCGACCAGTAGCGCGCCAGCAGCGGCTCGGCGACGGACGGCTCGGCGGTCATCTCGCCGAGCACCAGCGGCAATGCCCCGCCCGCCTCGCCCAACAGGCCGCCGACACAAAGCAGGTCGCCGGGACGCGCGCCGGAGCGGGTCAGCGCCTGTCCGGCGGGCACGCCGCCGAACACGGTGACGGTCATCGCCAGCGGGCCGCGGGTGGTATCGCCACCGATCAGTGCCAGCGAGCACTCCTGCGCCTTCTGGTTCAAGCCACGGGCAAAGCCTTCCAGCCAGGCCGGATCGGCCTCGGGCAGGGTCAGTGCAAGGGTGAAACCGATAGGCGAGGCGCCCATGGCCGCCAGGTCGCTGGCAGACACCGCCAGGGCACGCTGGCCGAGCAGGAAGGGATCGCAGACGGTGGGAAAATGCACACCGACGACGAGTGTGTCGGTGGAAATCGCCAGCTGTTCGCCGGCGCGGGGCACCAGGAGCGCGCAGTCGTCGCCGATCCCCAGGGCCACTGCCTCGCCGCCGGCCGCACAGGCGGCCGAGGCGAAGTAGCGACGGATCAGCTCGAACTCACCCATGCTCAGAACCTGTTCAGGATCTGTAGCGAGAGGCCGTCAGCGGAGCGAAGAGCAGCACAGGAACCGGAGTTTATGAGCCATAAATGAGGCTTCCGAGCAGCGCATGAGCTCCGATCACGGTCTCGCAGTAGGATCATGGGCAGGTTCTCAGCGCTTGGCGCCCCGAAGTTCGGCGGCGCGCAGGCGCGGAGCGAGCTTGTCCAGCACGCCGTTGACGAACTTGTGTCCGTCAGTGGCGCCGAAGGTCTTGGCCAGCTCGATGCCTTCGTTGATGACGACCTTGTACGGCACGTCCAGGCGATTGCGCAGCTCGTAGGTGGCCAGGCGCAGGATGGCCAGTTCCACCGGGTCGATCTCTTCCAGCGCACGGTCCAGGCAAGGCGTGAATTCCTCGTCCAGATCGGTCTTCAGGCGCGGCACGCCGTGCAGGATCTCGTGGAAGTAGGCGCCGTCGACATCGCTGAAATCGTTGTCGGTACGGAAGGTCGCCTCGATCTCGTTGAGCGGCTGGCCAGCCATCTGCCAGGAATACAGAGCCTGCACCGCGAGGCTGCGGGCCTTGCGACGCATGGCGATCTTGTTCGGCTTGGCGGGCTTGGCCGGGGTGTTGCCGTCCTGGGTGCTCACTTGGCCTCCAGCTGCGACAGCAGGCTCACCATTTCCAAGGCGGACAGGGCTGCCTCGGCGCCTTTGTTGCCGGCCTTGGTGCCGGAGCGCTCGATGGCTTGTTCGATGGAGTCGACAGTCAGCACGCCGAAGGCGACCGGCACGCCGAACTGCAGGGAAACCTGCGCCAGGCCCTTGGTGCACTCACCGGCAACGTATTCAAAGTGCGGGGTACCGCCACGGATCACCGCACCGAGGGCGATGATGGCGTCAAACTCGCCGCGCTGGGCAACTTTCTGCGCCACCAGCGGGATTTCGAAGGCGCCCGGAGCACGGATCACGGTGATGTCGCTCTGGGCAACGCCGTGGCGCACCAGCGCGTCAATGGCGCCTTCCACCAGGCTTTCCACCACGAAGCTGTTGAAGCGGCCAACCACCAGGGCGAAGCGGCCTTTGGGGGCGATGAAGGTACCTTCGATGGTCTTCAGGGTCATGGGCAAGTCTCACTGTTAAAGAGCCGGAGCGTCAGCGTGACGCTCCGCAAATAGGGTAGAAGAACGGCACCGCCGTGCCAGGGCACGGCGGCGAGGTTCATTCGGGTAGTCCTGAGCGCGTCGCGAGCGCAGGTCGGGCAAGGCGGAAGTCGCCGAAAAAGCGCAGTTTACTGAAGTAAATGAGCATTTTGAGGCGGCTTCCAACGCGGCCTGACCAAGCGCAGCAGCGATCAGGGCTGCCCGTCAGCGGGCAGATATTCTACTACTTCCAGGTCGAAACCGGATATCGCATTGAAGCGCATCGGTGCCGACATCAGGCGCATCTTGCGCACGCCCAGGTCACGCAGGATCTGCGAACCGGCACCCACGGTGCTGTAGGTGGTGGTCGGCTTCTGCGCGGGCGCCGGGGTATTGGTGATCTCGCGGACGTGCGCCAGCAGGTCATCGCCGCCAACCTGGTGGCCCAGCAGCAGGACCACGCCGGTGCCGGCCTCGGCTACCTTGGCCATGGCCGCACGCAGGCTCCAGCGGCCCGCCTGGTTGACCATCAGCAGGTCGCGCAGCGGGTCGGGGTTGTGCACACGCACCAGGGTCGGTTCTTCCGCGCAGACCTTGCCCAGGGTCAGCGCCAGGTGCACATCGCCTTCCACGGAGTCGCGGTAGGTGATCAGGTTGAACTGGCCCAGCTCGGTATCCAGCGGCTGCTCGGCGAGGCGCTCGACGGTGCGCTCGTGGATCAGGCGGTAGTGGATCAGGTCGGCGATGGTGCCGATCTTGATGTCGTGCTGCTTGGCGAACTCTTCCAGTTCCGGGCGACGGGCCATGGTGCCGTCGTCGTTCATGATCTCGCAGATCACCCCGGACGGCTCGAAGCCGGCCATGCGCGCCAGGTCGCAGGCGGCTTCGGTGTGGCCGGCGCGAGCCAGCACGCCACCGGGCTGGGACATCAGCGGGAAGATGTGGCCGGGGCTGACGATATCGGCAGCGACGGCGTTCTTCGCAGCGGCAGCCTGCACGGTGCGGGCGCGGTCGGCGGCGGAGATGCCGGTGGTGACGCCTTCGGCGGCCTCGATGGAGACGGTGAACTTGGTGCCGAAGCCGGAACCGTTGCGCTGCACCATCAGCGGGAGCCCCAAGCGCTCGCAGCGCTCACGGGTCATCGGCATGCAGATCAGGCCGCGGGCAAAGCGGGCCATGAAGTTGATGTCTTCGGTGCGGACACACTCGGAGGCGATGATCAGGTCGCCCTCGTTCTCGCGGTCCTCGTCATCCATGAGGATGACCATCTTGCCCTGACGCATGTCGTCGAGCAGTTCTTCAATGCTGTTGAGTGCCATACGGGGACGAGCCTTTTCAGTGTTTCAGGAAGCCGTTGTCGGCCAGGAATGCTTCGGTGATGCCGCCGGCGCCGGCGCTGGGTTCAGCCGCCTTGTCGCCGAGCAGCAGACGCTCCAGGTAGCGCGCCAGCAGGTCCACTTCGAGGTTGACCAGGCGGCCACCGCGGTAGTCGGCCATGATCGTCTCCTGCACGGTGTGCGGGACGATGGTCAGCTCGAACTCGGCGCCGTTGACCGCGTTCACCGTCAGGCTGGTGCCGTCCACGGTGATCGAGCCCTTGAGCGCGATGTACTTGGCCAGCTCGCGCGGTGCGCGCACGGTGAACTGGATCGCGCGGGCGTTTTCCTCGCGTTTGACGATCTCGCCGACGCCGTCGACGTGGCCGCTGACCAGGTGGCCGCCCAGGCGGGTGGTCGGGGTCAGGGCCTTTTCCAGGTTCACCCGGCTGCCAATCTTGAGCTGCGCGAACGCGGTGCGCGCCAGGGTCTCGCGGCTGACGTCGGCCCAGAAGCCGTCGCCGGGTAGCTCGACGGCAGTCAGGCAGATGCCGTTGACGGCGATGCTGTCGCCCAACTTGACGTCGCCGAGGTCGAGCTTGCCGGTCTTCACGTACAGGCGCACGTCACCGCCTTTCGGGGTGATGGATGCGATGGTTCCGATGGATTCGATTATGCCGGTGAACATGTTGCCTCCCACACGGAGAAGGCAGCCGGCCGACAGGCCCGCGAAGCCAACAGGGAAAGGTATTGCATGAGGCGAACTCCTGTTTTTCGTTAGAAAACAGGGCGTATCGGATCGAAGGGACTTCTCGGACGCGCGCAGGCACGCCCCGATGGCTATCCCGTTCTCTCTTCATCCGGACTATGACCGTCGGCCCCGGAATCACACCGGGTCTGCTGACCCTGGCCATCCGGCGAACCGGTCTGGACAGGCGCTCGCGGGCTAGACGCATTGCGCGTCATTACCGCCGGTGGGGACTTGCACCCCGCCCTGAGAACGTCAATCGCGGTCGTTACAGCGTCGACCGCGTGTGGCGTTTTACCACAGGCCGGCGCAAGTCGGAAGCTTCCTATTGATCACTGCGCGTCCGCCGACTGGCCGGCGAGGGCTACGCCGGCGCGCCATCACAGCGGTCTGGCGGTGACCAGCCAGTCGTCACCCACGGCACGGATGTCGACGATCTTCAGCTCGCGGGATTCGCTCATGCGCTCCAGCGGCAACTCCAGCAGCGGCCTCGCGGAGGAACCGAGCAGCTTGGGCGCCATGAAGATGTTGTACTCGTCCACCAACCCGAGGCGAGCGAAGGCGCCGGCCAGCCGTGGCCCGGCTTCCACCAGCACTTCGTTGACGCCACGGCGGCCGAGCTCGCTCAGCAGTGCCAGCAGGTCGACCTGGCCGTCGAGGCCGGCAAGGTTGAGCAGTTCGTGGCCGACCACCGCGTAGTTCGGGTCGTCCTGGGTGCTCACCACCAGCGTCGGACCGGCCTGGAAGAAAGTAGCGGTCAGCGGCACCCGCAGGCGCCCGTCGATCAGCACGCGCAGCGGCTGGCGCTGCGAGGCCAGCTCGGTCTGCTCGGCGTCCAGGCCCAACTCATCCGGGCGTACGGTCAGACGGGCGTCGTCGGTCAGCACGGTATCGGCGCCGGAGAGCACCACACTGGCCTGCGCGCGCAGGCGCTGCACGGCGCGGCGCGCGGCCGGGCCGGTGATCCACTGGCTCTCGCCACTGGCCATGGCGGTGCGGCCGTCCAGGCTCATCGCCAGCTTCACGCGGACGAAGGGCAGGCCGGTCTCCATGCGCTTGAGGAAGCCCTGGTTGAGGGCGCGGGCTTCGTTTTCCAGCACGCCGGAGCGCACCTCGATACCGGCTTCGGCAATGCGCCGCATGCCGCTGCCCGCGACCTGCGGGTTCGGGTCCTGCATGGCCGCGACCACGCGGGCGAGGCCGGCGCTGATCAAGGCGTCGGCGCAGGGCGGCGTACGACCGAAGTGGCTGCAGGGCTCCAGGGTGACGTAGGCGGTGGCGCCACGGGCCTTGTCGCCGGCCTGGCGCAGGGCGTGGACCTCGGCGTGAGGCTCGCCGGCGCGCACATGCCAGCCTTCGCCGACGACTTCGCCATCGTGGACGATGACGCAGCCGACGCGAGGGTTGGGATGGGTCGTGTACCAGCCCTTGCGGGCCAGCTCGATGGCGCGGGCCATCCAGGCTTCATCCGGGCAGTTCACGGAATCGACGCCGCTCATTCTTTCGCCGGCTCCCGGGCCAGGCGCTCGATTTCCTCGCGGAACTCGTTGAGGTCCTGGAAGCGGCGGTAGACCGAGGCGAAGCGGATGTAGGCGACTTCATCGAGCTTCTGCAGCTCGGCCATCACCAGCTCGCCCAGCACCCGCGACTTGATCTCGCGCTCGCCGGTGGCGCGCAGCTTGTGCTTGATGTGCGCCAGCGCCTCTTCCAGCCGCTCGATGCTCACCGGGCGCTTCTCCAGCGCGCGCTGCATGCCGGCGCGCAGCTTGTCCTCGTCGAAGGGCTGGCGGCTGCCGTCCTGCTTGATCAGGCGCGGCATGACCAGCTCGGCGGTCTCGAAGGTGGTGAAACGCTCGCCGCAGGCCAGGCACTCGCGGCGCCGGCGGACCTGGTCGCCCTCGGCGACCAGGCGCGAATCGATGACTTTGGTGTCGTGGGCGCCGCAGAAAGGACAATGCATGGCGAGTCTTGGGCAGTCTTGTCGGAGGAAGAGGTAAGGGGCCATGGTAGCGCATCGCCTGGCTGAAGAAACCCTGCTCCCCGCAGACAAGCCGCAGGCATTACGCTATATAAGCGCCCGCCTGGAATCTGCCGCGATGGAGCCCGCCATGTACACCCGCCTGCTCTGCTTGTCCCTCACCGTCCTGCTGGCCGCCTGCGCCAGCGAAAAACCCGTGCCCGCCGCTGCGCCGGCACCCGCACCGAAGAACTCGGCGCCTGCCGCACTGGAACCGGTGCCGGCGCAAATGCGCGCCCTCTCCGGCCAGCTCAGCAGTTCCCAGGGCTACCTGCCGGCGGGTAGTGAAGTGGAAGTCGCGCTGCTGGTGATCGACGAGCGCGACCGTCCGCAACAACTGCTTTCCAGCGAGAAGCTCATTGCCAACGGCCAGGCGCTGCCCTTCCGGCTGATCTTCAATCCGCAGTCCTTCCCGGCCAATGCCCGCGTGGAACTGCATGGCCGCGTCTCGCAGTCCGGCCAACTGGCCTGGCGCCTGCCGCCGGTGCGCATCACCCAGCCGGAAACCCGCGCCCTGGGAGAGCTGCGCCTGGAGCGCGCACCGTGACGCCACCGCTTTCCCTGCAACAGGCCCTGGGCGAACTGCTCGGTGACGCACGCCTGTGCGCCGAACGCCTGCCGGGTACCGACATCGACCTGTGGCTGATCGATGCGAACAACATGGATCGCGAGTTCAGCCCCGACGAGACCCGGCGCATCCTCGAAGAGCCGCCCTACTGGTGCTTCTGCTGGGCCAGCGGCCTGGTGCTGGCACACTGGCTGGCCGAGAAACCCGAATGGGTGCGCGGCAAGCGCGTGCTGGACTTCGGCGCCGGCTCGGGCATCGCCGCCATCGCCGCCGCCAAGGCCGGTGCCGCCGAGGTGGTGGCCTGCGACCTCGACCCGCTGGCGCTGGACGCCTGTCGCGCCAACGCCGAGCTCAATGGCGTGGAGCTGACCTACTCGGCGGACTTCTTCCAGGAAGAAGACCGCTACGACCTGATCATCGTTGCCGACGTGCTCTACGACCGCGCCAACCTGCCGCTGCTGGACGAGTTCCTCAGCCGCGGCCGCGAAGCCCTGGTGGCCGATTCACGGGTCCGCGACTTCAGCCATCCGCTGTACCAGCGCCTGGGGATTCTCGATGGCTGCACCTGGCCGGACCTGGCCGAGCCGGCCGAATTCCGCCACGTCAGCCTGTACCACGCGCAACGAGGCTGAGCCGAACTGGCATTCGTAGGATGGTGTGGAGCGAAGCGATACCCATCACTCACCGCACCAACAGCATGAGTATCGCCTAGGCTCCATCCATCCTACGTTCAAGGGCAGCAATCGCGGGTTGTTTCCGTCAGGCAGCGCCCCCACTTATAGTGGCAACCACCTTCATCGCCCCACTCGCCCGAGATTTCCCATGAGCGATACGCCCTACATCTTCGACGCCAGCATCGCCAACTTCGATCAGGTCGTCATCGAGAACTCCTTCCACAAGCCGGTGCTGGTCGACTTCTGGGCCGACTGGTGCGCCCCGTGCAAGGCGCTGATGCCGCTGTTGGCGCAGATCACCGAGTCATACCAGGGCGAGCTGCTGCTGGCCAAGGTCAACTGCGACGTCGAGCAGGACATCGTGATGCGCTTCGGCATCCGCAGCCTGCCCACCGTGGTGCTGTTCAAGGACGGCCAGCCGGTGGACGGTTTCGCCGGTGCGCAGCCGGAATCGGCGATCCGCCAGATGCTGGAGCAGCACGTCCAGCCGCCCGCCCCGGCTGCCGGCAACCCGCTGGAACTGGCGCAGGCTGCCTTCAACGAAGGCCGTTTCGCCGAGGCCGAAGCGCAGCTCAAAGTCCTGTTGAGCGAAGACAACACCAACGCTGCCGCGCTGATCCTCTACGCCCGCTGCCTCGCCGAGCGCGGCGAGTTGGGTGAAGCCGAGACCGTGCTGGACGCGGTGAAGAGCGACGACCACAAGCAGGCGCTGGCCGCCGCCAAGGCCCAGCTGACCTTCCTGCGCCAGGCTGCCGACCTGCCCGATGCCGCCACCCTGAAGACGCGCCTGGCCGCCGACGCCAACGACGACGAAGCCACCTACCAGCTGGCTGTGCAGCAACTGGCGCGCCAGCAGTACGAGGCAGCGCTGGACGCCCTGCTCAAGCTCTTCGTGCGCAACCGCAGCTACGGCGAGGACCTGCCGCGCAAGACGCTGGTCCAGGTGTTCGACCTGCTGGGCAACGACCACCCGCTGGTGATCGCCTACCGCCGCAAATTGGCGAACCTGCTGTATTGATGAAAAGGGCGCCAATCGGCGCCCTTTCCTCATGCAGGAGCGAGGGGACGCCTAGTTCCTGCTCGCGAACCGAACCTGCTGCGGGGCTGTTCGCGAGCACGCTCGCTCCTACAGATATCCTGCTACTCCTCGACCCAGGTGAAGACCTGCACACCGTCGCGCACCTCGATCTTCACCTGCGGGCTGTGCCGCAGGCGCACCAGCAATCCCTTCGCCGCTCCCGTGCTGCCCGCCAGCGCTTCCAGTTCACCCATCAGCTCCGGCCCTTCCGTGCTGCCGCTGCGGCGCAGCAGGTCCTGCGCGGCCAGCCATAGTTTGTCCGACGGGCCAGCAGCCGTTGGCTGAGCGGCAACCGGCGCGGACGGCACAACGGCCGCCACCGGCAGGTTCTGCGCCAGACGGGCCCAGTCGGCGTCGTCCATTTCCACAGTCAGGTCCACCGGCCAGTCGCCGATGGTGCCCTTGATTCTCAGCATCGCCCTTCTCCTCACGCGGTTTCGCGCATGCTCCCACGGCATCGGCGCCACGCCAAACGCACGCTAAGCTGGCCTTAATTTTTCATCTGTTATAACGTAACAAAATCATTCATCAGACCGGAGTCTCCCATGCGCCCCCTGCTCCTCGCTGTCGCCCTGCTGCCCCTCGCCGCTCAAGCCCACGACGAACATGAACACGGCAGCCTCGGCAAGCACGAGCATGGCGTCGCCCAGCTCAACGTTGCCCTCGACGGCAAGACCCTGGAACTGGAGATGGACAGCCCGGCGATGAACTTCGTCGGCTTCGAGCATGCCGCCACCAGCGACGCCGACAAGGCCACGGTCGCCACCGTGCAGGCCCAGCTCAAGCAACCGCTGCAGCTGCTTGCCCTGCCCGCCTCAGCCAAGTGCAGCGTGCAGTCGGTGGAGCTTTCCAGCCCGCTGTTCGGCGATGCGCCCAAGGCAGAAGAGCACGACCATGACGACGGCGACCATGACGAACACGAAGGTCACCACCACGCCGATATCGACGCTCACTACCAGCTCACCTGCGCCCAACCTCAGGACCTGGCCACTCTCGACTTCGCGCCGCTGTTCAAGCGTTTCCCGGCGACCCAGAAGATTCAGGTACAACTGATCGGCCCGAGCGGCCAGCAAGGTGCAGAATTGACCGCCGCCAACCCGACCCTGAACTTCTGATCACGACGCGCTGAAATGACCGCATTGCTCGAACTCGACAACCTCGGCTTCGCCTGGCCAGGCCAGGCGGAGCTGCTGGACATCCCCGCCTTCACCCTGGCCCGCGGCGAAACCCTGTTCCTCAAGGGCCCGTCCGGCAGCGGCAAGACCACCCTGCTCGGCCTGCTCGGCGGTGTGCAGCGCCCGCAGCGCGGCAGCGTGAAGCTGCTGGGCGAGGACATCGCCCAGATGAAGTCGGCGCGCCGCGACCATTTCCGCGTCGACCACACCGGCTACATCTTCCAGCAGTTCAACCTGCTGCCATTTCTCTCGGTGCGCGAAAACGTCGAGCTGCCCTGCCATTTCTCCCACAGCCGCGCCGAACGGGCCACCCTGCGCCATGGCAGCGTGACCAAGGCTGCCGAGGCACTGCTCAAGCACCTGGGGCTGGGTGAGGCGACGCTGCTCGAGCGCCGCGCCGACAGCCTGTCCATCGGCCAGCAGCAGCGCGTCGCCGCTGCCCGAGCGCTGATCGGCCAGCCGGAACTGGTGATCGCCGACGAGCCCACGTCGGCACTGGACGCCGACGCCCGCGAAGCCTTCCTCCAATTGCTGTTCGCCGAATGCCGCGAGGCCGGCGCCAGCCTGCTGTTCGTCAGCCATGACCAGAGCCTGGCGCCGCTGTTCGACCGCAGCGTCTCGCTCGCCGACCTCAACCGCGCCGCCCGCGCCCCGGGAATCTGAGCATGTACCTGTTGCGCCTGGCGCTCGCCAGCCTCTCCAACCGCCGCTTCACCGCGCTGCTGACCATCTTCGCCATCGCCCTCTCCGCCTGCCTGCTGCTGGCGGTGGAGCGCGTGCGCACCGAGGCCAAGGCCAGCTTCGCCAGCACCATCTCCGGCACCGACCTGATCGTCGGCGCGCGCTCGGGCTCGGTGAACCTGCTGCTCTACTCGGTGTTCCGCATCGGCAATGCCACCAACAACATCCGCTGGGAAAGCTACGAGACCGTCACCCACAGCCCGCTGGTGAAGTGGGCGATCCCGATTTCCCTGGGCGACTCGCACCGCGGCTACCGCGTCATGGGTACCGACACCGGCTATTTCGAGCACTACCGCTTCGGCCGCGGGCAGCTGCTGGAACTGTCCGAAGGCCGACCGTTCGGCCAGGACCTGTTCGATGTGGTGCTCGGTGCCGAAGTGGCCCAAGCGCTGCACTACAAGCTGGGTGACAAGATCGTCCTGGCCCACGGCGTCAGCACCATCAGCCTGGTGCAGCACGACGACAAGCCGTTCACCGTGGTCGGCATCCTCAAGCGCACCGGCACTCCGGTGGACCGCACCCTGCACATTTCCCTGCAGGGCATGGAAGCGTTGCACGTCGACTGGAAGAACGGCGTGCCGGCCCGTGGCGCCGGGCGCATCAGCGAGGACCAGGCGCGGACGATGGACCTGCAGCCCAAGGCCATCACCGCCTTCCTGCTGGGCCTCAAGAGCAAGGTCGCCACCTTCACCCTGCAGCGGCAGATCAACGAATACGACGGCGAGCCGCTGATGGCGATCCTCCCCGGCGTGGCGTTGCAGGAACTCTGGGGGTTGATGGGCACGGCGGAGAAGGCGCTGTTCGTGGTCTCGCTGTTCGTCGTACTGACGGGCCTGATCGGCATGCTCACGGCCATTCTCACCAGCCTCAACGAGCGCCGCCGGGAAATGGCCATCCTGCGCTCGGTGGGCGCACGCCCCTGGCACATCTTCAGCCTGCTGGTGGCCGAAGCCTTTGCCCTGGCGCTGGCCGGCGTAACGCTGGGCGTCGGGCTGCTCTATGCTGGCGTTGCCGGCAGCCAGGCCTACGTGCAGGCGAACTACGGCATCTTCCTGCCACTGGCGCTGCCCAGCGCCTATGAATGGTCGCTGCTGGGCGGCATACTTCTGGCCGCGCTGCTGATCGGCTGTGTGCCGGCGTGGCGTGCCTATCGGCAATCGCTGGCCGATGGCCTGTCGATCCGCCTCTGAGCCAGCCCCGTGCAAGCCACCCCGTACAGAGAAGTCCCATGCGCCGTCTGCTGTTCCTGCTGCTGATGCTCACCAGCGCCGCCGTCTGGGCGGCGCCGCGCGAGCTGACCTGGCCCGAGCTGATCCCCGAGGGCGCGCCGCCGCCTCCACCGCCCGTGCCGCTGCATGACATGTCCAAGCTCTCCGACGTGCTCAACGCCGAGAGCGGCCCGGCGGTGAAGCAACAGACACCCGACGCCCCGGTGGTCAAGGCGCTGGATGGCCAGCAGGTGAAGATGCCCGGCTACATCGTGCCGCTGGAAGTCGAGGAAGACGGCCAGACCGTCCGCGACTTCCTGCTGGTGCCCTACTACGGCGCGTGCATCCACGTGCCACCGCCGCCGTCCAACCAGATCGTCTATGTTCGAGGCGGCAAGGGTGTAAAAGTCGACGAGCTTTACCAGCCGTTCTGGATCATCGGCACGCTGAGCGTGAAAGCGGTGGAGAGCGACCTCGCCGAGGCCGGCTACCAGATGCAGGCCAGCAGCATCGAACCCTACGAATACACCGGGCAGTGACGACCGTGCGGCATCTTGCCGCACGCCTTTGCCATGGGAAGCTTGGGGTCTTTATTGAGCCAAATCAAAAGAGCGCTTTTAGCGCTCTCTACTATTCTGAGCACCAACACTTATACCAAAGAGATATTGGAGCTCATCATGCGTAAGTCCTGGCTCACCGCCTCGCTTCTCTCACTCGCCGTCGCAGCACCGATCGCAGCCCAGGCCGCCGACATTCGCGGCCACCAGGCTGGCGACTTCCTCGTTCGCGGTGGTTTCGCCACCGTCGCACCGGACGACAGCAGTTCCAACATCAAGCTCGACGGCGGCAAGGTCAGCGGCACCAAGGCCACTGTCGACAGCGACACCCAGCTGGGCCTGACTTTCGCCTACCTGCTCACCGACAAGATCGGTATCGAGCTGGTTGCCGCCACTCCGTTCAAGCACCAGGTTGACGTGAAGGGCCTGAACCGCGCCACCGGCCTGACCGGCCTGGACGGCAAACTGGCCGACATCAAGCAGCTGCCGCCGACCGTGCTGCTGCAGTACTACCCCATGGGTGGTACCAACTCCGCCTTCCAGCCTTACGGCGGCCTGGGCATCAACTACACCACCTTCTTCGACGAAGACCTGGCCAGCAACCGCAAGGACCAGGGCTTCAGCAACCTGAAGCTGCAGGACTCCTGGGGCCTGGCCGCCGAACTGGGCATGGACTACATGCTCAACGAGCACGCCTTCGTCAACGCCGCGGTCTGGTACATGGACATCGATACCAAGGCCAGCGTCGACGGCCCGTCCGCCCTGGGCGTGCAGAAGACCAAGGTCAATGTCGACGTCGACCCCTGGGTTTACATGGTCGGTTTCGGCTACCGTTTCTAACGGAGCAAACGTGAAAAGGCGCCCAAGGGCGCCTTTTTCATTTTCAGGGAACCGGTATGTATCTCGAACTCAAAGCACTGCACGTCAGCCTGGCCATCATCAGCACCGCCCTTTTCCTGCTGCGCCTGGGGCTGAGCTGGTGGGGCAGGCAGCCTTCGGGCTGGCAACGCGGCTTGCCTCACCTGATCGACACCCTGCTGCTGCTCAGCGCCCTGGGCCTGGTGCACCTGGCAATGCCCTGGCCCCTGCCGGTCTGGCTGCAGGTGAAGATCGGCCTGCTGGTGCTCTATATCGTGCTCGCAGCCTTCGCCATGCGCAGTACCTCGCGGGCACCCAAGGCGGCCTTCAGCATCCTCGCCCTGAGTTCGCTGGCAGGCGTGTTCTTCCTGGCGGTCAACAAACCCTGGTGGTAATCAGCTGGGCCAGGCCGTCGGCCAGCGGCGTCGGCTCGTCCAGGCTGTAGCGCTGCAGCAGGCGGCGATTGTCGGCGCGGGAGTGGCGGATATCGCCGTGGCGCGCCGGCTGGTAGGTGATCGGCGGCAGGCCGCCAGTGAGCTTGCCGATCTCGGCCAGCAGCTGGTTCAGGCTGGTGGACTGGTCCAGGCCGACGTTGATCGCCGACTCGGCCACCTCGTCCGCCAGCAGCGCGGTCATCAGCAGCTTCACCAGGTCACCGACGTAGATGAAGTCGCGGGTCTGCTCGCCGTCGCCGAACACGGTGATCGGCAAGCCTTGCTCGGCGCGCTGGGCAAAGATGCTGATCACCCCGGAATACGGCGAAGACGGGTCCTGGCGCGGACCGTAGACGTTGAAGAAGCGGAAGATCGCCGGCTCCAGCGCGTGCTCGCGGCGATAGAAGTCCAGGTAGTACTCGCTGGCCAGCTTGTCCGAGGCGTAGGGCGTCAGGGGCGCCTTCACCACGTCTTCGTCGATGGCGCTGCCTTCGCCGTTCTGCCCATAGACCGCCGCGCTGGAAGCGAACAGCACTCGGTGGATGCCTTCCTGGCGCATGGCCTCGCAGAGGTTCAGGGTGCCGATGAAGTTGGCGCGGTGGGTACCCACCGGGTCTTCCACCGAGGCCTGCACCGAAGCGATCGCCGCCAGGTGCACGACACCCTGGCAACCGCTCACCGCAGCGCGCAGCGCTGCTTCATCGGCGACATCGGCGACGATCAGCTCGACGCGCGGATCGAGGTTCTCGCGCTTGCCGGTGGACAGGTCGTCCAGCACGCGCACGGCAAACCCTTGCGCCAGCATTGCATCCGCCAGGTGGGAGCCGATGAACCCCGCGCCGCCGGTGATGAGGATGGGCTGCGCGGAGGGAATGAGACGATCAGACATGGCGGTAGTAACGGTCCAGCAGGGCGGGCAGGCCGGCGCGCCAGGCGCGCGGCTTGATACCGAAGGTATGGAGGATCTTCTTGCAGGCGAGCACCGCGTGTTGCGGTTCGTCGCCGGCATCCGGGCGCGCGGCGTGGGCCTGCGGGCTCGGTTCCTGAACGGCCAGGGCGCGGAAGGCGCGCGCTTCGCCGAGCACCACCTGGCCCAGGGACAGGGTGGTGGTCGCTTCCAGGCCGCCGTAATGGTAGGTGCCCCAGAGCGGCGCCTGGCAATCGAGTTGCTTGAGTACCGAGAGGATCACCCGGGCGGCATCGTCCACCGGGGTCGGGTTGCCGCGCCGATCGTCGGCGAGGAACAGTACCTGCTCCTTTTCCGCCCGTTCGAGGAAGCGGCCGAGCACGCCGTTGGCGCTGTCATCCAGCAACCAGCCGAAACGCAGCAGCACGTGGCGCGGGCAGGTCGCCCGCACCCACTGTTCCATGCGCCATAGCGCCTGGCCACGCGGGCCGAGCGGCAGCGGCTCATCCTTCTCGCTATAGGCAGTGGCGCGGGCGCCATCGAATATGCGGTAGCTGGAGGGCTGGATCAGCAGGATTTCGTGGTGCTGGCAGAGCTCGGCCAGACGCTCCACCGCACGCTCCTGGCTGGCCAGGCGGGCAGCCTCGACAGCCTCGGCCTGGAACCAGTCGAAGTAGTAGGCGAGGTTGATCACCGCGTCCGGACGGGTCTCGTCCAGCAACACGGTGAGGCTGGCGGCGTCCCATCCCTGGTCGGGCGGTCGGGGGGCGAGGAAGCCGATGTCTTCCTCGGCGCCCAGGCGGATAAGCGCCTGTCCAAGGGCATTACCGCCACCCAACAGCATCAGGCGCATGCGCATATTCTGGGGGTCACTCGAATACGTGGGTTACCAGCGGCGCACGGGGCACCGTGGATGATGCCCGCATTTTTCCTGCCCCCCGGCACAGCGTCAAGCTTGGCCGACCCGCTGCAGCCTTGGCCGTGCGCGATAGTTACGCCCTAGGAGCGTCGGCGGAACAGCGGACGCGGCTCGATGGCCGAGCGCCCATAGAGCACACTGAGCCCTGCGAGCCCCTTCAGGGCGTCCTCCACGGACTTGTCCTCGCGCACGGCAAAGGCGTCGAAACCGCACTGGCGCAGGTGTGCCAGTTGGTCGCGCAACACGTCGCCCACCGCGCGCAACTCGCCGCGCCAGCCCAGCCGGCTGCGCAACAGATAGGCCAGGCTGTAGCCGCGGCCGTCGCGGAAGCTGGGGAAATCGATGGCGATCAGTGGGATCTCATCCAGCCATTGCGCAAGCTGTTGCGGATCGTCATCCGGCCCGAGCAATACGCCATGCCCTTGTAGGAGCGAGCTTGCTCGCGAACCACCCAGCTCCGGCGCCGACTGGAGCTCCTGTTCGCGAGCAAGCTCGCTCCTACCGGTGCACCGCTCCAGCCAGGCCTTGAGCGGCAGGATCAGGTTGCCATTGGGCAACTCCTCTGGCACTTCACGCAGCAAGGTCCAGGGATCATTCGGCGCCAGCTCGGCCACGCCATCAGACAGGCGAATCAGATTCTTCATGCAGGCACCTCCGCCTGGCGGTAGACCCGCGCTTTGAAAGGCTCCAAGCCGATGCGCTCGACCGTCTCGACGAAACGCTCGCCGGCGCCGCGCTGCTCGACATAGGTCTGCACCAGCGCCTCGATCACGTCCGGTACCTCGGCGGCGCTGAACGAAGGGCCGATCACCTTACCCAGCGCACTCTTCACACCTTGCGCGCCGCCCAGGGTGATCTGGTACCACTCGCTGCCGTTCTTATCGACGCCAAGGATGCCGATGTTGCCGATGTGGTGGTGGCCGCAGGCGTTCATGCAGCCGGAGATATTCAGGCTGAGGTCGCCCAGGTCATGCAGGTAATCCAGGTTTTCGAAGCGCTGCTGGATGCCCTGGGCGATGGGGATCGACTTGGCGTTGGCCAACGCGCAGAAGTCACCACCGGGGCAGGCGATGATGTCGGTCAGCAGCCCCTGGTTCGGCGTGCCCAGGCCCGACGCGCAGGCTTCCAGCCAGAGCGCGTGGAGATCGGCCTTGCGCACGTCCGGCAGGACCAGGTTCTGTTCGTGGGCGACGCGGATCTCGCCGAAGCCGAAGCGCTCGGCCCAATCGGCCACGCGCTCCATCTGTTCAGCAGTGGCATCGCCTGGCGGCGCCTCGGCGCCCGGCTTGGTGGACAACACCACGCTGGCATAACCCGACACGCGGTGCGGGCGCACATTGCGCGAAACCCAGCGGGCGAACGCGACATCGGCAGCCAATGCCGTGCCGTAGGCGAGATCGTCAGCGGCCGCGTAGACCGGCGCTTCGAAGGCGGCAGCCACACGCTCATATTCATCAAGGGTGAGCTGCGCCTCGCCATCGCGCAGGTGCTGCCACTCTTCTTCCACCTCGCGGGAAAACGCCTCGATACCCAGCGCCTTCACCAGGATCTTGATCCGCGCCTTGTACTTGTTGTCGCGCCGGCCGTAGCGGTTGTACACGCGCAGGATGGCCTCGACGTAGGACAGCAAATGCTGCCAAGGCAGGTCGTCGCGGATCACCTGGCCCAGCATCGGTGTGCGCCCCAGCCCGCCGCCCACCAGCACCTTGAGGCGCAGTTCGCCGTCCTCGGCGCGGCGCAGGTAGAGGCCGATGTCATGCATCATCACCGCCGCACGATCTTCCTCGGCGGCGCAGAGGGCGATCTTGAACTTGCGCGGCAGGAAGAGGAATTCGGGGTTCACCGTGGACCACTGGCGCAGGATTTCCGCCAGCGGGCGCGGGTCGAGGAACTCGTCGGCGGCGACCCCGGCGAAGGCCTCGGTGGTGATATTGCGCACGCAGTTGCCGGAGGTCTGGATGGCGTGCATCTCGACATCGGCGAGGCGCTCGAGGATGTCCGGCACGCGCTCCAGTTCCACCCAGTTGAACTGGATGTTCTGCCGCGTGGTGAAGTGGCCGTAGCCGCGGTCGTGCTCGCGGGCAATCCACGCCAGGGTGCGCATCTGCTCGCTGGACAAGGTGCCGTAGGGAATCGCCACCCGCAGCATGTAGGCGTGCTTCTGCAGGTACAGGCCGTTCTGCAGGCGCAGCGGCAGGAATTCCTCTTCGCTCAGCTCATCGCTCAGGCGCCGCTGCACCTGGTCGCGGAACTGCGCCACCCGTTCACGCACCAGGGCGCGGTCGTAATCGTCATATCGGTACATCGCCAGGCCACCTTCGGATCGTTGCGTGGCAGCCTGCTTCTGTCGTCGGGCGCGCCACATTGCGGTTGACCGAACTATGGCCGGCGGCTGTTGTGCAAAACAGCGGCAGATAACACGGGAAAAACCGGATCAGATGCGCGAGACGCCTGCCCCGGCGGGCCTGCGACCGGTTGCCGCAACAGGCCCGATCAGCCCCCTTATGGCACGTGGCGCCAACCCTGCAACGACGCGGCGCGGAGCGCATTTCACCATCTGATATGGTTTTTTCTGGCGAACCTGAATCTGTTTCGGGTGCAGACCGGTTCGTACAGTCGCGGCGCCTCTTCTGCCTGATGGGCCACGATAATGAGCGAAAGAATCCCCGCGAAGGTCATCGAAATCGACGCACCGCAACGTTTCACCCCGCCGCCGAAACCGCTGTCGGCGGTCACCCCGACGGTCTACACCAAGCGCTTCGCCGGACGTTTCCGCGACCTTCGCCGCCTCGGCGGCGCGCTGCTGTTCCTGCTGTTCTTCGGTACCCTCTGGCTGCAGTGGAACGGCCGCCAGGCGGTGCTCTGGGACCTGCCCGAGCGCAAGTTCTACATCTTCGGCGCAACCTTCTGGCCGCAGGATTTCATCCTGCTCTCGGCAATCCTGATCATCGCCGCCTTCGGCCTGTTCTTCATCACGGTGTTCGCCGGGCGTGTCTGGTGTGGCTACACCTGTCCGCAGAGCGTATGGACGTGGATCTTCATGTGGGCCGAGCAGGTCACCGAAGGCGACCGCAACCAGCGCATGAAACTGGACAAGGGCCCCGCCAGCGCCGAGAAAGTCCTGCGCAAAAGTGCCAAGCACGGCCTCTGGCTGCTGATCAGCCTGGCCACGGCAGTCACCTTCATTGGCTACTTCACGCCGGTGCGGCCGCTGGTGGCGGACCTGCTCACCTTCAGGCTCGACCTGGAAAGCACCTTCTGGGTCGCCTTCTTCGCCGCCGCCACCTACGCCAACGCCGGCTGGCTGCGCGAACAGGTGTGCATCCACATGTGCCCGTACTCGCGCTTCCAGAGCGTGATGTTCGACAAGGACACCCTGATCATTTCCTACGACGCAGCGCGCGGCGAGTCCCGTGGCGCACGCAAGAAGGACGCCGATCCCAAGGCCCTCGGCCTGGGTGACTGCATCGACTGCCACCAGTGCGTACAGGTCTGCCCCACCGGCATCGACATCCGCGACGGCCTGCAGATCGCCTGCATCGGCTGCGCCGCCTGCATCGACGCCTGCGACTCGGTGATGGACAAGATGGGCTATGACCGCGGCCTGGTGCGCTACACCTCCGAGCGTGCGCTCGAAGGCGGCAAGACCCACCTGCTGCGTCCGCGCCTGATCGGCTATGCGGCGGTGCTGCTGGTGATGATCGGCGCCTTCGTCTGGGCGCTGGAAGCGCGACCGCTGATCAACCTCGACGTCGCCCGCGACCGTGGGCTGTTCCGCGAGAACGCCGCCGGCGAGATCGAGAACATCTACAACCTCAAGCTGATCAACAAGACCCAGCAGCCGCAGCACTACCACCTGAGCCTCGCCGATGGCACCGGCTACCGCCTGCAGGGCGTGCCGGAGCTCATGCTGCAGCCGGGCGAGATCCGCGACTTCGCCGTCTCGGTCGCCAGCGAAGCGCAGAGCAGTGCCGGTGGTTCGCTGCCACTGCACTTCAGGGTCAGCGACGGCAACGAAGCCATCGACGCCGCCAGCACCTTCGTCTCGCCGAGGCGCTGAGCATGGCACGGGAGCTTGGCGTGACCTCGGCGCAGCGCCTAGAGTGGGCGGATTCCACCACCGCCCAGGGCGCCCCACAGGACAAGATGAAGCGCTACGAGAAATTCGCCGACGAGATCGCCGGCCTGATCCGCAGCGGCGTACTCGCCCCCGGCCAGAAAGTCCCCTCGGTGCGGCACGCCAGCCGCACCTACGGGGTCAGCGCTTCGACGGTGTTCCAGGCGTATTACCTGCTGGAGGACCGAGGGTTGATCGTTGCCCGCGCGCGCTCCGGCTACTTCGTCCGCGAGCACGTGCAGCGCGCGCTGGCCGAGCCGGAAATCGCCCGCCACGACGCGCAGACCACCGAGGTGGACGTCAGCGAACTGGTGTTCTCGGTGCTCAGCTCGATCAAGGACCCGGACACCGTGCCGTTCGGCTCGGCCTTCCCGGCGCCGGAGTTGTTCCCCCTGCCGCGCCTGGCGCGCTCCATGGCACATGCTGTGCGCGACATGGACCCGCGTTCGGTGGTGGCTGACCTCGCCCCCGGCAGCCACGCCCTGCGCCGGCAGATCGCCCTGCGCTACATGGTCGGCGGCATGCCGCTGCCGGTGGAGGAGCTGGTGGTCACCAACGGCGCGCTGGAAGCGCTCAACCTGTGCCTGCAGGTGGTGACCCAACCCGGCGACCTCGTGGCCATCGAAGCCCCGGCCTTCTATGCCAGCCTGCAAGTGCTGGAACGGCTGAAACTGAAAGCGGTTGAGATCCCCGTGCACCCGCGCGAAGGCATCGACCTCGACGTACTCGCCGACAGCCTGGCGCGTCTGCCGATCAAGGCCTGCTGGTTCATGAGCAACTTCCAGAACCCGCTGGGCGCCAGCATGAGCGAGGAGAAGAAACGCGCCCTCGCTGCCCTGCTGACCCAGCACCAGGTGCCGCTGATCGAAGACGACGTCTACGCCGAGCTGTACTTCGCCGCCCAGGCACCCAAGCCGGTGAAGGCCTTCGACACTGAGGGCCTGTTCATGCATTGCAGCTCGTTCTCCAAGAGCCTGGCGCCGGGCTACCGCGTGGGCTGGGTCGCTGGCGGGCGCTATGCCGAACAGATCGAGCGGCTCAAGCTGATGACCAGCCTGTCGGCGTCGGTGCCGGCCCAGGCGGCCATCGCCGACTACCTGCAACACGGCGGCTACGACCGCCACCTGCGCAAGCTCCGCCACGCGCTGGAAAGCCAGCAGCACGCGATGCTCGCCGCCGTGGCCCGGCACTTCCCCGCCGCCACCCGCGTCACGCGCCCCAGCGGCGGCTACTTCCTCTGGCTGGAACTGCCCGAGCAGATCGACGCGCTCAAGCTATTCCAACTCGCCCACGCCCAGGGCATCAGCCTCGCACCCGGGCCGATCTTCTCGGCGACGCGGCGCTTCGGCCACTGCCTGCGCCTGAACTACGGGCATCCGTGGACTGCCACCAGCGAACAGGCGATGGAAACCCTCGGCCGGATCATCCACTCGCTGCAGGGCTGAAGGCTCGAACTGCAGGACTGATCCGCACATTCGGAAACGATCTGTATCTGTGCGGCAAGTTGTCGCAGGAATACCCTGTCAGGCGGGAAAACCGGACAAGGGACGCTGCCATGGACGCGGAAGGCCTGATGATCTTGCTCACGGTGGGCGCCGCGCTCGGCGTGCACCTGTGGGTGCGTTGGTACCTGCGGCGCGCCTTGGAGCCGCGCTCGGAACAATGGCTCGCCTGAACCGCTCCTGCGAAGAGCAATGCCGGATCGGACCGGGCCTGCGCCCGCAGATGCGCAGGGATCAGCGGCCGGCTTGAAAACACTGGGCGTGGCGGGCGGCTGTTGCTATACAGGCAACGCCCACTGACCCTCCACGGACGGCCCAATGAATCTCTGGCAGCGCGACCTCAGCCATTCCCCCTATGCCGAACGGGTCCGCGCCGAACAGTTCGACGTATTGCGGCGCAACTCGCCCTTCTCCATCATTGCCGCCTACCTGGTCGCCGGCCTCACCACCTGGGTGCTCAACGGCGCGCTGCCGCTGGAGTCGCTGCTGGCCTGGTTCGCCGCACAGACCCTGCTCGGCGGCGCACGCCTGTGGCTGCTACGGCGCTACGACCAACTACGCGACAGCGGCGCCAGCCCCCGGCGCCGCTGGCTGATCCAGGTGATGATCACCACCGGCCTCTCGGGCCTGCTCTGGGGCCTGCCCGCCGCGTACTGGATGACCGTGCTGCCACCCTCGATGCAGATGTACGTGGTGGTCGTCCTGCTGGGCCTGGGCACCGGCGTGATGAATGCCTACAGCATCGTCCTGCCGCTGTTCTACCTGTTCATCGTACCGGCCTTCACCCTGCCATTCGCCGCCCTGCTGGTGCTGCTGCCGGACGCCCTGAGCAAGACGCTCGGCGCGGCAGCGCTGGTCTACGCCGTCACCATCTTTGCCTTCGCCTACCGCTTCCACGCCACCCTGGTGGACTCGCTGCTGCTGCGCTTCGAGAACAGCGAGCTGCTGCGCAAGCTCAGCATCGAGAAAGAGGCCGCCGAACGCAGCGACCAGGCCAAGACCCGCTTCCTCGCCAGCGCCAGCCACGACCTGCGCCAGCCGACCTACGCGCTGGGCCTGTACCTGGGCGCACTGAAGAAACAGCCGCTGAACGAGGCCAGCGAGAACCTCGTCGACCACATTTCCCGCGCGCTCGCCGCGCAGGGCTCGCTGTTCGACGCGCTGCTGAACATCTCACGACTGGACGCCGGCATCGTCCAGCCCAGCCTGCAGGCCTTCTCCCTCGCCGAACTGCTCGAACGTATCCAGCAGGAATGCAGCGTGCAGGCCGCAGACAAAGGCCTGAACCTGCGCGTACGCCCCGGCGCACCGTTCGTGAAGTCGGACCCGGCGCTGTTCGAACGCATCCTGCGCAACCTGGTGGAAAACGCCATCCGCTACACCGACCACGGCGGCGTGCTGATCGGCTGGCGACGCCGTGGCCGCCAGGTGCGCGTGGAAGTCTGGGACAGCGGCCCGGGAATTCCCGAGCGCGAGCAACAGAAGGTGTTCTGGGAATTCCACCAGCTCAACAACCCCGAGCGCGACCGCAGCAAAGGCCTTGGCCTGGGGCTGGCCATCGTCCAGCGCACCGCCAGGTTGCTCGACCATCCGCTGGCGCTGCTCTCGCGCGAAGGCCACGGCAGCGCCTTCATGATCAGCCTGCCCCGCGCCACCGCCGTGCAGCCGCGCAAAGCGGAAATCCTGCCGCCGCGCACAGTGGTGGGCAGCGACAAGCTGATCTACGTGATCGAGGACGATGCGGAAAACCGCGAAGGCCTGCGCCTGCTGTTCCAGAGCTGGGAATACCGGCATGTCATCGTCGCCGACGTCGCCGACCTGCTGGCCGACCCGACCGCTTCCGCGCAGAAGCCGGACCTGATCATCAGCGACTATCGCCTGCGCGACCACCAGACCGGCATCGACGCCATCGCCCGCCTGCACGGGCACTACGAAGACGACTGGATCGCCGCCGTGCTGGTCACCGGCGACACCGACCCGCAGCTGCTCGCCCAGGCTTCGGCCCATGGCTGGCCGCTGCTGCACAAGCCGCTGGCAGCGGAGCAGCTGAAGGCGATGATCGATGAGCAGTTCAGTGAACTGGAGCCGCTGGACGATCCCCTGTAGGAACGCGGGAGCAACTGGTTCCTGCTCACGAACGGACCTCGCCGATGACGCCAGCGTCAGACAGTTCGCGAGCAAGCTCGCTCCTACGAAGAACGACTACGGGCGATACAGGTGCGCATGCCCCGCGCTGTACAGCGATGAGTCGGCGAAGCCTTCCGCCCCCAGCACCTTGCCCACCAGGATCAGCGCCGTGCGCTTGAAATCCTTTGCCGCGGCCTTTGCCAGAATATCGCCCAGCGTACCGGTGACCTGATCCTGGTCCGGCCAGCTCGCCCGGTGGATCACCGCGATGGGGCAATCGGCGCCGTAGTGCGGCAGCAGTTCGGCGACGATGTTCGGCAACTGCCCCACGCCGAGGTGAATCGCCAGGGTCGCGCGGTGCTGCGCCAGTTCGGCAAGGGATTCGCCTTCGGGCATGCGTGTCTTGCTGGCGTAACGAGTGAGGATCAGCGTCTGCGAGATATCCGGCAGGGTCAGCTCGCAGCCGAGTATCGCCGCACAGGCAGAGGTGGCCGTGACGCCGGGAACGATCTCGTAGGGAATGCCCAGTTCACGCAGGTGGCGAATCTGCTCGCCGATGGCGCCGTACAGTGAAGGGTCGCCGGAGTGCACGCGGGCAACGTCCTTGCCTTCGCTGTGGGCCTGCGCCAGCAGTGCAACGATCTCGTCCAGGTTCAGCTCGGCGGTGTTCACCACGCGCTCGGCGCTGTGTCCTTCCAGCACCGCTGGCGGTACCAGCGAGCCGGCGTAGAGGATCACCGGGCAGGAACGGATCAGCCGCTGGCCCTTGACCGTGATGAGTTCCGGGTCGCCGGGGCCGGCGCCGATGAAATGGACCGTCATGGCTGCTCCTGTTCGGATTCGACGGGGATGAAGGCCAGCGCGCAGGTGGCCTGATCGCTGCGGCGTTTGCCCACCAGCAATCGCGCCGGCGCACCGGCCTGGGCTTCGGCCTGCAGCAGTGCCGCGGCTTCGGCCACGCTGGCAGCGCCGATGGCCGTGCGGACCGTTTCGGATGTGCGGTCCAGGCGCGGTTCGCACGCGGCCAGTTGTTGCGGCGTGAACAGCGCCAGCGGCAGGTCGAGGGCGGCAGACAGTACCGTCAGTCCCTCCTCGTCGGCCTTCAGCGTGGCGCTGGCCAGCGCAGTGAGGTTCGACTCATCGAGACCGGCCTCGGCCAGCGTCTGCACCAGCAAGGCGCGCAGTTCATCGAGCGTGCAGCCGCGGCGGCAACCGAGGCCGGCAACCAGCGTCATCAGCAATCTCCCAAAAACAAAACCCCGCAGACGGCCGGGCCGGCTGCGGGGTCGAGCATAACGCCTGGGTCAGACCGACGGTGCGAAGCGACGGAACAACCAGGCGGCGACAAGGCCCAGGGCCGCCCAGAACACCGCGTTGGTGATCAGCGAGGCGACGATGAACTCGTGGGCGATGCTTTCCGGCGCGAGGCTGGAATGTACTTCCGGCTGCGGCGCGCCGATCACATGCGGCACCACCAGCAGGGCGATACCGATGCCACGCAGCGCCCAATTGCGGCCGAACACCAGCAGCGCAAGGCCGCCAGCGGTGGCAGCGGCGGTGCCGATCCACCAGGTCTGGCGCAGGGTCAGGTCGGCGGCGGCGGTGCCGGGCACCTCCGGCGGCAGGCCAAGGGACGGCGCCAGGGTGAACACGTCGAAACCGGCCAGGCCCCAGAGCAGGCCTTCGGAGGTCTTGCCCGGCGCACGCAGGGTGAACAGGCCAGCCAGCATCAGGGCGAAGCCCACCGCGACCACCAGGTTGCCGCCAGTGGTGGAGAGGATGCGCTGCCAGCCGTCTTCCGGCTCCCAGGCTTCCGCGTCGTGCTCGTGGGCGGCCACTGCACCAGCAGCGTGTTCATGGGCGTGCTCGTGGTTTTCTTCGACCAGCGCGGCAGCCGGTTCGGCTTTCTCGTAGGTTTCCGCCTTGAGGATCAGCGGGGATACCCACAGCAACTGGACCACAGTCAACACCAGCGCCGCGATCAGACCGGCGAAACCGGCGGTCTGGGCGATACGTTTGATCATTTGCTCTTTCCTTTTCCTTCTCCGAACTCTCAAATCGAGCGAGCTAGAGCCAGGCAAGGCGGAGGGCCGGGGACGCGGAGTTGACTGTAGTCAATGAGCAGTCCACGACGATTCTCCAACGCAGCCTGGCCGACGCGCAGCCGATTGGACTCAGAACAGCGTCAGTGGCAGGGGAAGCCCGCACTGTGACGAGTATCGTGGGCGGCGTTGTGCACCGCATCGATGTGCGAAAAGCCGGCGAAATACACCAGCAGCGCACCGAGCAGGCTGGCGCCAACGGCCAGGCTGATGCGCTTGGAAAGGGGGATGGAAGTGCTCGACGCGTGCGTCAGGGTGCTGCTGGACATGAACGTTCCCTCTGGAAATCAAAGTAAGAGAACGCAGAGGTTGAACGCATTCGAACGCGCCGGAACGGCCGCGCCACGGCCTGCGCCCGCCCACCGCGGGTTTGCCAAAAACGAAGAATTCCAGGCCGGTCTCCGGGCTTGCGATGTCGGCCAGTGGCCAAGCGGGTCAACCTTCCCATGCCGGAGCACAGTGGCTACTGATGACCCTACGATCGCTTACCGTTGCGGGGGCAGCGCCGGACTGGTCCTTGCGGACGCACCGGCTTCCCGTTTCACCTCGCGCGCGTGGCGCGAGACACCTGAAACCGCGCTAGCTGACCACGAAGCCCTGCAAGCGTCAACCGATCCCCGGCGATTGACCGCCCCGCCGTCGCTGCGTAGCCTTCCTCCCTTCGAGGTTCTCCGGCGCTGGCCGGAGCTAAGAGGGAACGTGGAAATCTTCGGATGCGCCACGGCTGCCCCCGCAACTGTGAACAGCCTGTTCTTTCACGAGCCACTGCCGGCCACGGCGGGAAGGCGAGAGAACTCAAGAGGGCTGTGAGCCAGGAGACCTGCCTCGAGCAGCATCACGACAACCGGGCGGGGTGATCCGGTGGCGACCTTCGTTGCGCGGCGAACCCGCGCGCGCGCCCTTCATCCGCCCTCTCGCACCGCATCCTGCTCACGAGGCGCGCATGAAGACCCTGGCCAAACTCCCCGTCACCATCGTCACCGGCTTCCTTGGCGCCGGGAAGACCACCCTGCTCCGCCACATGCTGGATAACGCCGAAGGTCGCCGCATCGCGGTGATCGTCAACGAATTCGGCGAGCTGGGCATCGACGGCGAAATCCTCAAGCAGTGCTCCATCGGTTGCAGCGAAGAAGAAGCGGTCGGCCGCGTCTTCGAGCTGGCCAACGGCTGCCTGTGCTGCACCGTGCAGGAAGAATTCTTCCCGGTGATGCGCGAGCTGGTGGCGCGCCGTGGCGACCTCGACCAGATCCTCATCGAGACCTCGGGCCTGGCCCTGCCCAAGCCGCTGGTGCAAGCCTTCCAGTGGCCGGAAATCCGCAACGCCTGCACCGTTGACGCGGTGATCACCGTGGTCGACAGCCCGGCCGTGGCCGCCGGCACCTTTGCCGCCCATCCCGAACAGGTGGACGAGCAGCGCAAACAGGACCCGAACCTGGACCACGAATCGCCGCTGCACGAACTCTTCGAAGACCAGCTCGCCAGCGCCGACCTGGTGGTGCTGAACAAGGCCGACCTGCTCGACGCCGACGCGCTCGCCCGCGTCCGCGCCGAAGTCGCCGAGGAGCTGCCGCCAGCGGTGAAGATCGTCGAAGCCAACTCCGGCCAGCTGCCGCTCTCCGTGCTGCTCGGGCTGAATGCCGAGGCCGAGCTGCACATCGACAACCGCCCCACACATCACGATCACGAGGGGCACGAGGACCATGACCACGACGAGTTCGACTCCTTCCACGTCGACCTGCCGGAAGTGGAGGAACGCGCCCTGCTCGACGCATTGAACGCGCTGGTCGAGCGCCATGCCGTGCTGCGCATCAAGGGCTTCGTCGCCATTCCCGGCAAGCCCATGCGCCTGCTGGTGCAGGGCGTCGGCAAGCGCTTCGACAAGCACTTCGACCGTGCCTGGCGCAGCGATGAAACCCGTAGCACGCGCCTGGTGGTGATCGGCCAGGAGCTGGACCAGGCCACCATCGCCAACGAGCTGCGTACCGCCCTGGCGTAACACTGTTTTTTGTAGGAGCGAGGGGGACGCCTAGTCCTTGCTCGCGAACCAACCCCGCAGCGGGGCAATGTTCGCGAGCAAGCTCGCTCCTACGAAGAGCCACCATCGAGCAAGCCCATGCACCTGCTGCGCACCCAACCCGGCGGCTTCGTCCCCGACGACGGCATCGCCGACCTGGCCCAGACGCCTGCCGACCTGGTGATTCTCTGCAGCGGCGATTCGCACCTGGCGCTGCTCGCCGAGGCCGCCCGCGAGCTGCCGGAGGACTACCCGAGCCTGCGCCTGGCCAACCCCATGCAACTGCAGAACCACGCCTCGGTGGACCTCTACGTCGACGAGGTACTGCAGCACGCCAAGGTCATCCTGATCTCCGTGCATGGCGGCGTCGGCTATTGGCGCTACGGCATGGAGCAACTGGCGGCGCTGGCCGAGCGCGGCATCACGCTGATCGCCGTACCCGGCGACGACAAGCCCGACCCCGAACTGACCGCGCTGTGCAATGTGCCCGCGCTGGACGCCGAGCGCCTGTGGCAGTACCTGCGCCAGGGCGGCCTGGACAATGCCCGGCAGTTCTTCGCCTGTCTCGCCACGCGCCATCTGCAACGCGACTACCCGTGGAGCGAACCGCAGACGCTGCCGCGCGTCGCGCTGTATCACCCGCAGACCGGCAGTTGCGACCTCGCCCGCTGGCAGGCCGACTGGCACCCGGAGTGCCCGGTGGCCGCCTTGCTGTTCTATCGCACGCACCTGCAGGCGGCGAATACCGGCTTCATCGATACCTTCTGCGAACGCCTGCAGGCCCAGGGCATCAATCCGCTGCCCATCGCCGTCGCCAGCCTCAAGGAAGCTGCGTGCCTGGAAACGGTGGAAAACCTGCTCGATAGCGCCGACGCCGAACTGATCATCAACACCACGGGCTTCGCCCAATCGAACCCGGAATCGCCGCAGGACCGGCCGTTCCGACGCGACGTGCCGGTGCTGCAAGCCATCTGCTCACTGGACAACCTCGACCTCTGGCGCGCCAATCCGCAGGGCCTCGGCCCCCGTGACCTGGCCATGCACATCGCGCTGCCGGAGCTGGACGGCCGCCTCATCACCCGGCCGATCAGCTTCAAGGGCCTGGCCTGGCGCAGCGAGCGCAGCCAGAGCGACGTGGTCTGCTACCTGCCGCACCGGCCGGGCATGGATTTCATCGCTGAACTGGCGCGGCGCTGGATGCTGCTGGCGCGCAAGGCCAATGTCGACAAGCGCGTGGCGCTGATCCTGGCGAACTACCCGACCCGCGACGGCCGCATCGGCAATGGCGTGGGCCTCGATACGCCAGCCGCCGCGCTGAATATCCTCCGGGCGCTGGAGGCCCAGGGCTATCCCGTCGCCGGCCTGCCCGAGTCCGGCACCGCGCTGATCCACAGCCTGCTCGGCGGCGTCAGCAACGATCTCGACAGCCTCGACCTGCGGCCCTGCGCGCAGAGCCTGGCGCTGGACGACTACCTCGCCTGCTTCGCCCGACTGCCCGAGGTCAACCAGCAAGCCGTGCGCGAACGCTGGGGTGAGCCGCAGCAGGACCCGATGTTCCGCAGCGGCCGGATGATGGTCGCCGGCCTGCGCTTCGGCCTCGGCTTCGTTGGCATCCAGCCGGCGCGCGGCTACCAGTTGGACGCGGCGGCGATCTACCACGATCCGTCGCTGGTGCCGCCCCACGGCTACCTCGCCTTCTACTTCTGGCTGCGCGAGGTGTTCGGCGCCGACGCATTGGTCCACGTCGGCAAGCACGGCAATCTGGAATGGCTGCCGGGCAAGGGCGTCGGGCTCTCCGAGGAGTGCTGGCCGGACGCGATCCTCGGCCCGCTGCCGAACCTCTACCCGTTCATCGTCAACGACCCCGGCGAAGGTGCCCAGGCCAAGCGCCGCGCCCAGGCGGTGATCATCGACCACCTGATGCCGCCGCTGACCCGTGCGGAAAACTACGGCCCGCTGCGCGACCTCGAACGCCTGGCCGACGAGTACTACGACGCCTCCCTGCTCGACCCGCGCCGCGCCAACGAACTGCGCGGCGACATCCTCACGCTGGTGCGCGACACCTCGCTGGATCGCGAGCTGGGCTTGCAGCTGAGCGACGACCCGGAAAGCTGGTTGCCGCAGTTGGACGCCTACCTCTGCGACCTCAAGGAATCACAGATTCGCGATGGCCTGCATGTGTTCGGCGAATCGCCGGTGGGCGAACTGCGCCGTGACACACTGCTGTCGCTGGTGCGCATTCCACGCGGCGACGGACGCGGCGGCAACGCCAGCCTGCTGCGGGCGCTGAGCGAAGACCTGAAGCTCGGCCGCGATCCGCTGGACGAAGCCTTCGCCGAGCCGTGGGCAGGTCCGCGCCCTGATGTGCTGACCGCCGTCAGCGACGAACCCTGGCGCAGCAATGGCGACACCCGCGAGCGCCTGGAGCTGTTCGCCCTGCGCCTGATCGATGGCTCGGCCAGCGCGCCCGGAGACGCCAGCGCGGCGGTCCTCGCGCAACTGCACCAGCAGATCGCGCCGGCCCTCGACGCCTGCGGCGCCAGTGAGATCGGCCACCTGCTCGCCGGCCTCGCCGGCCGCTTCGTCCCGCCCGGCCCCAGCGGCGCGCCCAGCCGTGGGCGGGTCGACGTGCTGCCCACCGGGCGCAACTTCTTCACCGTGGACGTGCGCAACCTGCCCACGCCCACCGCCTTCCGCCTCGGCTTCCAATCCGCCAGCCGCCTGCTCGAACGCCACCTTCAGGACCACGGCGACCACCTGCGCCAGCTCGGCCTGTCGGTGTGGGGCACCGCGACCATGCGCACCGGCGGCGACGATATCGCCCAGGCGCTCGCGCTGCTCGGTGTGCGCCCGGTGTGGCAGGCCGGCAGCCAGCGCGTGGAGGATTTCGAGATCCTGCCGATCAGCCTGCTCGACCGCCCACGGGTGGACGTGACGCTACGGGTATCCGGCTTCTTCCGCGATGCCTTCGCCAACCTGATCCGCCTGTTCGACGCCGCCGTGCAGGCGGTCGCCGCGCTGGACGAGCCGGACGACCTGAACCCGCTGGCCGCCCGTGTGCGTGCCGATCAGGCACGCCTGCTCAGCGAGGGCCTGGAAAGCGACGAAGCCCGCCGCCAGGCCGGCTGGCGCATCTTCGGTGCGCAACCCGGCGCGTACGGTGCCGGCGTGCAGGGCGTGATCGAGTCGCGCCAGTGGGACAGCCGCGCCGACCTCGCCGAGGCCTACCTGAACTGGGGCGGCTACGCCTACGGTGCCGGCGATGACGGCACCCCGGCGCGCGAACGCTTCGCCCAGCGCCTGTCCGGCCTGCAGGCGGTGCTGCACAACCAGGACAACCGCGAGCACGACATCCTCGATTCCAACGACTACTACCAGTTCCAGGGCGGCATGCTGGCCGCCGCCGAGGTCATCCAGGGGCAATCACTTTCCAGCTACCACGGCGACCACAGCCAGCCGGACAACCCGCGCATCCGTACCCTCAAGGAAGAACTCGGCCGCGTGGTGCGTTCCCGTGCGGTGAACCCGAAATGGATCGCCGGGATGAAGCGCCACGGCTACAAGGGCGCCTTCGAACTGGCCGCGACGGTGGACTACCTGTTCGCCTTCGACGCCACCAGCGAACTGGTCGACGACCACCAGTACCGCCTGCTGGCCGACGCCTACCTGCTGGACGACGACACCCGCGAGTTCATCCGCCAGCACAACCCCGAAGCCCTGCGCGACATCGCCGAGCGCCTGGTAGAGGCGCAGCAGCGCGGGTTGTGGGAAGAGCCGGGGGAATACCGAGAGGTGCTGGAGAACCTGCTGGTGGATAGCGAGGAGCAGTGAGGGATTCCCAGCTGGCGTGGGGGCGGACTCCGTCCGCGATAGGATTGCCGCGCGCCGGATACCATCGCGGACGAAGTCCCCTCCTACACAAGTGCGGAGTGGCGCATTGACCTGTAGGAGCGAGCTTGCTCGCGAACCCGCCCAGCTTCGAAGCGGCCGGGAAACTCGTTCGCGAGCAAGCTCGCTCCTACAGGAAATCCTCAGCTGCGACGCAGGCGCTCGGCCGCGTTCAGCAACAACGCCTCGGTACCGCTCCAGCCGAGGCAACCATCAGTGATCGACACGCCGTAGCGCAGCTCGCCGGACAGCGGCTGGCAGCCGTCGAACAGGTGACTCTCCAGCATCACACCACGCAGCGAGCCGTCGCCGGCCAGGCGCTGGTCAAGCACGCTGTCCAGCACCGCCGGCTGGCGCAGCGGGTCCTTGCCGCTGTTGGCGTGGCTGCAATCGACCATGATGCTCGGATCGAGGCCGAGCTTCTCCAATCCCTGGCGAATCTGCTGCACGCTGGCCACATCGAAGTTCGGCCCGGCGTGGCCGCCGCGCAGCACCAGATGGGTGTCCGGGTTGCCCTGGGTCTGCACCAGCGACGGGCGGCCCTGCGCATCGATGCCGAAGTGCTGGTGCGGGTGCGCGGCCGAGCGCATGGCGTCAGTGGCGATGCCGATGCTGCCATCGGTGCCGTTCTTGAAGCCCACCGGCAGATCGAGACCACTGACCATCTCGCGGTGCACCTGCGATTCGCTGGTGCGCGCACCAATGGCGGCCCAGCCCAGCAGGTCGTCGAAGTAGCCGGCCACCAGCGGTTGCAGCAGTTCGGTGGCGACCGGCAGGCCGCGTTCGAGCATGCCCAGCATCAGCCGGCGCGACAGTTCCAGGCCGCCGGCCATGTCGCCGCTGCCGTCCAGCTGCGGGTCGTAGACCAGGCCTTTCCAGCCGATGGTGGTGCGCGGTTTCTCGACGTAGGCGCGCATTACCAGCAGCAACTGGTCGCTCACCTGCGGGGCGAGTTCGGCGAGGCGGTCGGCGTATTCGAGGGCGGAGACAGGGTCGTGCAGCGAGCACGGGCCGATCACTACCAGCAGGCGAGGGTCGCGGCCATCGAGTACGGCGCGGATCGCGTCGCGGCCTTCGCGGACACGGTGGGCCATGGCGGCGGACAGCGGCAGGTGCTGGCGCAGTTCGGCAGGGCTCGGCAGCGGTTGTTCGCGGCGGCGAGCGGAGGGCAGCGGCAGGTCGAGGACTTCGGCGGTGGCTGCGTGTGCTTGGCGGATCAGGGTGGAGGTGGAAGCGTTCATCTGACTGGCATCCTTGGCCGGCGCGGTGGTCGTTCCGCGCTCGGCGCTCTATCTAAGTGTTCGTGGCAAGGCTCGTTGGGTGGCACGCAGCGCGCTGCTAAATCGCCAGTCGGAGTTGCGGTAATAGCGGTAGTCGGTGGTGTAGGCGGTCATGTCTCGATCCTCTGTCTGAGCGTTTTCGCTCGTTTCAATGCGTTGGGCCTTGTGGGCCGGAAAAACAAAAACCCCGGTCGGGTTGCCGACCGGGGTTTTGGGAAACTGTCTGGTTGGCGACCCTGCTTGCTAGGGCGCCTGTGGGGTATCAGGCGCGCCTTTGGCTAAACCAATACCCATAGAAGAAATAACCGGCAGCAGCGGCCAGGACCTGCGCGCGAGCAACCACGGAGCCAATGGCACCGAGGCGGGCGAGGGACTGGATGGGCAAGCTGGACGGCATGATGTTCTCCGTGGAAGTAGAGCCAAGTTACTGCATCGCGGCGTGCCGATCAATGACTTGGCTCTATCGTTCTGATGGACATTGGTCGCACCTCCTACGCCCGGTTCGCTACCATGCACGGACGAAATCCGCAGGAATCCCCCATGAGCGCCCTTCCCCACTTCCCCCTGGCCGCCGTCGTCGGCGCCGATGAGCTGAAGCTGGCCCTGTGCCTGGCGGCCATCGACCCCGCCATCGGCGGTGTGCTGATCGAAGGGCCACGCGGGATGGCCAAGTCCACCCTCGCGCGCGGCGTCGCCGATCTGCTGGACGGCGGGCGCTTCGTCACCCTGCCGCTGGGCGCCAGCGAGGAGCGCATCGTCGGCACCCTCGACCTGGACGCGGCGCTGGGCGAAGGTCGCGCGCAGTTCTCCCCTGGTGTGCTGGCCCACGCCCACGGCGGCGTGCTCTATGTGGACGAAGTGAACCTGCTGCCCGACCACCTCGTCGACCTGCTGCTCGACGTGGCCGCCAGCGGGGTCAACCTGATCGAGCGCGACGGCCTGTCCCATAGTCACCCGGCGCGCTTCGTGCTGATCGGCACCATGAACCCCGAGGAAGGCGAGTTGCGCCCGCAACTGCTGGATCGCTTCGGCCTCAAGGTGCAACTGCACGGCTCCCCGGCGCCCAGCGAGCGCGCCGAGATCGTTCGCCGTCGGCTGGCCTTCGATGCCGATCCGCAGGCCTTCCTCATTCAGTGGCAAGGCGCACAGCAAGCGCTGCAACAGCGCTGTGTCGATGCCCGGCAAGGCCTTGCCGCGATTGCGCTGGATGATGCTGCATTGAACGAGATCGCCGAGCGCTGCCACGCCGCTGGCGTCGATGGCCTGCGCGCCGATCTGGTCTGGTTGCGCGCAGCCCGTGCCCACGCCGCCTGGCGCGACGCCAACGCCATCGAGGCGCTGGACATCGAGGCGGTGGAACACTTCGCCCTCGCCCATCGTCGCCGCCCTGCACCACCGCAATCGACAATGCCGCAGCAACCGTCGTCCAGGCAGGCGCAAGCACCCTCCAACGCCTCCAACGGCGAAGGCCAATGGGGTGAACTCCCCGCCCAGAACGTCACGATGGGCGAGCGCCGACAGTTGACGGGCTGGCCAAAAAAGCCCTGAGCATCCGCCCGCGCCAGGCCCCAGGCGCGGATGCCAACCCCCGACCCGGCCAACTTGCGGGCGGCCGCAGCGGCGCCCGCCAGCCGGGCGCGCACGGCCGGATCGACTGGCCCGCGACCCTGCGCAATGGCCGCCCGCAGCACCGCGCCGACCTGGTACTGCGAGCCCGCAGCCACAAGCCCAGCGAACTCTGGCTAGTGATAGTCGACGCCTCTGCCAGCACCCGCCGCCACGGCGCCCTCGCCCAGGCCAAGGGGCTGCTCGCCGACACCTTCGAACAGGCCTATCGCCAACGCGCGCGCCTCGCCGTGCTGCATGCCACCGGCGCACAGCCGCGCTGGTTGTGGCAGGGCCAGAAGGCATCGAGCCAGCTTCAGGTGTGGCTGGAGCAACTTGGAGCCGGAGGCGGCACCCCGCTGATCGAAGCGCTTGAGCAAGCCCGCGAATGGCTGGACAAGCGCCAGCGGCAGAAGCCAGCCGAACGCCAGCACCTGCTGATCCTGACCGATGGCCGCCTGCGCGACTGGCCGGCGTTGCAACCGATGGGCTGCCCGACTGTGCTGGTGGATATCGAGGGCGGCGCGGTCAGGCTGGGGCGGGCACAAGGACTGGCACAAGAGCTGGGAGCGAATTACCGCAGGATCGCCGAGTTGTCCGGCATGGACCGATAAGCGCGCCACTGTCACCTGCGAGCCGATCTGGCTAAAGTGGACTGCCGATGGATCGGGCATGTTCAAGGACAGAACTCTTCATGCAGACACGCACACTACTGCTGGCAGGCTTGGCCGCAGCCCTCGCCTACTATGCCTATGATGCCTACCACCGCCGCCAGGCCGCGACAGCCGTCGCACAGGCTAGCGCGCCGGTGGTAGTCCCGACCGACGCCCCCGGCTTCATGGAGACGCCCGCGCAGATTTCCGCGCAAAGCCAGAGCGAGATCATCAGTCACTACAGATCCCAGGGCTATCGCCTGAGATGCTATGGCGACCTCGGACCACGGGAACGCATTCGTAACGACGACTACCTTTGCCTGGCGCCGATCAGCTCGGCCTTCGCTGACATTCCCGCCAGCCAGGTGGTGTTCTTCTTCAGGAAAGAACGCCTGAGCCATGTGCGCTTTCTCTTTCCACCCAGTTCATTCAAACCGCTTCGGTACTACCTGACCACCGGACTTGAGAACGCCAGGCGCCTGCCCGAGTCCAGGTTCGGCGACTTCGGCCTGGACCCTTCGGGTAACAACCTGGTGGTCTGGAGAACGCGGCACGGACTTCTCACTGCCACGGAGACCAACCGTGCCGGCGAACCGGTGGTTGTCCTGTGGAGCGCCAAGACGAACTTCACTCGAATGAAGAACAACCCTTGGGCCAAGTAGTGCCGCGCTCACTCAAGGTTCCCCATTGCGCCCATGCAGCAGGAACCCCGGCCGCTCGCTCAGCCGCTCGTAGTAGGCGGCAACTGCGGGCAGTTCCGGGCGCTGCATGAGCGTCAGGTACCAGCGGTTCACCGACAGGCCAAGGACGACGTCGGCAAGGCTGAAGCAGGCGCCGGTGACGAAGGCACCGGTGCGCTCCAGCTGCCGGTCCAGCAGGGACATGCAATGGTTCCACTGCGCCTCGCTCAGGGCGATGGCGGATTCGTCGGTATGGCTGGGGCTGTTGCGCACACGGGCCATGAATACATAGCGCCAGGCATTGTTCAGTTCGGTGGCCTGCCACCCCATCCATTGCTCCACCAGCGCGCACTCACGGGGCGAGTTGGGCAGCAGCTCATCGAGCGGATACTGGCTGGCGAGATAGCTGCAGATGGCGTTGGACTCCCAGAGCACGAAGTCGCCGTCGACAAGCACCGGCACCATGGCATTGGGGTTGAGTGCGATGAATTCAGCCGAAGCCGTGGAGCGAAAGCCCGAGCCCCAGTCCTCCCGTTCGTACGGCAGGTTCAGTTCGGCGCAGGTCCAGAGCACCTTGCGCACATTGATCGATGAAGCGCGGCCGAGGATTCGCAGCATGGTGTCACTCCCTGTGAAAACCGGGGCTCAGCATAGAGGCGCGCCGGCCACCGGAGAAGCTTCATGACGGTTCTGCAGGAGCGAGCCTCCTCGCGAACCATGACGACGCTGTGAACGCTCCTCGTTCGATGCGTTCCCTCATTCCGCCAGCAGGCGTTCCAGCGCCGCCCACAGCGACTCAACGCTGTCGAACTCCCGCGCCACGAGCGGCAGCGCCGGGCGCGCCAGAATCAGTACCGGCACGCCCCGCTCGCGGGCGACCTGCAGCTTCGGCTCGGTGGCCTGGCTGCCGCTGTTCTTGCTGATCAGCACGTCGGTACCCAACCGCGCGAACAGCTCGCGTTCGCCCTCCAGGGTGAACGGTCCGCGGGCGCCCAGTACTTCGGCGCGCGCATTGCCTGGGAGGTTTTGCAGACAGCGCACCGTCCAGTGCTGGTGGGCGGGAATTTCATCGAGGTGTTCCAGCGGCTCACGACCCAGGGTGAACAGCGGACGGCGAAATTCTTTCAGTGCGCCGATCAACCCAGGCCAATCGGCGACCTCGCGCCAATCATCGCCAGCACCCGACTGCCAGCCGGGCCGCCGCAGCGCCCAGCACGGCACACCGGCCAGCTCCGCAGCATGCGCGGCGTTGGCGCTGATCTGCGCAGCATAGGGATGGGTCGCATCGAGCAGGAGGTCGAAGCCCTGTTCGCGGATGAATCCGGCCAGGCCTTCGGCGCCACCGTAGCCACCCACGCGCACTTCGCAGGCGAGGTCGTCCGGCACCTTGCCCAGGCCGGCCAGGCTGTAGAGATGCTGCGGTCCCAGCCGTCGCGCAATAGCCAGCGCCTCACCGATTCCGCCCAGCAGCAGGACCCGTTTCATCTCACCTCCAGCGCCTCGCCCACCAGGTTGCCCTGGCGGTCGATGGCGAAGACTTCCAGCGTTACTTCAACGGGCACGATACGCCGGGCGAAGGCCAGCGCGCGGGCGCACACCGCATCGCCCAGGGCGATACCCTCGGCGCGGCACAGCGCCAGCGCCTGCTGGCTGGTGTTGGCCTCGCGCATGCGTTGCTGCAGGTCTGCCGAAGCCCCGATCCCGGCGCCCCACTCGGCCAGTTGCGGCAGGTCGATGCTGGAGTGGCGGCTGTGCAGGTCCATGTGGCCGGCGGCGAGCTTGCTGATCTTGCCGAAGCCGCCGCAGACGCTGAAGCGCTCCACCGGCACCTTGCGCAGGTGCTTGAGCGCGGCACCGGCGAAGTCGCCCATCTCGATCAGCGCGGTGTCGTCGAAACCGTAGCGACGGCGCATGGCGTCCTCGCTGGCGTTGCCAGTGCAAGCAGCCAGGTGGCGGAAGCCGTTGGCGCGGGCGACGTCGATGCCCTGTTGGATCGAGGCGATGTAGGCCGAGCAGGAGAACGGCCGGACGATACCGGTGGTGCCGAGGATCGACAGACCGCCGAGGATGCCCAGGCGCGGATTCATGGTCTTCTGCGCCAGTTCGGCGCCGCCCTCGATATGGATCGTCACCTCGAAGCCGCCGGCATAGCCACACTCGGCCGCCAGCGCGGCAAGGTTGTCACGCATCATCTGACGCGGCACCGGGTTGATCGCCGGCTCGCCCACCGGCAGCACCAGTCCGGGTTTGGTCACCGTGCCGACACCGTCCCCGGCATGAAAGCGCACACCCGGCTCATCGCTCAGCACGACACGGGCGAATACCAGCGCGCCATGGGTCACGTCCGGGTCGTCGCCGGCGTCCTTCAGCGTGCCGGCTTCGGCACCTTCAGCAGTAAGCCGGCAGAACTCCAGGCGCAGGGTCGCGCAGCGCGCCTTGGGCAGGGCGATCTGCGCGGCATCCAGCGCTTCACCGGTGAGCAGCAGGCGCGCTGCCGCGAGGCTGGTGGCCGTAGCACAACTGCCGGTGGTGTAGCCGCTGCGCAGCGGGCGTGGCTGCTCCGGGGTTTCTTCGCGCATGCTCACTCGGCCAGCGGCTTCCAGACTTCCAGCAAAGTGATCGGCAGCGCCGCGCGCCAGGTGTCGAAGCCACCCAGCGGCTGCGCCTGGGACACCGACAGGCGGGTCAGCTCACCGCCGATGCGCGCGCGCCAGCTCAGCAGCATGGATTCGCTCTGCAGGGTGACGGCGTTGGCCACCAGGCGGCCGCCGGGTTTGAGCTGCTCCCAGCACTGTTCGAATACGCCGGGCAGGGTCACGCCGCCGCCGATGAAGATCGCATCGGGACGCTCCAGCCCCTGCAGCGCTTCTGGCGCCGCGCCGCAGACCAGTTGCAGCGCCGGTACACCGAGGGCATCGCGGTTGAAGCGGATGTGCTCCTGGCGCCCTTCGTTGGCTTCGATGGCCAGCGTGCGGCAGCTCGGATGCGCGCGCATCCATTCGATGCCGATGGAGCCGCAACCGGCGCCGACATCCCAGAGCAGCTCGCCCGGTTTCGGCGCCAGCCGCGCCAGGGTCACGGCGCGTACATCGCGCTTGGTCAACTGACCGTCGTGGCGATAGTCATCGTCGCGCAGGCCGACCGTGAGCGGCAGGCGCTGCGCGTCTTCACCTGCGATGCACTGCACCGCCAGCAGATTCAGCGCAGCCGCCTGCGCCAGCGACCAGTCATTCGCCAGACCATCGATGCGTCGTTCGTGGTCGCCACCCAGGTGCTCCAGCACGCTGAGCCGGCTCGCAGCAAACCCCCGCTCGCGCAACAGCGCAGCAACGGCCGCAGGACTGTCGCCGTCATTGCTGAGGATCAACAGCTTCACACCGTTGTGGATCTGGGCGTTGAGTGCGGCCAATGGACGCGCCACCAGCGACAACAGCGTGCAGTCCTGCAATGCCCAGCCCATCCGCGCGGCAGCTAGCGAGGCGGAGGACGGAGCGCAAAGCACGCGCATTTCCTCGGCCGGAACCTGGCGGGCCAGGCTTGCGCCGACGCCGAACCACATCGGGTCGCCGCTGGCCAGCACGCAGGTCGGTTCGCCGCGCCGGCGCAGCACCGGCTCCATGCTGAACGGGCTCGGCCAGGCCTGGCGGTTGGCGCGCAGGCAGTGCGGCAGCAGCTCCAGCTGGCGCGGCGCGCCGATCACTTCGCTGGCGGCGAGCAGGGCACGGCGCGCGGCCTTGCCGAGGCCGGCGTAACCGTCCTCGCCGATGCCGACGATGGTCAGCCAGGGCGTCATGAAAATTCCTCGAGAGTGCGACGATCGATCCGACGGGCAGGCTTTTCCTGCCTTCGGGCAAAGCAGGCATAATACCCGCTTCGTCGGTGCTCGTAGGACGCTTCGCCCCTATCGGTGAGGTTTCCGGGAGCCGAAGAGGGAACACGGTTAAGCCGTGGCTGCCCCCGCAACTGTAAGCAGCGAGTCCGCGCAATGCGGCGCCACGGGACAGCGTTCCGTGCCGCCGGCCAGGCCACTGGGCAACCGGGAAGGCCGCGCTGGATGAGGACCTGCCAGCCAGGAGACCTGCCGACGAAACCAGTCGCGTGTGCAGACATCGAGCGGGGTGTATCGGTGTCGTGAAGTCCCCTGTGGGGATTCGCAGGTCACCGCGACCCAGCCCTGGTGACCTCAGTGCAAGACACATCCGCTCTGCCCGTCCGCCCGCATGCCTGCCCCGGCCTGCTGCGCATCGTGGCCTCCCGCGATGGCGGCATCTGCCGCATCAAGCTGCCCTGTGGGCAACTGGACGCCAACGCCGCGCGCGCCATCGCCCTGGCTGCCGAACGACATGCCGACGGCGTGCTGGAGGCGACCAACCGCGCCAACCTGCAGATTCGCGGCGTGCATGCCGGCGCTGAAAATGCGCTGAGCCATGAACTGTTGGCCGCCGGCCTCGGCCCACGTGAATTGGCGTCGGATGATGTGCGCAATCTGCTGGTCAGCCCGGCGCTCGGCCTCGACGCCGCCACGGCTTTCGACGCGGCTCCGCTGGCCCGCCAACTGCTCGACCTGCTGGAGCGCACCCCGCGCTTCCATGGCCTGTCGCCCAAGTTCGGCATCCAGCTGGACGGAGGCGAAGCCCTGGCAATGCTGGCGCACCCCAACGATCTCTGGCTGTCGGCGATGTCTGACGACGCAGCACCGCTGTTCGCCTTCGGCCTGGCCGGTTGTCCGCCACGGAACGAGACGGATCGCCCCGCCCTTGCCGCCGTCAGCGCCGAGCAGGTGCCGCTGCTGGTGGAAACCTTGCTGCAGCTGTTCCTCGACCTCGCCGGCGACGGCCAGACGCGCATGCGCCACCTGCGCGAAATGCTCGGCGACGAAGTGCTGCTGGAGCGCCTGCAGCAACGCCTGCCCTTTGCGCTGCAACTCGGACCCGCTGTGGATAACTGGCGTCGCCCTGCAGCGCAGGCTTTCGGCCATCTCGGGATTCAGCCTCAGCGCCAGCCAGAAAGCACCATTGTCGGCGCGGGATTCGTCCTCGGCCGCCTCGACAGCGCCACACTGTTCGGCCTCGCCGATCTCGCCGAGCGCTTCAGCGGCGGGCAACTGCGGCTGACACCCTGGCAAAGCCTGATCCTGCCGGATGTGGCCCAGGTGGATGCCGCCGTTGCACTCGGCGCACTGGGCGGCCTCGGCCTGGTGATCGACGCTGCGCAGCCGCTGTCGCGCATCGTCGCGTGCAGTGGCTCCAGCGGCTGTGCGCGCGGGCTGGCCGATACCAAGGCCGATGCCTTGCGCCTCGCCGAACGCCTGCGCCACGCGCCACCAGCCGGCGTGCATCTGTGCGGCTGCCCGCGCTCCTGCGCCGCCGCCCACGTCGCCCCCTACACCCTGCTGGCCGTCGCCGACGGCCGCTATGACCTGTTCCGTCGCGCCGATGGCGTGGCCGGCTTCGGCCAGCCGCTGGCGCGCAACCTTTCCCTCGATGCCGCCGGCGACCTGCTGGCCGCACCCGGAGCCCAACCCGATGCTTGATTACATTCGCGACGGCCAGGCGATCTATCGCCAATCCTTCGCCACCATCCGCGCCGAAGCCGACCTCACCGGCATCCCGGCCGACCTGGAGAAACTGGCCGTGCGCGTGATCCACGCCTGCGGCATGGTCGACGTGGTGCAGGACCTGCGCTTCTCCGCAGACGCCGGTGCCATCGGCCGCGCGGCGCTGGCCGCGGGCGCGCCGATCCTCTGCGATGCGCGGATGGTCGCCGAGGGCATCACCCGCGCGCGCCTGCCGGCACACAACGAGGTGATCTGCACGCTCAACGATCCGGACGTCCCGACGCTCGCCCGCGAGCTGGGCAACACCCGCTCGGCGGTGGCCCTGGAGCACTGGCGCGAGCACCTCGAAGGCGCCGTGGTGGTGATCGGCAACGCGCCGACCGCCCTCTTCTACCTGCTGGAAATGCTCGATGCCGGCGCACCGAAACCGGCACTGATCCTCGGCTTCCCGGTGGGCTTCGTCGGCGCCATGGAGTCCAAGGACGCCCTGGCCGCCGACAGCCGCGGCGTGCCCTACGTGATCGTCCGCGGCCGTCGTGGCGGCAGCGCGATGGCGGCCGCGGCGGTGAACGCACTCGCCACGGAGGTGGAGTGATGGCCGGCCGCCTGATCGGCCTGGGCGTCGGCCCGGGCGACCCCGAACTGCTGACCCTCAAGGCGCTGCGCCTGCTGCGCGCGTCCCCGGTGATCGGCTACTTCGTGGCCAAGGCCAAACACCACGCGGGCCAGGGCGGCAACGCCTTCGCCATCATCGAGGAGCACCTGCTCGATGAGCAGCAACGCCTGCCGCTGGTGTATCCGGTGACCACCGAAAAGCTGGAACCGCCGCTGACCTACGAAGGCGTGATCAGCGACTTCTACGACACCGCCGCCGCTCAGGTGGCCGAGCATCTGGACGCCGGCCGTGACGTCGCGGTGATCTGCGAGGGCGATCCCTTTTTCTACGGCTCCTACATGTACCTGCACAACCGCCTTTCGGATCGGTATGACACCGAAGTCGTACCCGGCGTCTGCTCGATGCTCGGCAGTGCGGCCGTGCTCGGCGTGCCACTGGTGTACCGCAACCAGAGCCTCTCGGTGCTCTCCGGCGTGTTGCCGGAAGACGAACTCAAGCGCCGCCTGGCCGACACCGACGCAGCCGTGGTGATGAAGCTCGGCCGCAATTTCGACAAGGTCCGCCGCGTGCTGCGCGAGTTGGGCCGCGACGGCGGCGCACACTACGTCGAACGCGCGACCATGCGCGAGCAGCGCATCGTCGCGCTGGATGCCGTGGACCCGATGGCGTCGCCCTACTTCTCGATGATCGTCATCCCCGGCCAGCGGTGGAACGGCTAATGCGCACCGCTATCGTCATTCTCGGCCAGGGCGCACTGGCCACTGCCCGGCGCCTGCAGAAGGTTTATCCACAGGCGCGCGTGATGGGTCTGAAGGACCGTGTTGAAGACGCCGACGAGTCTTACGCGAACTTCGGCGATACCCTGCGCCAGCTCTACCGCGACGACACCCCGATCATCGCCCTGTGCGCTGCCGGCATCGTCATCCGTACCCTTGCCCCGCTGCTCGTGGAGAAGGGTGCCGAACCGCCGGTGCTGGCCGTCGCCGAAGACGGCAGCGCCGTGGTGCCGCTGCTCGGCGGGCTCGGCGGGGTGAATCGCATCGCCCGCGAAATCGCCGCCGCACTGGAGGTGGCGCCAGCCATCACCACCAGCGGCGAGCTGCGATTCGGCGCCTGCCTGCTCGATCCGCCGCAAGGCTATGCGCTGGCGGACATCGAGCAGGGCAAACGCTTCGTCTCCGACCTGCTGGGCGGCGACACGCTGCGCATCGAAGGCGACGCCCCCTGGCTGGACAAGCTGGACCTGCCGCTGGCCGAAGACGCCGCGCATACCTTGCGCATCGATGCGGGCGCCGCTGGCATCGCACACAACGAACTGCGCATCCATCCGCGCGTCGTGCTGGCTCACGTCACGCTGGTGGATTCGCATCTGCCTGAGCGCATCCACCAGGGCCTGGCGCAAGCCGGATTGGCAAAGGCATCGCTGGCGGCGGTCATCGCGCCGCGCTGCCGCATGGCCGATCCGGCCCTGGCAGAGGCCGCCAGCGAGCTGGGCGTGCCGCTGCGGTTTATCCACAGCGACGACGAGTTGCCACCGGCCGTGCTGCACGGCGACTCCTTCCACCTGCACCGCGCCGCGACGCCGGTCGAAGCCCAAAGCATCGGCCAGCCACGCGGCAAGCTCAGCGTGATCGGCCTCGGCCCCGGCGCCAGCGACTTCATGATCCCCGCCGTGCGCCGCGCCCTGGACGAAGCCCAGGACCTGCTCGGCTACGAAACCTACGTGAAGATGGCCGAGCCGCTGCGCGAGGACCAGGTGCGCCACTGCACCGACAACCGCGAGGAAATGCAGCGCGCCCGCCACGCTTTCGAGCTGGCCGCCAGCGGGCGCCGGGTTGTCGTCATTTCCTCCGGCGACCCCGGCGTATTCGCCATGGCCGCCGCCGTGATGGAAGCCCTGCACGAGAGCGACGACCCGCACTGGCATGGCGTGGAGCTGGAGGTGCTGCCGGGCGTGTCCGCCGCACTGGCCGCCGCGGCCAAGGCCGGGGCGCCGCTGGGGCACGATTTCTGTCTGATTTCCCTGTCGGACAACCTCAAGCCCTGGGAAACCATCGAGAAGCGCCTCGACCATGCCGGCGCCGCCGACCTGGCCATGGCCTTCTACAACCCGATCTCCAAGGCCCGCCCCTGGCAGTTGGGGCGCGCACTGGAAATCGTCCGCCGCCACCGCACGCCAGAGACGCTGGTGGTGCTCGGCCGCGATATCGGTCGCCCGGCGGAGGCCCTGCGCGTCGTCAGTCTCGGCGAGCTGACCCCGGAGATGGTCGACATGCGCACCCTGGTGATCATCGGCTCATCGCTGACCCGACGCTTCTCCCGCGTCGGCGGTGGTGACTGGGTGTACACGCCGCGCTGGTACCGCTGAGAAAAGGCACGAGGCCTGTTTGTAGGAGCGAGCTTGCTCGCGAACGGATTTCCCGGCAGCTCCGGTGCCGAACAGTTCGCGAGCAAGCTCGCTCCTACAGGAAACACCGGAGCCTCAGACATATCTTGCAAATGGCCATCGCCTTGTTGAAAATGCGATAAATTATCATTTGCAGTTTTGCGCGCCCATGTCTTCCACCTACGACGTCCAGTCGCTCTACAGCGACCATCACGGCTGGCTGCACAACTGGTTGCGCGGCCGGCTGGGCAATGCCGCCGATGCCGCCGACCTGGCGCAGGACACCTTCGTGCGCGTGCTGCTGCGGCCCGAGCGCAGTGAACTGCGCACCCCGCGCGCCTTCCTGCGGACCGTGGCCCGAGGCCTGGTGATCGATCACTGGCGCCGCGAGGAACTGGCGCGCGCCTACCTCGAATCCATCGCGCACCTGCCCGAGGCACAAGTCCCCTCGGCGGAGGCGCAGCACAACATCCTGCAACTGCTGGAAAACATCGCCCGCCTCCTCGATGGCCTCAAGCCCAAGGTGCGCAGCGCCTTCCTGCTGGCCCAGTGCGAAGGCATGCCGCATGCGCAGATCGCCGAGGAACTGGGCGTTTCCGTGCGCTCGGTGGAGCGCTACATCGCCGAGGCGCTGTTCCACTGCTACCAACTGCGGTACGCCGAATGAATGGCGCCACACCCGATCCACGGGTGGTGAAGCAGGCGATCCAGTGGACCCTGCGGCTGAACGGCAATGCCGATGCCGAACTGCGCAACGCCTGCGAACACTGGCGCCAGGCCAATCCCGAACACGAAACCGCCTGGCTGCGGGTGCAGGCGCTGAACAGTGAACTGGCGGCCGGCTACCAGGCAGTGCCCGGCGCTCGGGTGGCGCTGGAAACCCTGGAAAGCTCCACTCAGCGCCTGCAGCGGCGCCAGGCGCTCAAGCTGCTGTCGACCTTCGCCGTCGGCGCCTCCGCGCTGTGGCTGGCCCGCGAGGTCACGCCCTGGCAACGCTGGATGGCGGACTTCAGCACAACCGTCGGCGAGCGCCAGCGCTTCACCCTGGCCGATGGCAGCGTGCTGCAACTGAACACCGACAGCGCGGTGAACGTGTGCTTCGATACGAACCAGCGCCTGCTGCTTCTGGAGCGTGGCGAGATCCTGCTGAGTACGGCGAAGGACGCTTCACGCCCACTGCGGGTGAGCAACCGGGATGGTCTGTTCGAGGCGCTGGGTACGCGGTTTGTCCTGCGCCAGGACGAGCGCACCACACGCCTGAGCGTCGAGGAAGGTTCGGTAGCCATCGCTCCGCGCGTGCGCGGCCAGACCACTGCCATCGCCGAGCCCGGACAGACCTTCGAGATCAACGGCGACAGCGCCCTCCTGGCCGAACGCAGCAACATGGACAGCGCCGCCTGGGCCGATGGGCTGATCGTTACCCGCGACATGCGCCTGGCCGACTTTCTCGCCGAGATCGGCCGCTATCGCCACGGCCACCTGCACTGCGATGCCAGTGTGGCCGACCTGCGCCTTTCCGGCGTGTTCCGTCTGGATGACACCAACCAGTTGCTGGCCCTGCTACCGCAGACGCTGCCGGTGCGGGTGGAGAAGCGCACGGACTGGTGGGTGACGGTCAGCGCGCGGAGCTGAATGGGAAGATCGGCGCTCGGCTCAACACCCTCTCCCCCGCCCTCTCCCTGAAGGGGGAGGGGGTTATCCGTGCGAACGGAAAGAACTGCGCCCACCGGCGAGCAAAGGCGTATCACCCCACTCCGATCAGCCCCCTCTCCCTTCGGAGCGGGGCGCGCAGCCAGGGCTAGGGAGAGGGGCCCTTGTCCGAGCCTCAAACCAAGCCACCGATAAGGTCGCCGCAAAATAATATTTCTTCGCAATCGAGAATTATTTTTGTCGGGTTTCGCCGCCTCGGTCGGCAAGGAGGAATAACCCGATCATTCCCTTGCCCACGGAAGCCCCTCCATGCGAGCCGTCCACACCCCGACCGCCTCCCCCGCCCTGCCCCGCGCCAGCCGCCTGGCCCATGCCGTGCGCGGCGCGCTGCTGTGCGCCAGCCTCGGCGCCAGCCTGCCGCTGACCGCCTTCGCCGCGGACGATGCCGCCATCACCAGCAGCCGCGCCTATGCAATCCCGGCCGGCCCGCTGGGCGAGGTACTGAACGCCTTCGCCCGCGAAGCGGGGATCACCCTGTCGGCAACCCCGGAGCAGACTCGCGGGCTGAATTCGGCGGGGCTGAACGGCACCTACTCGGTGGACCAGGGCCTCGGGCGCCTGCTGGTGGACACTCCGCTGGAGGCCGTGGACCAGGGCAACGGCAACTACGTGCTGCGCCCGGCCGCACCGACCGACGTGCTGGCCATGCCGTCCAGCGACGTATTCGCCCTGGGCAACGCACTGGGCGAGGAAGACGGCTACCTGGCGACCCACAGCCAGATCGCTACCAAGACCTCCAAGTCCCTGCTGGAAACCAGCCAGAGCGTCTCGGTGATCACCCGCGAGCAGATCGACGACACCGCGTCGAAGACCGTGCAGCAGGCGATCCGCTACACCCCCGGCATCTTCACCGGCCAGGTCGGCGCCTCGAACCGCTACGACTACATCGTCATGCGCGGCTTCGCCGACAACAGCGTCGACAACATCTACCTCGACGGCCTGAAGGCCATGGGCGACAGCGGCACCTTCAGCTCGATGCAGATCGACCCGTACTTCCTCGAACGTATCGATGTGCTCAAGGGCCCGTCCTCGGTGCTCTACGGCCGCAGCCTGCCCGGCGGGCTGGTGGCGCTGACCAGCAAGAAGCCGCTGTACGAGGACTACCACCAGATCACCGGCACCGTCGGCAACATGGGCCAGAAGGAAATGGGCTTCGACTTCAGCGGCCCGCTGGATGAGGAAAAGCGCATCGCCTACCGCCTGGTCGGCCTGGGCAAGGGTTCGGACACCCAGTTCGACCACGTCAAGGAAGAGCGCTACGCCATCGCCCCGACCCTGGCCATCGACTTCACCGACGACACCACACTGACCCTGCAGGGCTACCTGCAGCATGACCCGAACGGCGGCTACCACGGCGGCGTGCCGGCGGATGGCGCGCTGTTCCACCACAACGGCCAGAAGATCTCCCGCGAATTCTTCGACGGCGAGCCGAGCAAGGACGACTTCGACCGTACGCAGCGCATGTTCGGCTACCAGCTGGAGCACCGCTTCGACGACGTCTGGACTGCGCGGCAGAACTTCCGCTACCTGGACTCCGACGTCGACCTTTCCCAGGTCTATGCGTACGGCTGGACCGCGCCTGACGAGAACACCCTGAACCGCTACTTCTCCGGCGCCAGCGAGCACCTGCAGGCGTACATCATCGATAACATGGCCCAGGCCGAATTCAACACCGGCGCCGCCAAGCACACCCTGCTGATGGGCCTGGACTACCAGAAACGTCGCACTACCGTGGACTGGCGCTCGGGCTCGGCGCAACCGCTGGACGCCTTCGACCCGCACTACGGCAACGACGCCATCAGCTACTACCCCGACGACAACCATACCCGTCGCCTGGAGCAGACCGGCGTCTACCTGCAGGACCTGATCGACATCGACAACTGGCGCTTCTCGCTGGGCATGCGCGAGGACTGGGTGACCGTCGAGGACAAGAATCGTAGCACCGGCAGCAAGGCCGACGACGACTGGAAGAAGTTCACCGGCCGCCTCGGCGCGCTGTACCTGTTCGACAACGGCATCGCGCCGTACATCAGCTACTCCGAGTCGTTCAACCCCAACGCCTACTCCGACCAGTCCGGTACACCGCTGGAACCGACCGAGGGCAAGCAGTGGGAAGCCGGCCTGAAGTTCCAGCCCGAGGGCAGCCGCAGCCTGTACACCGCATCGGTCTTCCACATCACCCAGGAGAACGTCGCGTCGAAGGAGCCGCAGGACAACTTCTACACCTCCGTGGGCGAAGTGCGCTCCCAGGGCCTGGAGCTGGAGGCCCACACCCAGGTCACCGACAACCTCAAGGTGCTCGGCAGCTACACCTACACCGACATTACCTACACCAAGTCGCTGGACGGCAACCAGGGCCACACCCCGAACCAGGCGCCCAAGCACATGGCCTCGCTCTGGGCCGACTACGGCTTCAACGCCGGCCCGCTGGATGGCCTGACCCTCGGCGGCGGCGCCCGCTATGTCGGCGAGACCTGGGCGGACAAGGAAAACACCCTGCGCGTGCCGGACTACACCCTGGTGGATGCGCGCATCGGCTACGACCTTTCCCGTGTCGGCCTGAAGGGCCTGGATGTCAGCCTCAACGCCAACAACCTGCTGGACAAGGATTACGTGGCGTCCTGCTACAGCCTGGACTTCTGCTACTTCGGCGAGAAGCGCAACGTCACCGCGACGGTGAACTACCAGTTCTGATCGCCTGCCGCTCGGTTCGCCGGGCGGTTTCCCCAGAACCTCCGCATTGCCTGCGCGCGCGGATGGTTTTTGTAGGCATTCAGGACTCACAAGCCCCGTGGCGCGGCCGTCGCCACGGGGCTTTTTACTTTCTAGAACTCTGCTGCGTGGCGGTAGCGCGTCTCCAACTCCAGGGCGACGCGATAGGCTTGCGCCTCGCTCTCGCTGTGGAAGATGCCGACCAGCAGGCCTTCCTGGTACACATCCCAGCAACGCCCGCCGTGGGCGCGGAACTCGCGGGATTTATGGTCGTCGTCACGCTCGGTCACTGTAATGCTCATGTCTTTTCTTCTCCGGTTTTGCCGTACATCAAGGCAGCTCCAGAATCATTCAGTTAGCTAGCTAATTAAATAGTCGCCACCGAGAAAGACTTTTACGAACATTCGCCAAAACGAGCGTCCCAGAAACGCAAAAGCGCAGCTCGAAGGCTGCGCTCTTGGGCGACGAATCGTTCGGATCAGAACGGAATATCGTCGTCGAAGCTGTCGTAGTCCGGAGCCGGTTGCGGCGCGGGCTGGGACTGCTGCTGCGGCGCAGGGCGCTGGGCCTGCTGCGGACGCTGCTGCGGCTCGCGGGGAGCGCGCGGAGCATCGTCACCACCGGCGCCCGGACGGCCGCCGAGCAGCTGCATGTTGCCGTTGATGTCGACCACGATCTCGGTGGTGTACTTGTCCTGACCGTCTTGGCCCTGCCACTTGCGAGTGCGCAGGCTGCCTTCGACGTAGATCTGCGAGCCCTTGCGCACGTACTCGGCGACGATCTCTGCCAGGCGACCGAAGAACACCACGCGGTGCCACTCGGTACGCTCCTGCTGCTGGCCGGTCTGCTTGTCCTTCCAGCTCTCGCTGGTGGCCAGGGTGACGTTGGTCACCGCGTTGCCGTTGGGCATGTAACGGGTTTCCGGATCGCCACCGACGTTACCCACCAGAATGACTTTGTTAACCCCACGGGCCATGACGCTCTCCTAAAGGCTTCAGCACGTCGCCTGCTCGGCGCCGGCGAGGCGCTCGAGGGACGTGCGATCAACTTGTTGGGAATCCACTTTGACATAAGCAGCCGCTTCTTCAACGACCACCATCACATCGCTCACACCGGGCAATGCCTTGAAACGCTCAGCCAACGAAGCATCGCGCAGGGCCTCATCGGAAAGAGGCAGGCGAATACTCGTTACATACGGAGGTTCGCGCATGGTAACAGCAATCGCCAGCCAGAGGGCAGCCAGCACCGCGCAGCCGATGAACACCCCGTCGAGCCCGCCGTGCTGGTACATCCAGCCGCCGAGGATGCCGCCCACGGCGGCGCCGAGGAACTGGCTGGTGGAGTACACGCCCATCGCCGTGCCCTTGCCGCCGGCCGGCGACACCTTGCTCACCAGCGAGGGCAGCGAGGCCTCCAGCAGGTTGAACGCGGTGAAGTAGACGATGATGCCGAACACCAGTTCCTTGAGGCTGTTACCGAACTCCCAGAAGAACAGTTCGCAGAGCATCAGGGTCGCCACGGCGCCGGTCAGCACACGTTTCATCTGGCGCTTCTTCTCGGCGTAGATGATGAACGGGACCATGCCGAAGAAGCCCACCAGCAGCGCGGTCAGGTAGACCCACCAGTGTTCTTCCTTGGGTAGCCCGGCACGCTCGACCAGCGCCAGCGGCAGCGCGACGAAGCTGGCCATGAGGATCGCGTGCAGCACCAGGATGCCGGCGTCCAGGCGCAGCAGCTCGCCGTTCTTCAGGGTCGGCAGCAGCGACTGCTTGGCCACGCTCGACTCGCGATGCTGCATGCGGTGATCAGGCGTTGGCACGAAGAACAGGATGATCAGCATGCCCACCAGGGCCATGCCGGCGGTGAACCAGAACAGCCCGTGCAGGCCGAACCAGTGGGTCAGCACGGGGCCGGCAACCATCGCCACGGCGAAGGACACGCCGATGCTCATGCCGATCATGGCCATGGCCTTGGTGCGGTGCTGCTCGCGGGTGAGGTCGGAAAGCATCGCCATCACCGCCGCGGAAATCGCCCCGGCGCCCTGCAGGACGCGGCCGGCGATGATGCCCCAGATGGAATCGGCGTTGGCCGCCAGCGCCGCGCCGGCGGCGAACACCAGCAGGCCGACGATGATGATCGGCCGGCGACCGATGCGGTCGGACAGGGTGCCCAGCGGGATCTGCAGGATCGCCTGGGTCAGGCCGTAGGCGCCGATGGCCAGGCCGATCAGTGCCGGGGTGGCGCCGGCCAGGTCCTGGCCATAGGTGGCAAGCACCGGCAGGACCATGAACATGCCGAGCATGCGGAACGCGAAGACCAGGGACAGGCCGGCGGCCGCGCGGGTTTCGGTGCCACTCATGCGCTCAGTGTGGGAATCGTGCATAGGCCCCTCATGGACAGACGAAAGACGGGATGCGCTAAATTGCCCCCGGTGGCGCCGCGTCATCCGGGCCCCACAGGGCCGGTTGTCGCAAACGCCGAAAAATAGCCGCGCATTCTACCAGCCCAACGGTCCAAGGGCACACACGCGCTACTTTGCCGCGTACCCGCCACGCCCCGTATAATCGATAGTTTTCGCCCGCCATGCGAGGCCGCTGTGGACAAGATCCTCATCCGTGGGGCACGTACCCACAACCTGAAGAACATCGACCTGACCCTGCCGCGCGACAAGCTGATCGTGATCACCGGCCTGTCCGGTTCCGGCAAGTCTTCCCTGGCCTTCGACACGCTCTACGCCGAGGGCCAGCGCCGCTACGTGGAATCCCTGTCGGCCTACGCCCGGCAGTTCCTCTCGATGATGGAAAAGCCTGACGTCGACACCATCGAAGGCCTGTCGCCGGCGATCTCCATCGAGCAGAAGTCCACCTCCCACAACCCGCGTTCCACCGTGGGCACCATCACCGAAATCTACGATTACCTGCGCCTGCTCTACGCCCGCGTCGGTATTCCGCGCTGCCCGGACCACGACATCCCGCTGGAAGCACAGACCGTCAGCCAGATGGTCGACCAGGTGCTGGCGCTGCCCGAGGGCCGCAAGCTGATGTTGCTGGCCCCGGTCATTCGCGAGCGCAAGGGCGAACACCTGGCGGTATTCGACGAGATGCGCGCCCAGGGCTTCGTCCGCGCCCGAGTCGACGGCAAGCTTTACGAGCTGGACGAAGTGCCGAAGCTGGACAAGAAGCTCAAGCACTCCATCGACATCGTGGTCGACCGCTTCAAGGTCCGCGGCGACCTGCAGCAGCGCCTGGCAGAGTCCTTCGAGACAGCGATCAACCTCGCCGACGGTATCGCGCTGGTCGCGCCCATGGATGATGAAGAAGGCGAGGAGATGATCTTCTCCGCGCGCTTCGCCTGCCCGATCTGCGGCCACTCGATCAGCGAGCTGGAACCCAAGCTGTTCTCCTTCAACAACCCGGCCGGCGCCTGCCCGACCTGCGACGGCCTGGGCGTAAAGCAGTTCTTCGATGCGCGCCGGGTGGTCAACGGCGAGCTGACCCTGGCCGAGGGCGCCATTCGCGGCTGGGACAGGCGCAACGTCTACTACTTCCAGATGCTCGGCTCGCTGGCCGGGCACTTCGGCTTCAGCCTGGAAGAGCCTTTCCAGGATCTCGACCCGGATCACCAGAAGTTCATCCTCAATGGCTCGGGCCGCGAGAACGTCGAGTTCCGCTACCTCAATGACCGCGGCGACATCGTCAAGCGCGCACACCCGTTCGAAGGCATCCTGCCGAACCTGGAGCGCCGCTACCGCGAAACCGAATCGGCCACCGTGCGCGAGGAGCTGGCCAAGTTCCTCAGCACCCAGCCCTGCCCGGACTGCCACGGCACCCGCCTGCGCCGCGAAGCCCGCCACGTGTGGGTCGGCGACAAGACGTTGCCGGCGATCACCTCGATGCCGGTGGGCACCGCCTGCGAATACGCCGAGAGCCTGACCCTAACGGGCCGCCGCGGCGAGATCGCCTCGAAGATTCTCAAGGAAATCCGCGAGCGCCTGCAGTTCCTGGTCAACGTCGGCCTCGACTACCTGACCCTGGACCGCAGCGCCGACACCCTCTCCGGCGGCGAGGCCCAGCGCATCCGCCTGGCCAGCCAGATCGGCGCGGGCCTGGTGGGCGTCATGTACATCCTCGACGAACCTTCCATCGGCCTGCACCAGCGCGACAACGAGCGCCTGCTGGGCACCCTCACCCACCTGCGCAACCTGGGCAACACGGTGATCGTGGTCGAGCACGACGAGGACGCCATCCGCCTCGCCGACTACGTCGTGGACATCGGCCCGGGTGCCGGCGTACACGGCGGGCAGATCGTCGCCGAGGGCACACCGCAGCAAGTCATGGATCACCCGGACTCGGTCACCGGCGCCTATCTGTCCGGCCGCACCAAGATCGTCGTGCCCGCCGAACGCACCCCGCGCAACAAGAAGCAATTGCTCAAGCTCAAGGGCGCGCGCGGCAACAACTTGCAGAACGTCAACCTGGAAATCCCGGTCGGCCTGTTCACCTGCATTACCGGCGTTTCCGGTTCGGGCAAGTCGACGCTGATCAACAACACCCTGTTCCCGATCACCGCTACCGCGCTCAATGGTGCCACCACGCTGGAAGTCGCGCCCTACGACTCGTTCGATGGCCTGCAGCACCTGGACAAGGTGGTGGACATCGACCAGAGCCCGATCGGCCGCACCCCGCGCTCCAACCCGGCGACCTATACCGGGCTGTTCACGCCGATCCGCGAGCTGTTCGCCGGCGTGCCGGAAGCCCGTTCGCGCGGCTACGGTCCGGGGCGCTTCTCGTTCAACGTCAAGGGCGGCCGCTGCGAGGCCTGCCAGGGCGATGGCGTGATCAAGGTGGAGATGCACTTCCTGCCGGACATCTACGTCCCCTGCGACGTCTGCAAGGGCAAACGCTACAACCGCGAGACCCTGGAAGTCCGCTACAAGGGCAAGAGCATCACCGAGGTGCTGGACATGACCATCGAAGACGCCCGCGCGTTCTTCGATGCCGTCCCCGCCATCGCCCGCAAGTTGCAGACGCTGATGGATGTTGGCCTGTCCTATATCAAGCTGGGCCAGAGCGCGACGACACTCTCCGGCGGTGAAGCGCAGCGGGTGAAGTTGTCCCGCGAGCTGTCCAAGCGCGATACCGGCAAGACGCTGTACATCCTCGACGAGCCGACCACCGGCCTGCACTTCGCGGATATCCAGCAACTGCTGGACGTGCTCCATCGCCTGCGCGACCACGGCAACACCGTGGTGGTGATCGAGCACAACCTGGACGTGATCAAGACTGCCGACTGGCTGGTCGATCTCGGCCCCGAGGGTGGCTCCAAGGGTGGACAGATCATCGCCACCGGCACGCCGGAGCAGGTCGCGGAGTTGGCGGTGTCGCACACCGGGCACTTCCTCAAGCCATTGCTGGAGCGTGATCGGGCCTGATCCACACCGGCATGAAAAAGCCCCTGTCGCCGATCGGCGCAGGGGCTTTTTCTTGTGCTCTTCGTCGGACGGAGGGGGACGCCCACGAACCGCCCCAGACCTGAGTTATTGGGTAACTCTGTTCGCGAGCAAGCTCGCTCCTACAAAAGAAAGCCCCCGGAGACTGGGCGCCGAGGGCTTTTAATGAAGCGAAGCTATGGATCAGATCTGCGACTGCAGGTAATTCTCCAGACCCATCTTGGCGATCAGGCCGAGTTGCTGCTCCAGCCAATAGGCGTGGTCTTCCTCGGTATCAGTCAGCTGCACGCGCAGGATATCGCGGGTGACGAAGTCCTTGTGCTTCTCGCACAGCGCAATGCCCTTGGCCAGCGCAGCGCGCACATGGCGCTCCAGCTTCAGGTCGGCTTCCAGCATTTCCGGCACGGTCTTGCCCGGGTGAATGTCGTCCGGGCGCATGCGCGGGGTGCCTTCGAGCAGGAGGATGCGGCGCAGCAACGCATCGGCGTGCTGAGTTTCCTCTTCCATCTCGTGGTTGAGACGCTCGTAGAGCTTGGTGAAGCCCCAATCCTCATACATGCGCGAGTGGATGAAGTACTGGTCGCGAGCGGCCAGCTCACCGGCCAGCAGCGTGTTGAGATAATCGATAACCTCGGCGTGGCCTTGCATCAGCCTTCTCCCTGGGACGTGACAGCGAATTAAACGGCGCTATGGTCGCGACTGGCCATGACCGGGGTCAAGTCCGCGATGCCCCACAAACGCAACCGCCCTCCGAAGAGGGCGGCTGGCAGAACGGTTTCAGCTTAGTCGAGCTTCAGGCCCAGCGCCTTGGCGACGCCTTCGCCGTAGGCCGGGTCGATCTTGAAGAACAGCGCGAGCTGACGACGCTGGATCGCTTCCGGTACGCCTGCCATGTCCCCGGCAATGTTCTCGTACAGGCGCTGCCGCTGCGCTTCGTCAAACAGACGGAACAGTGCAGCCGGCTGACTGTAGTAATCGTCGTCCACACGGTGGTTCCAGTGGTCGGCACTGCCTTCCAGGGTCAGCGGCGGCTCGGAGTAATCCGGTTGTTCCTGCCATTGGCTGAAGCTGTTCGGCTCGTAGGTGACGGTCATGTCACCGTTATTGCCGTCCACCCGCATGGCGCCGTCGCGGTGATAGATGCGCGGGTTGTTACGCGCAGCGTTCACCGGGATCTGGTGGTGGTTCACGCCCAGGCGATAGCGGTGTGCATCGCCGTAGGAGAACAAGCGCCCCTGGAGCATCTTGTCCGGCGAGAAACTGATGCCGGGAACGATGTTCGCCGGGCTGAAAGCAGACTGCTCGACCTCGGCGAAGTAGTTCGCCGGGTTGCGGTTGAGCTCGAAGTAACCCACCTCGATCAGCGGGTAGTCGCCATGCGGCCAGACCTTGGTCAGGTCGAACGGGTTGTAGCGGTAGGTCGCCGCGTCCTTCTCCGGCATCACCTGTGCGTACATTTTCCAGCGCGGGAAGTCGCCGCGCTCGATGGCGTCATACAGGTCGCGCTGGGAGCTCTCGCGGTCAGCACCGACCAGTTTCGCCGCTTCCTCATTGCTCAGGTTCTCGATGCCCTGCTGGGTCTTGAAGTGGAACTTGACCCAGAAGCGTTCGTTGCTGGCATTGATGAAGCTGAACGTGTGGCTACCAAATCCATGGACGTGACGGTAGCTGCGCGGCAGGCCGCGGTCGCTGAAGTCGATGGTCAACTGGTGCAGGGCTTCGGGCAGGTGCGAGAAGAAATCCCACTTCAGCGTGGCGTTGCGCAGGTTGGTGCGCGGATCTCGCTTCACCACGTGGTTCAGGTCGGGGAATTTCAGCGGGTCGCGGAAGTAGAAGACCGGGGTGTTGTTGCCGACCAGGTCCCAGTTGCCTTCCTCGGTGTAGAACTTCATCGCGAAGCCGCGGATGTCGCGCTCGGCGTCGGCTGCGCCACGCTCGCCGGCAACCGTGGAGAAACGCAGGAACAGGGGAGTCTGCTTGCCGACCTCGGCAAACAGCTTGGCGCGGCTGTAGCGCGTGATGTCCTGGGTGACGGTGAAAGTGCCGTAGGCGGCAGAGCCCTTGGCGTGCATGCGACGCTCGGGGATCACCTCACGATCGAAGTGCGCCAGCTTCTCCAGGAACCAGACGTCCTGCAGCAGCATCGGACCCCGCGGGCCGGCGGTCTGGACATTCTGGTTATCGGCGACCGGAGCTCCAGCTGCAGTCGTCAGACGGGTGTTGTCACTCATCGTTACTCTCCTCAACGGCGGGGTGCCTGTATGCCGGCCGACTGCGGAGGCAGAAGGCTCGGCCCGACATCCCAATCGGACAATTAAGCGCCTCCAACGGCATTGCGGCTGTTGATCCAGCTCAGCAAGCAGTAGAAGTCGACGGCGTTAAGGATCGGTGACAAGGGGCTTGATAAGCCAATTTATTGATTCGAGCCTATCAATAGATAAAAACTTTTCTCCAGGCGATAAAAAACCGGGCACAAGGCCCGGTTTCTTATAAGGCGTAAACCTTACTCTGCAGCTTCTACTGCTTGGCCGCCAACAGCGCGGTCAATCAGTTCGACGTATGCCATGGGGGCATTGTCGCCGGCGCGGAAGCCGCACTTCAGGATGCGCAGGTAGCCGCCCGGACGGTTGGCGTAGCGCTTGCCCAGTTCGTTGAACAGCTTGCCTACGGCTTCTTTCGAACGGGTACGGTCGAAAGCGAGACGACGGTTGGCAACGCTATCCACTTTAGCCAGGGTGATCAGCGGCTCGGCAACGCGACGCAGTTCCTTGGCCTTGGGCAGGGTGGTTTTGATCAGTTCGTGTTCGAAGAGCGACACAGCCATGTTCTGGAACATAGCCTTGCGGTGCGCGCTGGTGCGGCTCAGGTGACGACCACTTTTACGATGGCGCATGGTTCAATTCCTTTCCAAACTTTACGTTCGGTAGCTACGACGATCAGGCAGTAGCCTTGTCGTCTTTCTTGAGACTTGCCGGCGGCCAGTTATCGAGGCGCATACCGAGGGACAGACCGCGAGAGGCCAGAACGTCCTTGATTTCGGTCAGGGACTTCTTGCCCAGGTTCGGCGTTTTGAGCAGCTCTACTTCGGTGCGCTGAATCAGGTCACCGATGTAGTAGATGTTCTCTGCCTTCAGGCAGTTGGCCGAACGGACGGTCAGCTCAAGGTCATCGACCGGACGCAGCAGGATCGGATCGATCTCGTCTTCCTGCTCTTCAACGACGGGCTCGCTGTCGCCTTTGAGGTCCACGAACGCTGCCAGCTGCTGTTGCAGGATGGTAGCGGCGCGACGGATAGCCTCTTCAGGGTCCAGGGTGCCGTTGGTTTCCAGATCGAGGACCAGCTTGTCCAGGTTGGTACGCTGTTCGACACGGGCGTTCTCGACCACGTAGGCAACACGACGTACGGGGCTGAACGAGGCATCAAGCTGAAGACGGCCAATGCTGCGGCTTTCGTCTTCATCGCTGGTGCGGGCATCAGCCGGCTCGTAGCCACGGCCACGAGCGACTTTCAGCTTCATGTTCAGCGCGCCGTTATCAGCCAGGTGGGCGATAACATGGTCACCGTTGACGATCTCGACATCATGATCCAGCTGAATATCGGCAGCGGTCACCACACCCGAGCCCTTTTTCGCCAGGGTCAGCGTCACTTCGTCACGGCCGTGCAGCTTGATGGCCAGGCCTTTCAGGTTGAGCAGGATCTCGATGACATCTTCCTGCACACCTTCGATGGCGGAGTACTCGTGGAGTACGCCGTCGATCTCGGCCTCGACTACCGCACAGCCAGGCATGGAGGACAACAGGATGCGACGCAGCGCGTTGCCCAGGGTATGGCCGAAACCACGCTCGAGAGGCTCGAGAGTGATCTTGGCGCGGGTTTGGCTGACCACCTGCACATCGATGTGGCGGGGGGTCAGGAACTCATTTACCGAACTCTGCATGGATGCACCTATTTTCTAGCCCTTACTTGGAGTAGAGCTCGACAATCAGGTTTTCGTTGATGTCGGCGGACAGATCGGCACGAGCCGGGACACTTTTGAAGGTGCCAGCTTTCTTGTCGGTGTCCACGTCGACCCACTCAACGCGACCGCGCTGGGCGCACAGGTCCAGAGCTTGGGCGATACGCAGCTGGTTCTTCGATTTCTCGCGAACAGCAACGACATCACCGGCTTTGACCTGGTAGGACGGCACGTTTACGGTCTGACCGTTGACGCTGATGGTCTTGTGGGACACCAGCTGACGGGATTCGGAACGAGTGGAACCGAAGCCCATACGGTAGACGACGTTGTCCAGACGGCACTCAAGCAGCTGCAGCAGGTTTTCACCCGTGGAGCCCTTGCGGCGGGACGCTTCCTGATAGTAGCCACGGAATTGACGTTCCAGAACGCCGTAGATGCGGCGAACTTTTTGTTTCTCGCGCAGCTGCAGACCGTAGTCGGACAGACGACCACGACGCTGGCCATGCTGGCCGGGAACTTGTTCTGCCTTGCACTTCGAGTCGAGGGCACGAACGCCGCTCTTCAGGAAGAGATCAGTGCCTTCGCGGCGGGACAGTTTGCACTTGGGACCAATGTAACGAGCCATTTCTCACTGTCTCCTATTACACGCGACGCTTTTTCGGCGGACGGCAGCCGTTATGCGGGATCGGGGTTACGTCGGTGATGCTGGCGATCTTGTAACCGCAGGCATTCAGCGCACGAACAGCCGACTCGCGACCCGGGCCCGGGCCTTTGACGTTGACGTCAAGGTTCTTCAGACCGTATTCCAGAGCAGCCTGGCCGGCACGCTCGGCCGCTACCTGGGCAGCGAACGGAGTGCTCTTACGCGAGCCACGGAAACCCGAACCACCGGAAGTGGCCCAGGACAGGGCGTTGCCCTGACGATCAGTGATGGTAACGATGGTGTTGTTGAAGGACGCGTGGATGTGTGCGATCCCATCAACCACCGTCTTTTTGACTTTCTTGCGAGGACGAGCAGCAGGTTTTGCCATGACTATATTCCTAAGCGATTACTTGCGGATCGGCTTACGCGGGCCCTTACGGGTGCGCGCGTTGGTCTTGGTACGCTGACCGCGAACCGGCAGACCACGACGATGACGCAGACCGCGGTAGCAACCGAGGTCCATCAGACGCTTGATATTCATGTTGATTTCGCGACGCAGGTCACCTTCAGTGGTCAGCTTGGCCACTTCGGTACGCAGCGAATCGATCTGCTCTTCGCTCAGCTCTTTGATCTTTACAGCCGGGCTGATGCCGGTGGCTGCACAGATGCTCTGTGCGGTAGTGCGACCAACACCATAGATGTAGGTCAGCGAGATAACAGTGTGCTTGTTATCCGGAATGTTTACGCCTGCAATACGGGCCATTCAGAAAAACTCCAATTGACAGCTACCCGGCGCCCAGGGAGCCAAGAAAGGGCGCGGATATTAGCGCTGTAAAAACAAATAATCAACCCGGCAGCACACTAGCTGCCGGGCTATCACGCGTGAATCACACTCAGCCTTGGCGCTGTTTGTGACGCGGCTCCGCGCTGCAGATGACACGAACGACGCCTTCGCGACGGACGATCTTGCAGTTGCGGCACAGCTTCTTAACCGATGCACGAACTTTCATCAGTGACTCCTCGAACCTTACGGGTCAGCGCAGCAGACCGCTGCCATAGCCCTTCAGGTTGGCTTTCTTCATGAGGGATTCGTACTGGTGAGAAACGAGGTGCGATTGTACTTGGGCCATAAAGTCCATCACAACCACGACCACGATCAGCAACGAGGTCCCGCCAAGGTAGAACGGAACGTGGGCAGCTACGACCAGGAACTGGGGCAGCAGGCACACAGCCGTCATGTACAGGGCACCGAACATGGTCAAACGGGTCAGCACGCCATCGATGTAGCGAGCAGACTGTTCACCCGGACGAATACCCGGAATAAATGCACCGGACTTCTTGAGGTTTTCCGCCACGTCCTTCGGGTTGAACATCAACGCTGTGTAGAAGAAGCAGAAGAAGACGATCCCTGCACTAAACAGCAGAATGTTCAGCGGCTGACCAGGCGCGATCGCTTGCGCGACGTCCTGCAGCCAACCCAGGCCTTCCGACTGACCGAACCAGGCACCCAGGGATGCCGGGAACAGCAGGATGCTGCTGGCGAAAATCGCAGGGATTACACCTGCCATGTTCACTTTCAGCGGCAAATGGCTGGTCTGGGCGGCAAACACCTTGCGACCTTGCTGGCGCTTGGCGTAATGCACGGCGATACGACGCTGACCACGCTCGATGAACACCACGAACGCGATGATGGCCACGGCCAGCAGGCCGATGGCGATCAGGGCGAAGATGTTGATGTCACCTTGACGCGCGGACTCGAAGGACTGACCGATTGCTCGGGGCAGGCCTGCGACGATACCGGAGAAGATCAACATGGAGATGCCGTTGCCGACACCCCGCTCGGTGATCTGCTCACCCAGCCACATCATGAAGAGTGCACCCGCCACGAAGGTGGTGACCGACACGAAGTAAAAGCCGAAGTCGTTGGAGAAGGCCACGCCCTGGCTACCCAGACCAATGGACATGCCAATGGCCTGGACAAGTGCCAGGACGAGAGTCGCGTAGCGGGTGTACTGGCTGATCTTGCGACGCCCAGACTCACCCTCTTTCTTCAACTGCTCCAGCTGCGGGCTGATAGCGGTCATGAGCTGCATGATGATCGATGCCGAGATGTACGGCATGATCCCCAGTGCAAAAATACTCATGCGCTCCAGCGCGCCGCCGGAAAACATGTTGAAGAGGCTAAGAATGGTCCCCTCGTTCTGCCGGAACAGTGCCGCCAAGCGATCGGGGTTGATGCCCGGGACTGGGATGTGCGCGCCGATCCGATAGACGATGATCGCCAGGAACAGGAAACGCAGACGTGCCCAGAGCTCGGACAAACCACCACCGTTGCTCAGCGCAGAGAGAGCACCTTGCTTAGCCATTTAGTCCTCGATTTTGCCGCCAGCTGCTTCGATAGCCGCACGAGCGCCCTTGGTGGCGCCGATGCCTTTCAGAGTGACCGCGCGAGTAACGTCGCCCGACAGCATGACTTTCACACGCTGTACGTTCTGGTTAATCACGTTGGCATCCTTCAGGGACTGCACGGTAACGACATCACCCTCGACCTTGGCCAGTTCGGAAGTGCGCACTTCTGCGCGATCCATGGCTTTCAGCGAGTTGAAGCCGAACTTCGGCAGACGACGGTGCAGCGGTTGCTGACCACCCTCGAAGCCCGGAGCGATGGAGCCACCGGAGCGGGAGGTTTGACCTTTGTGACCACGGCCACCGGTCTTGCCCAGACCGCTACCGATGCCACGGCCCGGACGGTGCTTTTCGCGACGGGCACCCGGCGCGGAACGCAGATCGTTCAGTTGCATGGATTAACCCTCCACACGCAGCAGGTAGTAAGCCTTGTTAATCATGCCGCGGTTTTCAGGAGTGTCCTGAACTTCGACGGTGTGATTAATGCGACGCAGGCCGAGGCCTTTGACGCAAGCCTTGTGATTGGCCAGACGGCCGTTCAGGCTCTTGATCAGGGTAACTTTGACAGTTGCCATGGTTAGAGAATCTCCTCGACGCTCTTGCCACGCTTGGCCGCTACCGACTCAGGGGACTGCATGTTCTTCAGGCCCTTGAAGGTTGCGTAGACCACGTTCACCGGATTGGTGGAGCCGTAGCACTTCGCCAGAACGTTCTGCACACCAGCAACTTCCAGGACAGCGCGCATGGCGCCGCCGGCGATGATGCCGGTACCTTCGGAAGCCGGCTGCATGTACACCTTGGAGGCGCCATGGGCGGACTTGGTCGGGTACTGCAGGGTGGTGCCGTTCAGATCAACCTGGATCATGTTGCGGCGAGCAGCTTCCATTGCCTTCTGGATAGCGGCCGGCACTTCACGCGCCTTGCCACGACCGAAGCCAACACGGCCCTTGCCATCGCCAACCACGGTCAGCGCGGTGAAGGCGAAGATACGGCCACCTTTTACGGTTTTGGCGACGCGGTTCACTTGAACCAGCTTCTCGATGTAGCCTTCGTCGCGCTTTTGATCGTTGTTTGCCATAACTTAGAACTCCAGACCGCCTTCACGAGCGGCATCAGCCAGGGCCTTGATACGACCGTGGTACTTGAAGCCAGAACGGTCGAACGCCACCTGAGTGACGCCGGCAGCCTTGGCGCGTTCCGCGACCAGTTGACCAACTTTCTTGGCTGCGTCGACGTTGCCGGTGGCAGCTTCGCGCAGTTCCTTGTCCAGGGTCGAGGCGCTGGCCAGGACCTTGCCGCCGTCGGCTGCAATGACCTGGGCGTAGATGTGCTGGGAGGAGCGGTACACGCAGAGGCGTACGGCTTCCAGTTCGCGCATCTTCAGGCGAGCCTTGCGAGCGCGGCGCAGACGGGTTTCTTTCTTGACGCTCATTTGCTATGCCCTACTTCTTCTTGGCTTCTTTACGAAGGACGACTTCGTCGGCGTAACGCACGCCCTTGCCTTTGTACGGCTCCGGCGGACGGAAGTCGCGGATTTCCGCGGCAACCTGGCCAACCAGCTGCTTGTCGATACCCTTGATCAGGATGTCGGTCTGGCTGGGGGTTTCCGCGACGATGCCGGCAGGCAGTTCGTAATCAACCGGGTGGGAGAAGCCGAGAGCCAGGGACAGCACTTGGCCTTTGGCCTGCGCTTTGTAACCAACACCAACCAGCTGGAGCTTGCGCTCGAAGCCTTGGCTGACGCCGATCACCATGTTGTTGACCAGAGCGCGGGTGGTACCGGCCATGGCACGGGTCTGCTGGTCGCCGTTACGCGCAGCGAAACGCAGCTCACCGTTGTCCTGAATGACTTCGACGGACGGATGTACTTTCAGCTCCAGAGCACCTTTGGCGCCCTTGATCGAAAGTTCCTGACCAGCCAGCTTGATTTCAACGCCGGCAGGCAGAATGACGGGGTTCTTAGCAACGCGAGACATGCTGATTCCCCTTAGAACACAGTGCAGAGCACTTCGCCACCGACGCCAGCGGCACGGGCAGCACGGTCAGTCATCACACCTTTGTTGGTGGAGACGATCGAAACGCCCAGGCCGCCGCGAACTTTCGGCAGCTGGTCTACGGATTTGTACTGGCGCAGGCCAGGACGGCTGATTCGCTTCACTTCCTCGATGACAGGCTTGCCTTCGAAGTACTTCAGCTCGATCGACAGCAGAGGCTTGGCCTCGGCGGTGACTTGGAAATCCGCAATGTAACCTTCGTCCTTGAGGACTTTGGCGACTGCCGCTTTCAGCTTGGAAGACGGCATGCTCACGACGGTCTTCTCAGCCATCTGGGCATTACGGATGCGAGTTAGCATGTCTGCTAACGGGTCCTGCATACTCATGGGCTTAATGCTCCTGATACAAAAGATAAGCCTTCAACTTCATAACTCGCCCTCAAAACGCCGGACGATCTAAACCCGGGCTCGGGGGAGCCGGGTATTCTAGAGATCGCTCAAAAACGAATCAAGCCCCACGAGGGGGCTTGCTTCGCAAAGCGATCAACGGAGCCGTTGCCGACTCCGTCTAGCACTTACCAGCTGGCTTTCACCAGGCCCGGTACGTCACCGCGCATTGCCGCTTCACGCAGCTTGTTACGGCTCAGGCCGAACTTGCGGTAGTAACCGTGCGGACGACCGGTCAGACGGCAACGGTTACGCAGGCGGCTGGCGCTCGCGTCACGCGGTTGCTTCTGCAGGGCGACCTGGGCATTCCAACGATCTTCCGCAGTGGTGCTCGGATTAACGATGATCGCTTTCAGCTCGGCACGCTTTTTGGCGTACTTGGCTACCGTGCGCTGACGCTTCAGCTCACGGTTCTTCATGCTCTCTTTAGCCATGGTCCTACTCCAATCAGTTGCGGAACGGGAATTTGAAGGCGCGCAGCAGGGCACGACCTTCATCATCCGAACGCGCGGTAGTGGTCAGAGTGATATCCATACCGCGGAGGGCATCGATCTTGTCGTAATCGATTTCCGGGAAGATGATCTGCTCTTTGACGCCCATGCTGTAGTTGCCACGGCCGTCGAAGGACTTGGCATTCAGACCGCGGAAGTCACGAACGCGCGGCAGGGAGATCGACAGCAGACGGTCCAGGAACTCGTACATGCGATCGCCACGCAGGGTGACTTTCACGCCGATCGGCCAGCCTTCACGAATCTTGAAGCCAGCGATGGACTTACGAGCGTAAGTCACAACCGGCTTCTGACCCGCGATCTTTTCCAGATCAGCTACGGCGCTCTCGATGACTTTCTTGTCGCCGACAGCTTCGCCAAGACCCATGTTCAGGGTGATTTTGGTAACGCGCGGAACTTCCATCACGTTCGCCAGCTGAAGCTCTTGCTTCAGCTTGGGAGCGATTTCCTTCCGATAAATTTCTTTCAATCGTGCCATGGTGATCTACCTAGCTCCCTCAAGCCTGAACCGGTTTCTGGGTCGACTTGAAGACACGAATCTTCTTACCGTCTTCGACTTTGAAACCAACGCGGTCAGCCTTGTTGGTTTCAGCGTTGAAGATGGCGACGTTGGAGACGTGCAGAGGCGCCTCCTTCTCGACGATCCCGCCTTGCTGGTTGAGCATGGGGTTGGGCTTGGTGTGGCGCTTGACCAGGTTCACACCGCCAACGACCAGACGGTCGTCAGCCAGAACCTTGAGCACCTTGCCACGCTTGCCCTTGTCCTTGCCGGCAATGACGATGACTTCGTCGTCACGACGAATTTTTTGCATGACGGCTACTCCTTACAGCACTTCAGGGGCAAGGGAGACGATCTTCATGAACTTCTCAGTACGAAGTTCACGAGTCACCGGCCCGAAGATACGGGTGCCGATCGGCTCCTGCTTGTTATTCAGCAGGACGGCGGCGTTGCCGTCGAAGCGAATGATGGAACCGTCGGTACGACGTACGCCGTGCTTGGTGCGAACGACCACGGCAGTCATTACCTGGCCCTTCTTCACCTTGCCACGCGGAATTGCTTCCTTGACGGTGACCTTGATGATGTCGCCAATGCCGGCGTAACGGCGGTGCGAACCGCCGAGTACCTTGATGCACATTACGCGACGCGCGCCGCTGTTATCAGCGACTTCGAGCATGGATTGAGTCTGAATCATCTTCTATCTCCGACCCTTAGACTTCAACCGCGCGCTCGACGACATCAACCAGGGTCCAGGCCTTGGTTTTGGCCAGCGGACGAGTTTCGCGAATGGTGACCAGGTCACCAATGCGGCACTGATTGGTTTCGTCGTGGGCGTGCAGTTTGGTCGAACGCTTCACGTATTTGCCGTAGATCGGGTGCTTGACGCGACGCTCGATCAGAACGGTAACGGTCTTGTCCATCTTGTCGCTGACGACGCGGCCAGTCAGCGTACGGACGGTTTTCTGAGCTTCAGCCATGATTACTTACCTGCTTGCTGGTTGAGCACAGTTTTCACGCGAGCGATATCGCGCTTAACCTGCGAGAGCAGGTGAGACTGCCCCAACTGGCCAGTTGCTTTCTGCATGCGCAGATTGAACTGGTCGCGCAGCAGGCCGAGCAGTTGCTCGTTCAGCTGCTCAACGGATTTTTCACGAAGTTCATTCGCTTTCATCACATCACCGTCCGCTTAACAAAGGAGGTGGCGAGCGGCAGCTTTGCAGCAGCCAGGGCGAATGCCTCACGCGCCAGCTCTTCGGATACACCCTCGATCTCGTACAGGACCTTGCCCGGTTGAATCTGGGCTACCCAGTACTCGACGCCGCCCTTACCTTTACCCATACGTACTTCCAGGGGCTTCTTGGTAACAGGCTTGTCGGGGAATACGCGGATCCAGATCTTGCCGCCACGTTTTACGTGACGGGTCAGCGCACGACGTGCGGACTCGATCTGACGCGCGGTGAGACGGCCACGGCTGGTTGCCTTGAGGGCGAACTCGCCGAAGCTGACTTTAGAACCGCGATGAGCCAGGCCACGGTTGTGACCGGTCATTTGCTTGCGGAACTTCGTACGCTTGGGTTGCAGCATTTGCGTACTCCTTACTTAGCAGCTTTTTTACGAGGAGCGGGCGCTTGGGGCTTCAGCTCTTCCTGGCGGCCACCAATGACCTCGCCTTTGAAGATCCAAACCTTCACACCGATCACACCGTAGGTGGTGTGCGCTTCGTAGGTTGCATAGTCGATGTCGGCACGCAGGGTGTGCAGGGGCACACGACCTTCGCGATACCACTCGGTACGAGCGATTTCAGCGCCGCCCAGACGACCGCTTACCTGGATCTTGATGCCTTTGGCACCAATGCGCATGGCGTTCTGTACAGCGCGCTTCATGGCGCGACGGAACATAACGCGACGCTCCAGCTGCTGAGCTACGCTTTGCGCAACCAGCATACCGTCGAGTTCCGGCTTGCGGATCTCTTCGATGTTGATGTGCACAGGCACACCCATTTGCTTGGTCAGGTCCTGACGCAGCTTCTCAACATCTTCACCTTTCTTGCCGATCACGATGCCGGGACGAGCGGTGTGGATGGTGATGCGTGCGGTTTGAGCCGGGCGATGGATATCGATACGGCTTACGGACGCGCTTTTTAGTTTGTCTTGGAGATACTCACGTACCTTCAGGTCGGCGAACAGATAATCGGCGTAAGTGCGCTTATCTGCGTACCAAACGGAGGTGTGCTCCTTGACGATACCCAGGCGGATGCCATTGGGATGTACTTTCTGACCCATCTGATCGACTCCGTTACTTGTCCGCAACCTTGACAGTGATATGGCAAGACCGCTTGACGATGCGATCAGCACGGCCTTTGGCACGCGGCATGATGCGCTTGAGCGAACGACCTTCGTTGACGAAGACGGTGGAGACTTTGAGATCGTCTACATCGGCGCCTTCGTTGTGCTCGGCGTTGGCCACGGCCGACTCCAGCACTTTCTTCATGATCTCGGCGGCTTTCTTGTTGCTGAAAGCCAGGAGGTTGAGCGCGTCGCCCACCTTCTTCCCGCGGATCTGGTCGGCGACCAAGCGGGCTTTCTGGGCGGAGATACGAGCGCCCGAGAGCTTAGCGGCTACTTCCATCTTCCTTACCCCTTAACGCTTGGCTTTCTTGTCCGCAGCGTGCCCACGATAAGTGCGGGTAGCAGCGAACTCGCCGAGTTTGTGACCGACCATGTCTTCGTTGACCAGAACCGGCACGTGTTGACGGCCGTTGTGGACAGCGATGGTCAGACCAACCATGTGCGGCATGATCATAGAACGGCGCGACCAGGTCTTGATCGGCTTGCGGTCGTTCTTTTCTACCGCCACTTCGATCTTCTTCAGCAGGTGAAGATCGATAAAAGGACCTTTTTTCAGAGAACGTGGCACTGTCGTATCCCTCTATTTACTTGCGGCGACGGACGATCATGTTGTCGGTACGCTTGTTCGCGCGAGTCTTCTTACCCTTGGTCTGAAGACCCCACGGCGATACCGGATGACGACCAGCAGAGGTACGACCTTCACCACCACCATGCGGGTGGTCGACCGGGTTCATGGCAACACCACGAACGGTCGGGCGAACGCCACGCCAGCGTTTGGCACCGGCTTTACCCAGCGAACGCAGGCTGTGCTCGGAGTTCGAGACTTCGCCCAGGGTCGCACGGCAGTCAGCCAGGACTTTACGCATCTCACCGGAACGCAGACGTACGGTTACGTATGCACCTTCACGGGCAACCAGCTGAGCCGAGGCGCCAGCGGAGCGAGCGATCTGAGCGCCTTTGCCAGGCTTCAGTTCGATACCGTGGATGGTGCTACCCACCGGAATGTTGCGCAGCGGCATGTTGTTGCCGGCCTTGATCGGAGCGCCGATACCGGAGATCAGTTGATCGCCAGCCACCACGCCTTTGGGGGCGATGATGTAACGACGCTCGCCGTCCGCGTATTTCAGCAGAGCGATGTGAGCAGTACGATTCGGATCGTATTCGACGCGTTCAACGATGGCAGGGATGCCGTCCTTGTTGCGGCGGAAGTCGACCAGACGATAGTGCTGCTTGTGGCCACCACCGATATGACGGGTGGTGATACGACCGTTGTTGTTACGGCCGCCCGACTTGGACTTCTTCTCGAGCAGGGGAGCGAACGGAGCACCTTTGTGCAGGTCCTGGTTCACTACCTTGACGACGAAACGACGACCAGCGGAAGTCGGTTTGCATTTAACGATTGCCATGATGCACCCCTTTACTCAGCGCCAGCTGCGAAATCGAGATCTTGGCCCGGCTGGAGAGCGATGTACGCTTTTTTCCAGTCGTTACGCTTGCCCAGGCCGCGAACGGTACGCTTGGTCTTACCCTGAACGTTCAGGGTGGTGACGCGACGTACTTTCACGCCGAACAGGCTTTCTACGGCCTTCTTGATTTCCAGCTTGGTTGCATCAGTGGCAACCTTGAAAACGAATTGGCTGTTGCCGTCCGCCAGGCCGGTGGCCTTCTCGGAGATATGCGGGCCCAGCAGCACTTTGAATACGCGTTCCTGGTTCATGCCAGCAGCTCCTCGAACTTCTTCACGGCAGACACGGTGACCAGCACCTTGTCGTAGGCGATGAGGCTGACCGGATCGGAAGCCTGAACGTCACGTACATCGACGTGGGCCAGGTTGCGAGCTGCCAGGTACAGGTTCTCATCGACGCCTTCGGTGACGATCAGTACATCTTTCAGGCCCAGGCCTTCCAGCTTGCTGACCAGACCTTTGGTCTTCGGTGCATCGACAGCGAAGTCGGCAACGACAACCAGACGATCCAGACGAACCAGCTCAGAGAGGATGGAGCGCAGAGCAGCGCGGTACATCTTCTTGTTGAGCTTCTGGGAGTGATCCTGGGGCTTGGCTGCGAAAGTCGCGCCGCCGCCACGCCAGATGGGGCTACGGATGGTGCCAGCACGAGCACGACCAGTGCCCTTCTGACGCCACGGCTTCTTGCCACCACCGGAGACTTCGGAACGAGTTTTCTGAGCCTTGGTGCCCTGACGACCGCCAGCCATGTAGGCGACGACTGCCTGGTGAACCAGGGTCTCGTTGAATTCGCTACCAAAAGTACGCTCGGAAACCTCGATCGCCTGAGCGCCATTTACATTCAGTTGCATCTCAGCTTCCTCTCTTAACCGCGAGCCTTGGCTGCCGGACGCACCAGCACATCACCACCGGTAGCGCCAGGAACGGCACCTTTGACCAGCAGCAGATTGCGCTCTGCATCGACACGCACGACCTCAAGGGATTGAACGGTTACACGCTCAGCACCCATGTGGCCCGACATTTTTTTGCCCTTGAACACTCGACCAGGAGTCTGGCACTGGCCGATGGAACCCGGGACGCGGTGGGAAACGGAGTTACCGTGGGTGTTATCTTGACCACGGAAGTTCCAGCGCTTGATGGTACCGGCAAAGCCTTTACCCTTGGACTCGCCGGTAACGTCTACCAGCTGGCCTGCCTGGAACAGATCGACAGAGATGGAATCGCCTGCCTTGAACTCCTCTTCGCCCAGACGGAATTCCCACACGCCGCGACCGGCGGCGACATTCGCCTTGGCAAAGTGACCGGCTTGCGCCTTGGTCACGCGAGAAGCACGGCGCTCGCCAGCAGTTACCTGCACAGCGCGATAGCCATCGCTTTCTTCGTTTTTGAACTGGGTGACGCGATTCGGCTCGACCTCAATGACCGTGACCGGAATGGAGACACCATCTTCGGTGAAGATGCGGGTCATGCCGCACTTACGACCGACAACACCAATTGTCATCTTTAGAACCTCTTTAGTGTACGGGGCTTTCACCCGCTATGGCCGCCCATTTCAGAGCGTTACACGACCAATGCCGAAGGCATTAGCCGAGGCTGATCTGTACTTCGACGCCAGCAGCAAGGTCGAGCTTCATCAGCGCGTCGACGGTTTTGTCGGTCGGCTGAACGATGTCGAGAACACGCTTGTGGGTACGAATTTCGTACTGGTCACGAGCGTCCTTGTTGACGTGCGGGGAAATCAGCACGGTGTAACGTTCCTTGCGGGTCGGCAGAGGAATCGGACCACGCACCTGAGCGCCAGTACGTTTCGCGGTTTCCACGATTTCCTGGGTAGATTGGTCGATCAGGCGGTGATCAAAAGCCTTCAACCGAATACGGATTTGTTGATTTTGCATTTGACCTCAGACTCCAAGTTGCCATTCCCAACGGACGGACTCCGCCCGTTAAAAGGAGGCGCAATTGTACGGATGCGCCTGGGGGGTGTCAATATTTAACCAACTCAACGAAAAAGGGACCCCGAAGGGTCCCTTTTTCTGGAGCGGATCAGCGATTACTCGATGATCTTGGCAACCACGCCGGCGCCAACGGTACGACCGCCTTCGCGAATCGCGAAGCGCAGGCCATCTTCCATGGCGATCGGAGCGATCAGGGTAACAACCATTTTCACGTTGTCGCCCGGCATTACC
>NZ_LZDG02000033.1:0-7810 GCF_001672555.2 Pseudomonas sp. AU11447 | reverse complement strand
GAGGATCAATCTACGCCCGCGCAAGCGCTTGGGCTGGAAGACGCCGTACGAAGTGCATACAGGGGTGAGCGTTGCACTTATGTGTTGAATTCAGGGGATGTTCTACATCCTCATGCACCGAAGCACAGGGGAACGAGGTAAATGGCTTGAACAACCGGAGCGCCTTTCGTCGCCTCCTACGCTTTGAACGCGACCAATCCTCGATCAGGCGGTACGCGGACCGATACGATTGCTCCATGCGGATCTGATGTCATCATTCTCTGTATTACGACAAGCTGAAAGGAAGGAATCAGGTATCGTCAGAGCCAAACTGACTCCTGCTTGCGCAAGCCCGCCATGTGTGCGTGTTGTAAGCCCCCCCTGAGACTGTGCGTGGAGCACCTCGAAGTAGTTCACAACCATCGCGACCACTTCGTTTTCACCTACGCGGATGATGCTGCAGCCAAGCGCAGTGAGGGCAGGTACTACCGTTGCTTCGCCACCTGAAAACCGCTCTGAGGTCTGGGTACTGCTTGCCGGACGCAACGCCGGCAATCGCCTTGAAGTCGCAGCCCGCACCCGTCCGAGGATCCAGCCCCCGGTAGTCACGTGACTTATCGAATCCATAACAAGTGGGGAGACCGTCCTGCCCAAGGCTACGAACTCGTAAATGGCTTCTTGTACTGCAACTCGGTCTGTTAGTTGCGTAAGCAATGTCATTGGTGACTACAGAGGCCACAAGAAGGCCCACATCAGGCGAACCTTCAGCGCCTCTCTCCAGGGCATCCAACCAGCCCAGCCGGCGCCAATTCCGAAGTTGTAGGCCGCAGTGACCTTGTGATGATTAGGGATCATCCCCAGCACCTAGCCACCGAAGGAGTGCCCCACCCAGAAGATCGGTGTAGAGCCGTCATCCAGGTACTCCACCGCCTCGGTCAAGTCATGCATGCCCCAATCGAGATAGGACATCTCGAAACCCTTAAGCGAAGGCGGCTTTGAATCTCCCAACCCTCGTTAGTCCAGGGTCAGCACGTTGAAGCCCTTTGAGCATGCGTACTCTGCAAAGCGTCTGTAGAAACGCTGCTGCATGAACGAGCCCGCACAGGCTCAAAGGCCACTTCCTGATAGATTGCTAACATGTTTCCGCCGCTGCGACCAAAAATGGCAATCTGGGCAGTCACCAAGCATGCGAGGCCCTAGAAAAGGGTGCCCATCAAACAGGTCGGAAATGCGGGATGCAAGGTGAAGAGGGACCGAGCAGTTCGGCACATACCGCCGACACGTGCACCAGCACCTTGAGCCATACAAGAAATGTATCAAATTCCAGCGAGCTTCAAAGCATGGGTAAAGGTGTGGGTTAAAGGCATGCTTCATACATAAATACCTTAAAAATCAATAAGATGATCAATAAAAATGCCGCCCACAAGCCGGCTTTTTTAATGCCTACGAAAAAGCTTCCCGGCATGCCAGACCGCTCGCCGGCCAATGCGCCGCTGTCACGAGGCAGGCATAAGATCGGTCTATCCCCTCGCCGGTCCGCCGCCATGAAGCGCCCCTCGCCCTTCCTGCTCGCCCTGCTACTGACAGCTCCGTTGCCAGCGTACGCGCAGGCTGGCGACTGGAAGCTCGCCAAGGACCAGGACGGCGTGCAGGTCTACCTGAAACAGGTCCCCGGCTCGAACTACAAGAGCTTCCGCGGCATTACGCTGGTGAAGGCTGACGTCGCCACCCTCGGGCATCTGCAGGAGAACCTGCGCGTCTCCTGCGCCTGGCTCTACGCCTGCGCGCAGATGCGCCTGCTCAAGTACAGCGACGAGGCGATCTGGGTCTACCTCGACACCAAGCTCCCGTGGCCCGCCGCCCCGCGGGACCTGGTACTGAAGGTGAGCACCGAGGAAACTGCGGACGGCGGCATGATTCGCCACCTGCAGGCTGCGCCGGACTATATCCCGCCGGTGCAGGACCGCATTCGCGTACCCAATGTCTCCGGGACCTGGCAGATGGTCCCCAAGGGCCCGAAGCTCACCGAAGTCACCTACGAAATGCGCGGCGAACCCGGCGGCAGCGTGCCGTCCTGGCTGGCGAATCAGTTCGTGGTCGATGCTCCATTCGAGTCGCTGCGCATGCTCAAGGTGGTGGCGGAGCACCAGGGCGTCCGCGACGCCGGCTACTAGAAACCGGTTCGAAAGCGCCGCCGGCAGCGCTTGTGCAGTCGCCGGCGGCCTGACCGAAGATTTGCCCGCAAAGCCCGTCTCTGCTAGTGTCGCGAGGTTTCCGAATACCCCCGCCGAGATGTCCGCATGGCCCGCAAGAAAGCTTCCCTCGACTTCGAACAGTCCCTCGCCGAGCTGCAAACGCTGGTAGAGCGCCTGGAAAGCGGCGAGCTGTCGCTGGAGGACTCGCTGGGGGCCTTCGAGCAGGGCATCCGCCTGACGCGTGACTGCCAGGCGGCGCTGACCCAGGCGGAGCAGAAGGTGCAGATCCTCCTGGAACGCGATGGCGAACTGAGCGAAGCGCCCTTCGATCCGGAAGGCGAAGACGCATGATCGCCGGCTACCAGGCGCGCTGTACGGCGCGTGTCGACGCTGCGCTGGAAAAACTCTTCGTCGCCCCCCGTGAAGAACTCACCCGCATCTACGCCGCCATGCGCTACAGCGTGGTCAACGGTGGCAAGCGCGTGCGCCCGCTGCTGGCCTACGCGGCCTGCGAAGCACTGGGCGGCGACGCCGAGCGCGCGAACGGCGCTGCTTGCGCAGTGGAGCTGATCCACGCCTATTCCCTGGTGCACGACGATCTGCCGGCGATGGACGACGACGACCTGCGTCGCGGCCAGCCGACCACCCACATTGCCTATGACGAGGCCTGCGCGATTCTCGCCGGTGACGGTCTGCAGGCGCTGGCATTCGAGGTGATCGGTAACGCCCAGCTCAATCCGCAGGATGCGCAGACTCGTCTGGACATGCTGATGATCCTCACCCGCGCCGCCGGTTCTGCCGGGATGGTCGGCGGGCAGGCGATCGACCTGGAGTCCGTGGGCCGCAAGATCGACCAGGTGGCGCTGGAAACCATGCACCGGCACAAGACCGGCGCGCTGATCGAGGCCAGCGTGCAGCTCGGCGCCCTCGCCAGCGGGCGCGCCAACGCCACGGCACTGGAAGCCCTGCGCCGCTACGCCGAGGCCGTGGGCCTGGCGTTCCAGGTGCAGGACGACATCCTCGACGTGGAAAGCGACACCGCCACCCTCGGCAAGACCCAGGGCAAGGACCAGGCCCACGACAAGCCGACCTACCCCGCGCTGCTCGGCCTCGACGAAGCGAAGGCCTACGCCCTCGCCCTGCGCGACCAGGCGCTGGCTGCGCTGGAAGGCTTTGGCGATAGCGCCGAACCGCTGCGCGCCCTCGCCCGCTATATCGTCGAACGCCGCAACTGATTCCCCGGCACGCGCATTGCGTGTGCAAATCCCGTGATTCATCCATTGCGATGACCGCTCGCCGGTGCTTCACTGCATTACAGGGATTTCGTATACCATATCCGACAACAGCCACCTGACCGGACTGCATCGTGCCGCTACGCAACGCCCCCAACCTGGGTATCGTCCCCTCCGCCTCGGAGACCATCGCCAAGCACCTGCGCGAGGCGATCATTTCCGGCCAGATGGCAGAGCACGAGCCGATCCGCCAGGACGATATCGCGCAGATCTTCAACGTCAGCAAGATTCCCGTGCGCGAGGCGCTCAAGCGCCTGGAGGCCGAGGGGCTGGTGGAGTTCCAGCGCAACAAGGGCGCGCTGGTGACGAAGATATCCGAGCCGGAACTGGCGCAGATGTTCGAGGTACGGGTCGTTCTCGAAGCCCAGGCGATCCGCCTGGCGGTGCCGAACATGACCGCCGAGACCTTCGAACGCGCCGAGCGCATCTGTGCCGAGTTCGTCGGCGAGGACGATGTCGGCCGCTGGGCGGAACTGAACTGGGAGCTGCACGCCTGCCTCTATGAACCGGCGCAGCGGCCCTACCTGGTTGGCCTGATCCGCTCCATCCATGACAAGCTCGAACGCTACCTGCGCATGCAGATGAGCCTGTCCTCCGGCAAGGAGCGCGCGGATCACGAGCACCACGACATCCTCGACGCCTGCCGCGCCGGCGATGGCGAGCTGGCCGCGCGCCTGCTGGAAGAACACATCAACGGCGTCTGCCGCACGCTCTACGAGCACCTGCCGAATCGGCCGACACCGAGCTGATCGAAAAGAACCGCTGTGCCGATTTCATCATCGGCCCGGCGGAAAACCCTCAAGCTCCCATCCCCGCTCCACGCCACCCTAGGGTCAACCACAAGACCACCTCAGGGGGCAGCATGAAACGCATCCAGGTTCTCGATTCCCACACCGGCGGCGAACCCACGCGCCTGGTGCTCGACGGCTTTCCCGATCTGGGCAAGGGCAGCATGGCCGAACGCCGTGCGCTGCTGGCCAGGGAGCACGACAGCTGGCGCGCCGCGACCGTGCTGGAGCCACGCGGCAGCGATGTGCTGGTCGGCGCACTGCTCTGCGAGCCGGTGGACCCGAGCGCCTGCGCCGGGGTGATCTTCTTCAACAACACCGGTTACCTGGGCATGTGCGGCCACGGCACCATCGGCCTGGTCGTCTCGCTGGCGCACCTGGGGCGTATCGGCCCCGGCACGCACAAGATCGAGACGCCGGTGGGCACCGTCGAAGCAACCCTGCACGACGACCGCTCGGTGAGCGTGCGCAACGTCCCTTCCTATCGCTACCGCAAGCAAGTGCCGGTGCAAGTGCCCGGCCATGGCCTGGTGTACGGCGACATCGCCTGGGGCGGTAACTGGTTCTTCCTGATCGCCGATCACGGCCTGCGCGTCGCCGGCGACAACCTGGACGAACTGACTGCCTACACCGTCGCCGTGCAGAAGGCGCTGGAAGACCAGGGCATCCGCGGCGAAGACGGTGGTCTGATCGATCACATCGAGCTGTTCGCCGACGATCCTGACGCGGACAGCCGCAACTACGTGCTCTGCCCCGGCAAGGCCTACGACCGCTCGCCCTGCGGCACCGGCACCAGCGCCAAGCTGGCGTGCCTGGCCGCTGACGGCAAGCTCGCTGCCGGCGACGCCTGGCGCCAGGCCAGCGTGATCGGCAGCCAGTTCGAAGGCCGCTTCGAGTGGGTCGGCGAGCCTGCCGAGGGGCGCATCATCCCGACCATCCGCGGGCGCGCCAACATCAGCGCGGAAGCCACCCTGCTGCTGGAAGAAGACGACCCGTTCGCCTGGGGCATCCGTTCGTGAGCGATGCGGACATCATCGTCATCGGCGCCGGCATCGTCGGCGCCGCCTGCGCCCACGCCCTCGCCCGCCGCGGCCTGGACGTGCTGGTGCTGGATGCGCGCCTGCCCGGCGCCACCGCCGTCGGCATGGGCCACCTGCTGGTGCTCGACGACAATGCCGCCGAACTGGCGCTGAGCAACTACTCGCTGCAACGCTGGCGCGAGTGGGGCCAGGACATGCCCGCCGAATGCGCGTACCGCAGCAACGGCACGATGTGGCTGGCGGCCAATGGCGAAGAGATGGCCGAAGCCGAACGCAAGTTCGCCGTGCTGCGCGAGCACGGCGTCGCCGCAAGACTGCTGAACAGCGCGGAGCTGCAGCAGGAAGAACCCGAACTGCGCAGCGACCTGCACGGCGGGCTGGAGATCACCGGTGACGGCATTCTCTACGCGCCGCGCGCCGCCGCGTGGCTGCTGGAGTCAGCGCTGAAACCGATCCGCCAGCGCCAGGCAACAGTGGTGGAAATCGACGAACCCCGCGTGCGTCTGGACGACGGCCAGTGGCTGAGCGCCAAGGCCATCGTCCTGGCCAATGGCATCCAGGCCACGCAGCTCTGCGCCGACCTGCCCATCGAGCCGAAAAAAGGTCATCTGCTGATCACCGACCGCTACCCCGGCAAGGTGCGCCGCACGCTGGTGGAGCTGGGCTACGTGACCAGCGCGCACAACGCCAGCGGGCCTTCGGTGGCCTGCAACATCCAGCCGCGCCCGACCGGCCAGCTGTTCATCGGCGCCTCTCGGCAGTTCGGCACCACCGACCCGCAGGTGGAAGGCTGGATGCTGGCGAAGATGCTGCGCCGCGCCGTCGACTACATGCCCGGCCTGGCCAACCTCAACGTGATCCGCAGCTGGGCCGGCTTCCGCGCCGCCAGCCCGGACGGCATGCCGCTGGTGGGCGAACATCCGCAGCGCCCCGGCCTGTGGCTCGCTGTCGGCCACGAAGGCCTGGGCGTAACCACCGCGCCAGGCACCGCCGACCTGCTCGCTGCTCAGCTGTGCAATGAGCCTTTGCCGCTGCCGGCCGAACCCTATTCCCCGCGCCGTTTCCTCGGAGCAAACGCCCATGCCTGACCTGACTCTTGACGGCCGCCCGCTACGTGTCGGCGCCGGCACCACGGTGGCCGCCGCGCTTGCCCAGGGTGGCGACGGCACCACACGCACCTCGGTCAGCGGCCAGCGCCGTGCGCCGCTATGCGGCATGGGCATCTGCCAGGAGTGCCGGGTGACCATCGACGGCCAGCGCCGCCTGGCCTGCCAGACCCTGTGCCGTGACGGCATGCAGGTGGAGACGCGCCCATGAGCGAGCCCGTCGATATCCTCATCATCGGTGCCGGGCCGGCGGGAATGTCCGCCGCCCTCGCCGCCGCGCCGAGCGGCGCCAGCATCGTCATCCTCGACGACAACCCGCTGCCCGGTGGGCAGATCTGGCGCGACGGGCCCAATGCGCACCTGCCGCGCGCCGCTCTGGAGCTGCGCGAAAAGGTCGCTGCCTGCGCCAACATCAGGATTCACAGCGCCACCCGCGTGGTGGCCCTGGCCGGCGAACGCGGCCTGCTGCTGGAAGACTTCGAACGTGGCTGGCGGCTGGACTACCGCAAGCTGATCCTCTGCACCGGCGCCCGCGAACTGCTGCTGCCCTTCCCCGGCTGGACGCTGCCCGGCGTCACCGGTGCAGGCGGACTGCAGGCACTGGTGAAAGGCGGCGTACCGGTGGACGGCCAGCGCGTAGTGATCGCCGGCAGCGGCCCGCTGCTGCTCGCCAGCGCCGCAACCGCCCGCGCCAACGGGGCGAAGATCCAGCGCATCGCCGAACAGGCCTCGTGGCCTGCGTTGGCCAGCTTCGCACTGAAGCTGCCACGCTGGCCGAACAAGCTGTTGCAGTCCTTCGGCCTGTACGACCCGGCCTACCGTGCCGATAGCCATATCGTCGCCGCATTGGGGACAGATCACCTGGAAGGCGTGCGAATCAGCCAGGGTGGCAAGCTGAAGGAAATCGACTGCGACCGGCTGGCCTGCGGCTTCGGCCTTATCCCCAATGTGCAGCTCGGCCAGGCGCTGGGCTGCGCGGTGGATGACGGTGCAATCCGCGTCGACGCCTGGCAGGCGAGCAGCCGCGATGGCATCTACGCCGCGGGCGAATGCACCGGCTTCGGCGGCTCGGAGAAGGCCCTGGTGGAGGGCAGCATCGCCGGCCACGCCGCCGTGGGTGAACACGACCGCGCCCGTGGGCTCTGGTCGCAGCGCCAGCGCTGGCAGGACTTCGCCGACGCACTGAAAAAGGACTTTGCCCTCGACCCGCGCCTGAACCAGCTCGCCCAACCGGACACCCTCGTCTGCCGCTGCGAAGACGTGCCCTACTCGGCCCTGGCCGGCAAGCCGGACTGGACCGCCGCCAAGCTCGCCAGCCGCTGCGGCATGGGCGCCTGCCAGGGCCGCGTGTGCGGCGCGGCGGCCAAGCAGTTGTTCGGTTGGCAACCGCCAGCGCCGCGCCSAAGAACC
>NZ_LZDG02000032.1:0-90074 GCF_001672555.2 Pseudomonas sp. AU11447 | reverse complement strand
GAGTTTCTCCATGTGAGAGTAGGTCATCGTCAAGCTCCTATCCCAAGACCCCTGGTCAGCTTCGCTGGCCGGGGGTTTTGCTTTTGCGCGCGGGAAAGTAGGGTTCGCCTGGGTTGGCACGGCCGCTCGGTTTCCAGAGTTTTCGAGACAATTTCCGGGCACCGAATCGAGGGTTGGGTCGTCTACAATAGCGACAAATTTTCCCTGAGTGCCTACATGCCCGAAGTCGAAGGACATGCCTTGCAGGATCTGCCTCTGGAGGAGCTGACGGCTTGCCACGAGTGCGACCTGCTGATGCGCCGCGAGCCTGTTCCGTCAGGGCATCGCTCCGTTTGCCCACGCTGCGGCTATGAGCTGGAGATCCACCGTCCCCATATGATCCGGCGTGCGCTGGCCCTGGTGCTGACGGCGCTGTTGCTCTATATCCCGGCGAATTTCCTGCCGATCATGCACATCACCATTCTTGGCCAGACCAGCATGGACACGGTATGGAGCGGCGTAATCGGTCTGTACGAGTCCGATATGAAGGGCGTGGCGGTCCTGGTCTTCCTCTGCAGCATGGTGATCCCTCTGGCCAAGTTGCTGTGCCAGCTGTTTGTCTTGCTGACCATACGTTTCAAGGTCTGGCGCGACCAGGGGATGTTGTTGCTCCGCGGTTACCAGCACCTGCGCGAGTGGGGCATGCTGGAGGTTTACCTGATGGGGATCATCGTTGCCATCGTCAAGCTGATCGACATGGCCGAGTTGCATGTCAGTGTCGGCCTGGCGTGTTTCATCGGGCTGCTGTTCACCCAGGTGTGGCTCGAAGTGACCATGTCCCATCATCAGGTCTGGGGTGAACTGTCCGGGGAGTTCGATGATGCGAGCCATTGATGCCGATATTCTGGTTTGTGGCGAATGCCATCAGCTCAATCGCCGTGAGGTGGATGACGAGACCCATTGCAGCCGCTGCGGTGCGCTGGTGCATGACCGCCGCCCGAACAGCCTGACCCGTACCTGGGCCTTGCTGATCACCGCCGCGGTGCTCTACATCCCGGCCAACCTGCTGCCGATCATGACGGTCAACTTCCTCGGCAACGGTATGCCCGCCACCATCATGGAAGGCGTAGTCGAGCTGATCAATGCGGATATGCTGCCGGTCGCGGCGGTGGTGTTCATCGCCAGCATCCTGGTGCCGACGTTCAAGCTGGTGGGCATTGCTCTGCTGCTCTACTCGGTGCAGCGGCACCAGCCGATGTCCGCCAAGCAACGCATCATCATGTACCGCTTTATCGAGTGGATCGGCCGTTGGTCGATGCTCGACATCTTCGTCATCGCGATCCTGGTGACGCTGGTGAACTTCGGCAATCTGGCCAGCATCGAGGCGAACCTCGGTGCAGCCGCCTTTGCCTGCGTGGTGGTGCTTACCATGCTGGCGGCAGTGACTTTCGATCCCCGGCTGATCTGGGATAACACGGACGCGGAAAACGACGATGAGTGATCTCCCCAAACCCAAGATGCGCAAGACCACCAACTGGTCGGCAATCTGGATCCTGCCATTGATCGCGCTGGCGATCGGTGCCTGGCTGGCCTGGCGTGCATACGACCAGGCGGGGATCGTGATCAACATCCAGTTCGAGAGCGGCGAGGGTATCCAGGCCAACAAGACCGAGGTGATCTTCAAGGGGATCGGCGTCGGCAAAGTGGTCGACCTTCACGTCAACCAGCCCACCCTTGGCGTCACGGCAACCGTGGAGATGCGCAAGGAGGCTGCCGAGTACCTCAGCAAGGGAACGCGTTTCTGGCTGGTGAAGCCACGCGTTTCGATTGCCGGCGTCACCGGGCTGGAGACCCTCGTGTCCGGCAACTATATCGCCATCGATCCGGTGAAGGGCGAGCAGCAGAGGGAGTTCTCCGCGCTGAAGGAGCCGCCGCCGCTGTCCGACTCCCTGCCGGGCCTGCACCTGACCTTGAAGGCAGAGCGCCTCGGTTCACTGGAGCAGGGCAGCCCGATCTACTACCGGCAGATCCAGGTTGGCCAGGTGAAGAGCTACCGCCTGGCGGAGGACCAGAAGACCATCGAGGTGAAGGTTCACATCGAGCCGGCCTACGCCAACCTGGTGCGTAAGCACACGCGTTTCTGGAACGCCAGCGGCATCACCCTGTCCGGTAGCCTCAGCGGCCTGAAGCTGCGTACCGAGTCGCTGGCGAGCATCGCGGCCGGCGGTATCGCTTTCTCGACGCCTGACAATTACCCGGACAGCCCGCCCACCGACCCGACCAAGCCGTTCCGCCTGTATGAGGACTTCGACGCGGCTCAGGCCGGCCTCAGCGTCAAGGTGAAGGTCAGCGACGTCAGCGGCCTGACCCCGGGCAGTACGCCGGTGATGTACAACGGCGTGCAGGTCGGCACGGTGAAGAGCATCGACATGGACAAGGATTTCAATGGCGCGACCGCCACCTTGTCCATGGACCCGCGCACCGAGGACTTCCTCAACAGCAAGACCGAGTTCTGGATGGTCAAGCCGAGCATCTCGCTAGCGGGCATCACCGGGCTGGAGGCGCTGGTGAAGGGCAACTACCTGAGTGTGCGATTCGCCAGTGGCGGCGATCCGACCCGTGACTTCGTCATCCGCCCGAAAGCTCCTCCGTTGAATCTCGACTCGCCGGGCCTGCACCTGGTACTGACCACGGATCAACTGGGTTCTCTGGAGGTCGGTACACCGATCCTCTACCGCCAGATGAAAGTGGGCAGCGTGCAGAGTTACCAGCTCTCCCGTCGTGACCCTTCGCGGCTGATTATCGGTGTCCACATCGAGCCGGAGTACGCCAAGCTGGTGAATACCTCTTCGCGCTTCTGGAACATCAGTGGCGTCACCATCAGCGGCGGCCTGGACGGGATCAAGCTGAAGAGCGAGTCGCTTCAGACGCTGATCGCTGGCGGCATCGCCTTCGATACCCCGGACCCGAAGGCGGCGCCGGTGACCAAGGTGCGCCGCTTCGCGCTGTACGACAGCGAGGACGATGCGCATCTCAAGGGCCAGATCATCGACCTGCGCGCCGATACGGCGGACGGTCTGAAGGAAGGCACCGTCCTGCGCTACAAGGGGCTGGAGGTTGGCCGCATTGAGCAGGTCGATCTGAGCAAGGACCTGCAGTCCGTGCAACTGAAGGCGCGCCTCACCCGCGGGGCGGATCGCATCGCCCGGCAGGGTACGCGTTTCTGGGTAGTGGGCCCGCAGGTCGGTCTTTCCGGCGTGTCCAACCTGAGCACCATCGTCAGCGGCCAGTACATCGAAGTGTTGCCGGCGCCCAAGGCCGGCCAGGCGCAGACCAGCTTCAGCCTGCTGGGTGGCGAACCCAACCGCCTGCTGGATGCTGACGGCCTGCGCCTGACCCTGAGTGCGTCTCGACGGGGTTCGCTCAAGGCCGGGGTTCCGGTGACTTACCGCGAGGTGCAGGTCGGCAAGGTCACTTCCTTCGAGTTGGGCGAGACGGCAGACCGCGTGCTGGTCCACGTCCTCATCGAGCCACGCTATGCGGCGCTGGTGCGGACGGGCAGCCGCTTCTGGAATACCAGTGGCGTCGGTGTCGACGCAGGTTTGTTCAAAGGCGTGAAGCTGCGTACGGAGTCGATGGAAACCATCCTCGCCGGCGGTGTGGCCTTCGCGACACCGAACAACGACGAAATGGGCTCGCCGGCCAAACCCGGGCAGACCTTCGCGTTGTTCGACGAGTACGACGAGAAGTGGCTGGACTGGGCGCCGAAGATTCCGCTTGGGAAGGCGAACTGAGTTTCAGCCGTACAGGAAAAGGGCCGCATCAGCGGCCCTTTTCATTCCACGGGCTCGATGGGGGCACGAGCAGCGTTTGTAGGGGGGGGCGTAGTGCGCACCGGTACCCATCAGCAATGGGTATCGAATAGGCTTCGGCGTTATGCGGTTCGCGAGCAAGCTCGCTCCTACAAGTGCAGGGCCGCGCAGAGTCGGAAAGGAAAAAGCCCCGCATGGCGGGGCTTTTTCGTTAACGCCGAGAAAGTGTCACGCCGGCTCGGCGCTGGCTTCCATGTCGTTGTGCGCAGCCTTTTCAGTGTCCCGGCGACGGATGTACTTCCAGTCTGCCTCGTCGATATAGATACCGTTCGGACCGCTGCCGCCTTCCAGGTCGATGGCAACCTGGGCTGAGACCTGCGGCTTCACGCTCGCCAGGATCGGCACGAAGCCCAGCTGCAGGCTGGTCTCCAGCAGCGCCGACTGGTTGCGTTCGTCGATGTCCGCTGCCTCGTCGAGGTAGTAGGGCAGACGCACGCGGCCGGCCTGCTCGCGGTCCATCAGGTGCAGCAACAGGTACATGTTGGTCAGCGCCTTGATGGTCATGGTGGTGCCGTTGGATGCCGCACCGTCGATGTCGGTGTGCATGATCGGCTGGCCGCCCATCTTGGTGATCTCGAACGCCAGTTCGAACAGGTCCTTCAGGCCCAGCTGGTTGTTGTTCGCCGCCACCAGGCGCGACAGGTAGTCCTTGGCTTCCTCGTTCTTCGCATCCTGCTCGGCGCTCTGGGTCAGGTCGAAGACGGAGAGGTTCTCGCCCTCTTCGTACTGGCCGGCGCTGTGGATGATCTGGTCGATGTGCTTGAGCGCGTCCTTGTTGGGCGCCAGCACGATGCGGAAGCTTTGCAGGTTGGATACCTGGCGCTTGTTGATCTCGCGGTTGAACAGCGCCAGTTGGTGTTCCAGGTTGTCGTAGTCGCTGCGGATGTTGCGCAGGGTACGGGCGATGTCGGTGACGGCTGCACGGCGCGCCTTGGCCAGGGTCATGGCTTCGTCAGTGCGGTGTGCGTAAGCGTTGATCAGCAGTTGCAGGCGACGCTCCGGATCATCCTCGCTGTCGAACTTGGCCACGCCCTTGAGGCGCACCTGGGCGTACAGCGCCTCGATCTGACCGTCCACGCGCTGCAGCGATTGCCAGGTGTCCTGATAGTCGTTGAGCAGCGGCAGCAGGTTGTCCATGGAGTCGTCGACCGGGTCCATGAACGGGATGCCGAACGGCAGGTTGGCCGGCAGCAGTTGGCGGCGGCGCAGGGCATCGTCGAGGGTGCGCTGCTTGGCTTCCATGTCGGCCAGCTGGCGGCCGATCAACTGCAACTTGGCGGAGAGCTGCTGGACGCGTTCGGTGAAGGCGTCGGCGGAGCGCTTGAGTTCGTCCTGGGTGGCTTCCAGCTGGGCGAGTTGCTCCAGCTTGGCCGGCTCTTCGGCGTTGAGCGTCTGGCTGCGACGGAAGTCTTCCAGCGCCTTCTGCGCATCGAGCACGTCCTGATAGAACTTGTCCGCTTGCGCCTTGCTGGCATTGCGGTCGGCGGCGACGGCCTGCTGGGTCTTGAGCTGCTTGAGCTCCTTCTCCAGGCGTTCCTTCTGGTCGCGCAGCGCGGCGCGGTCAGCCAGGGCCTGCAGGGCCGGCGGCTCGATGGTGGAGATATCGATGGAGAGGCCGGGCACTTCGAAGCGCTCGCCCTTGAAGGCATCGAGGATCTTCTCGACGCTGCCGACCCACTGGCCGGCTTCGTCGAGGTCCACGCCTTTTTCGCCCAGCGGCAGGCTGAACAGCGCGCCGTTGAACAGACGCATCAGACGCTCCACGTCCTGCTGGGAGAATTCCTCGCGCAGGCGGGCATAGCTGTTGTTGTCGGCGTGCTCGAGTTGCTGGCGAACGCCTTTCAGGCGTTTTTCCAGATCGCGCATGCGCTCTTCCAGGTCTTCGCTGGAGAACTGCCGGGAGTGCGCCAGGGCGCCGGCCAGTTCGTCGTGGGCGTCCTTGGCGGCGAGCAGTTGCTGCTCCAGGACCTTGACGTCATCGACCAGCGCGAAGCGATTCTTCAGCACGGCGAGTTCGCCCATCCAGCGCTGGATCTCGCTGATTTCGCGCTCCAGGCGCATCAGCTCGGCGGTGCTGCCGCGCTGCTCGTTCTGCAGGCCGTCCTGCTCGCGCTTGTAGTGCTCGGCCTGGATGACCAGCTCTTCCTTGCGCGCGCCGGAATAGTCTTCCCAGGTACCCAGCAGGTTATCCAGCAGCGGCGAGAGACGGTGCATCTTGCCGCGCAGCAGTTCGCGCTGCTGCACGCCGTTGGCCAGGGCCTCGACCAGCGGGCCGGCGGCGACCAGGGCCTGGTAGTCACCTTCCATGCGGCGTACGTCGCGGAAGGCTTCTTCGCAGGCGGCGATGTAGTCGACGCTGCCCGAACGCAGGCTGTGCTCGAACGCATCGAGGAACAGCTGCTTGAGCTTGGCGGCGGTGATCTCGCGCATGTGCAGCAGGTTGATGAACAGCGAGCGGAAGGTCTTCAGGCTCTGTTCGCTGGTGGAGCGCAGCGGGATCAGGGTCAGGTCCAGCGGGATTGAGGTGTGGCCGCCGACCAGCAGGCGACGCAGCTCGTCGGGCTTCAGTTCATAGGACTTGATGCCCTCGCGCTCGAGGTTGGCGTACAGCTCGCGCAGGCGCAGGCAGGTACCGTTCTTCTGGTAGTGCTCAAGGTCCAACTCGCCCTGGTAGGCGAAGAACTGGTGGCCGAAGCCGCCGCCCGGACCGCGGCCGCCGACGCCGATCACATGGCGGCCGTTGGGCAGGTCCAGCTCGATGAGGATGTAGCTGGTGTCGGTGGCGAAGTAGAACTTGCGCGAGGCTTCCAGGCTGTATTTGCCGAAGCTCATGTCGGACATGCGCGCGAGGATCGGGAACTGCAGCGCGTTGATCGACGCCGACTTGCCGAGGTTGTTCGCGCCGTAGACCGACAGTGGCTGCTCCAGCGGGAAGATGCCGAGGCTGTAGCCGGCGGTGTTGAGCAGGGCGAAGCGGCGGATGCCGTAGCGTTCCTGGGTCATGCCTGGGCCTCCTGTTCTTCGGCGATGGCGCGGGCGAGGGCGTCTTCTTCGCTCTCTTCTTCCGCGATGGCAGCGGGTTCGTCGATCACCACGATGGCGTCTTCGCTGTCTTCCAGCGGTTCGTTGGCGTAGGACTCCAGGATCACTACCGGCTCATCGTCCTCTTCCATCAGCGCGGGCGCGGTGAACTGCATTTCGCTGGCGTGCAGGTTGCTGGCCAGGTCGCGGTCCTGCTGGACCGACAGGCAGACGTCGAGGAAGCGGTGGATCGGCGGCAGGAAGCGGTACACGCCATTGTCCTCGGCGGCGAAGCCGAGCTGGGTGAGGCGGCGCATGACCTTCTCTTCCAGTTCTTCCTGGGTGGTCACTTCGGCCTGCAGGAACAGGTCGCGGTACTTCTCCAGCAGTGGCGGCAGCTCGTCGCGGCCGATGCTGCCGCCGTCGAGGACGGCCAGCGGGTCGCGGCCCTGGTCGGCGAGGTGTTCGACCAGGATGAAGGTGAACAGCGCCAGGCGCTGGGCGGTCTTGTTCACCTGGGCGCCGGTCTGCTCGGGGACGAAGTAGTAGAAGCCGCGGGTATCGCAGACCAGTTCGTAGCCCAGGCTGCGGAACAGCGCGCGGTAGGCGTCCTGCTGGTTGGACAGCTGGCTGTACAGCTCCGGATCACGGCGGCTGATGTGGAAGCCCTTGAACAGCTCGCGGAAGATCGGCGCGAGCTGGGTCATTTCGGTGAGATTAATCTGCATGCGATTCGCTCTTGCTGTCCTTGCCAGCGGTCGGGCCGGCGATCAGGGCGAAGGAGCACAGGCTGACGCTGTGCTGGAGAGTGTCGTATTGCGCGCGCTCGAGGCGGTCGCGCTGGAAGCGGGCATCGCGCGACAGGCGCGAGAACCAGTAGAGCAGTTCGTCGGTGGCGCCTTCGGGTTCCTGCTCCAGCAGCCATTGCATCAGGTCCGGCAGGGGCAGCGCGGCCTGGCAGCGGTCGAGCATTTCCCGCGCGGTGCGTGGCGAGCGCTGCGGGCCGTCGCTCTTGCGATTGCCGCTGGCCTTGGGGAAATGCGCAGGCTTGGGCTGGAAGTTGGCGAGGGCGAAGACGTAGCTCTCGACCTGCGAGGCGGTGCCGAGGAAGTTGCTCTGCGGCCGGGTGAACATCGGCATCGCCGCCTGGGGCACGGCGTCGATACCCTTGCGACGGATGACCGACAGCGCCAGGGCGGCGCCGCGGGTGATCGCGTTGTGCCGGCGCGCTTCCTCACGCAACGGCAGCAGCAATTCGCGGGCACGGCGCAGGGTGAGCTGGGCGGTGGTCTGCATTTCCAGGATGCGCGCGTGGGTGCGCAGCAATTGGTCGTCATCCACCAGTTGGCCGAGGCGCGCCTGTTCGCTGAGCAGGCGCAACAGTACCTGCTCCACGCGGTGCACGCCCTGTTCGAAGGCGCCGTCGGCGGAAACCAGCTGGATCATCGGTTCGACGTATTCGTCCCAGGTCGCCAGGACTTCCGCATAGCGCTGGCGCAGCGGAATCTGCCGGTCCTGGGTCTTGGCCCGATCGGCCACGGCGACCAGCGCCTGTTCGTCGTTGGCGAGCTTCTTCAGCACGTCGCGCACGCGCATGTCGAGCAGGCGCAGTTGCCGGGCCAGGTCGTTGCCGTCGCGCGCCTCGAAAGCCTCGCGGATGTAGCCGGCGAGGCGCTCGAGGTGGCGCAGGTAGGCTTCGATCTCCAGGCACAGGCCCAGGCGGTGTTCCTGGCGCAGGTAGGCGAGGAAGTCGTGGATCTGCGCGTTCAGCTCGAAGCGGTTGGGGCTCTTGGCCACCGGGACGAGGATGTCCAGGCGGACCCACTGGTCGAGCAGGGCGGTGATGTCCACCGGGGTGCTGTCGGGCAACTGGCTGGTGAGCTGGATACGCAGCTCCACCAGGCTCAAGGTGCCGGCGTCGAAGCGCTCGCACAGCGGTTCGAGCAGCACCCAGTGTTCGGCGAGGGCGCGGAGTACGCGTCGTGGGTCGATCATCGGCTTGGTTGGGCCCGGAATGAACAAAGGGGGCGATTGTACTGCAAAGGTCCCCCCCTGGCCGACAGGGTGACGAAACGCGTCAGTTTGCGACCGCGACAGCGCCCCAGGTGTGCGCTGGTTCACGGAAAATCAGGGCTAACTCACTGAATTTTCTGGCAAGTTTTTTGCCATAGCCTGTTATCAGAGCCGGGATATCGAAAGGCTGATCGCTGCCATGACCTACGACGCCGCACTTGCCAAAGCCCGCTGGGCCGAACTGGAACGCCAGAACGACCTTGACTGGGACCTGGATGCGATCACCGATCGCAATGAAGCCATCGCTTTCCTGCAGCGCTTCGAAAATCGCTTGTGCATCTATTCGTCGTACGTCGAGAAGCTCTACAGCAACTACAGCTTCGTGATTCCGGAGAGCCAGGAGGGCGGCATCACCATCCTCCCGGACGAGCAGGCCTGGTTCGACACCTTCCACGACATTCCCGGCGATGCGGTGGAGCCCACCGGCATCCATATCCTGCCCGGCGAGACCATGGGCTACAGCGGCCTGTACCTGAAGATCCCCGGCGAGCACCGGCTGGTGGCGTCGCGGGAGCTGCCCTTCCAGGATGGCCTGAAGCTGCTGATCAACCGTTACCGCATGCGTGGGGACATCTTCCTGCCGGTGCTGGTGAAGGGCGACTTGCGCGAGTACGAGGCGCGCATGCCCTCGCTGCACCTGCATCGCCTGAACACCGCCAAGCTGCAGGCCCATTCGCGGCTGAACCTGGACGCCATCAAGGGCGCGATCGCCGAGCACCTGATCGGCCTGTTCCGCCACCAGTGAGCCTTCGGCCGCCCGAGTCTGTCACCCGGGTGTGACGATGGGTAACAACCGGGCCCGGACTTTCCATTCTTCGTCTATCGTTCGGAGCGATTTACTCGACTATGGGTCGGCCCGCCGTGGCGGGTGAGTTCCTATAGTGGCATCACGGCGCCGAGTCTCGACCTGCTTCCTGACCCGATAAGCCCGACGAATAACAACAGGCTCTCGCGAACAGGGGGCCAGGAAAGGAGAGTGCCATGCGTCAGTCCTCCGGTCCGCTCATGCGTGCCTTTGCCTTGTTCTGCGGCGGCCTGCTGGCCTTTTCCGCCCAGGCGCGCATGCAGTCGATGAACGATGAAGAGCTGTCCGCCATCTCCGGCCAGGGCGCGATGCTCACCGTCGACGCTTCCACCTACCAGAACTACCAGTACACCCGGCTCAACTTCGGCGCCGATATCAGCCTGCTGACCAACATCGACCAGTTGAGCCTGGGCAACTACAGCCGCACCGGTTCCACTACCGTCTCCGGCCAGCCGGCGGATATCCTGATCAACAACTTCGCCCTGGGCCGGGTGGACAACGCCAATTCCGCCGATGCCAAGGTGGTTCCGTTCCAGATCCAGGATCCGTACGTCGAGTTCGCCTTCCAGACCAACAACGGCGTGCGCCAACTGGTGGGCGCACGGGTCGGCTTCGGCAAGGCGCAGGGCGATCTCTCCGGTGACATCCTGTCGATCACCGGCAACCTACAGGGGCAGATCTACGGCCCGGCATCCATCGCCTACGACTACTACACCCGCAACGGCTGCCCGAACCTGATCAACTGCCTGGCGCTGGCTGTTGCCGGGGACACGCCGGTATACGCCGACGTGGTTCTGCTCAAGGCCGGTACCGGCGAAGCCACCATCAATGGCCAACCGATCAACCGTGCGACCCAGATCGGCATCGCCAAGGGCGACTCGCTGCATTCGGACGCCGGCGGCCTGATCGCCTCGCTGATCCCGACCCTGTCCACCACCAGCAATTGCCAGGCGCTGGGGTTGACCACCTGCTTCGACCTGACCAACTACAAGACCATCTACATCGGCAAGCCGGGCTCCACCGACATCAATACCGGCGCCCAGGGCATCTTCTTCTCCCTGCAGAACCAGAACGTGCCCTGGCAGGACCTGGCCAACGCCGGCAATTTCGTCAACACCCAGTCCGGCGCCTTCGCCAACTTCCCGAAAGTGGGGAGCGGCGCGGATGCGGTCTACCCGATCCTGATCAACCTCTACGACGCCCTGCGCGGCCTGCCCCGGCAGTCGACCTGCATGGGCTCGCAAGCGGCGGGTTGCTGACATGAGGAGCGCTGACATGAGCTGGCGCGCGACAGTATTCGCCTGCCTCGCCGGTTGCCTGGTCAGCCTGCCGGCGCTGGGCATGAAGGCCCTGGATGATGATCAGCTCGAAGAGGTCAGCGGCGCGGGCCTGGGCTTCTTCATCGATGGCTTCAGCTACGACCAGGCCGCTGCGACCTCGAAGATCACCGGCGTGAAGAACAGTGCCAACCAGGACGTGCAGGTGGACATCACCGGCGCCTACATCAAGGGCGCCGGCAGCCAGCGTGGCACGCTGGATACCAAGGCCTACCTCGGTACGCCCATGCACCCCTTCACCCTCGGGCCGATCAAGTACAAGGCCGGGCTGAACATCCCGGCCAACCAGGAAGCGCTGCAACTGATGACGCCGACCTGGACCGACCCGATCAACGATACCCACAAGTTCGGCCTCTGGTCCTACTATCAGGGCTGCCTCTACGGTGATGCCGGCTGCACCAACCCGGCCCAGGCCACGACCAAGATCAACAGCGAGCTGAGCGCACTGAAGACCCAGCGCGACACGCTGCTCACGACCTATTCGAACAACATGGTGAGCCTCAAGTCCGGCATCGACGCCGACATGGCGGTGGTCAACCAGCGCGAGACCCAGGTCGATGCGGCCCAGGCGGTGCAGAAGACCAACTACAACACCATGAATACCCGTTACACCTCGGCGCCTGCCCAGGTCTGCGGGCTCTGGTGCGTGGACCGCCCGGCGCTGGGGACGAAGTACGACTGCGGTATCCTCGCCGCCTGCAACAACAACACCGCGGTGAAGAACTACAACGCCTCGGTGGACACCTACAACACCAGCACCAGCGACCTCACGGCTGCCCAGCAGAACCTCAGCGCCGCCTGGTCCGTCAGTCGCAACGGCGTCACCCTCAGCCAGCGCGCCAGCGACTACGACAAGTTCGTCCAGCTCTGCGGTGCGCAAGGCGGCAGCGCCACCACCTGCGTCAGCGGCACCATTACGCGCACCGAGAAGAACGTCTCCACGGTGCAACTGGTGGCCGGCGCCATGCAGACTTCCTCCGGTACGCGTATCCAGGGGCTGGATATCGGCATCGCCACCAAGTTCACCCTGCCCAGCACGGCCTACAACAGCAATGGCTCGGCAGGCGCGACCACCACGCGCACGGACTTCTTCTCCATCGCCCTGGAGAACTTCACCCTCAACGGCTCCTACCTCAACCTGTGGGGCGACGCCGCCGGGCTGAAGGCCTCCATGAGCCTGCAGATGTATGCCGACAAACTGATCATCGCCGGCTGCGAAAACTGCGCCGACAGCAACAAGGTGGTGGCCAAGAACGTCTACTTCGACCTCAACCTGGGCGATGCCAATTACCAGCCGGCAACGCTCTCCGTGGCCAGCAACGGCGACCTGGTGCTCAGTGCGCCGGGCGTTACCTGGGCCAACCACGAAGCCTTCTACCAGAACGTGCAGAAGAGCAATATCAGCATCGGCAACCTGAACATCAGCGGCACCGACGTCGGCTCCCAGGCCATCCGTGGCCTGCGTATCGACTACCTGAACGTTCGAACCGTGAACCTGCCGCGCTAGCGCATGAGGAGACTCGCCGTGAAAACTGCACGCCTTTCGAGCCGACTCCTGGCCCCGCTGTTGCTGTTGGCCACCTTTGCCGCCCACGGCGAGATGCGCGGGCTGGACGACAGCGAAATGGCCGATGTCAGCGGCCAGGACGGCGTCAGCCTGAGCGTCAGCTTCAACCTCGCCGCCAACACCGCCGATACCCGCTGCACCGGCGGCTGTGGCGCGCGCCTGGCGATCCAGCCACTCAACAGCACCGGCTACATCGTGCTGGACAACATCAAGGGCACCTTCAGTTTCGACGGCATGTCCATCGACATGGTGACCATCAACAATGGCTTCAACGGTGACGGCGCGCTGTTCAACCGCCAGGCCATGAAGATCGGCCTGACCAACGCCAGCGCCACCAACCTGCAGTTCACCCTGGGCGGCGCCAACCAGGGCAAGGTTTCCGGCAGCGGCCTGCAGCAGACCAACCTGCTCACCTACCAGGCTACCGGTGCGGTCAAGCTCACCGGCAACGTCTACGTCTTCGGCACTCCGTAAGCGAAACGCACGGGCTCTCCGCCCGCCGGCCTTTCCCCCCAGCGCGTTTCACGCGACAATCCCGCCTCGTCGTGTCGGCCTGCTCGCGCAGGCACCACCCACAGGTAAACGCCCCTTGATCGAAGAAGCCCGTCGCCGCGCCTACCTTGGCGCCATGCAGGTCGCCAGTTGGCTGCCGCGCGTGGTGCTGCCGTTCGCCGCTCCGTCGCGCCCGGAGTTGCTGGAAACGCCTGCGCCCGTCGTAGCCGAGCCGATTGCTCCCGCGTCCGTTGCGGTGGCTCGCGAGGCCGTCGCCCCGGTTGCCGCCCCCTCGCCTGCTGCACCGGCAATGCCGGCAGAACCCGGCTCGATCGCTGCGCGCCTGCTGCCCAAGGTCGGCGCTGCGGCCAAGCCGGCTGCTGCGGTCAAGGCCGAAGAGCCGGCCGAGGCGGAAGCCGAACCGGCTGTCCGCGCGCCGGTCGCGCCGCCGCCACGCTTTGCCCTGCAACTGTTGCGTGCCGGTGAATGCACCTTGCTGGTCGAACTGCCCACCGGCGAGCCGCTGGCCAGCCGCGACCCGGCCTACCTGCTGCTCAAGGACCTGCTGCGCGCCGCCGGCCTGCCGGATAGCCCGCAACTGATGGGCGAGCCGGTACGCTGGCCGCTGTTCTCCCGCGGCAACATGGACCAGGGCCCGCAAGCCGCCCGCGAGTTCGTTCAGGGGTTCGTCGCCGCGCGGCTGGAGGAGGGCGCCCCGTGCTCCTGCCTGTGGCTGGTCGGCATGCCCGCCGTACGCTTTGCCGGCGAGGGCGATGAAGAGTCCCTGCTGCGCGAGCTGCAGGTCGAAGGCCTGGGCGTAGCCTGGGCACTGCCGGGCCTCGAGCGCCTGGCCGAAGAACCCACTTTGAAAGCCGACCTCTGGCGCGCCATGCGCCGAGTGCGGCAACGCTGGATGAGTCAGGCACCTGCATGAGCGACGCTGTTTCTTTCCGCCCAATGACCGAGGCGGACCTCGATGCCGTACTCAAGATCGAATACGCCGCCTTCAGCCACCCCTGGACGCGCGGCACCTTCGCCGATGGGCTGAAAAGCTATGAATGCTGGGTGATGTTCGAAGGTTCCCAGCAGGTCGGCCACGGCGTGATCCAGTTGATCCTCGATGAAGCGCACCTGCTCAACATCACCGTCAAGCCGGAGAGCCAGGGCCGTGGCCTGGGGCTGGCGCTGCTGGAACACCTGATGAAGCGCGCCCACGAGCGAGGCGGAGTGGAATGCTTCCTCGAAGTCCGCGCTTCCAACGGTCCCGCCTATCGCCTTTACGAGCGCTACGGCTTCAATGAAATCGGTCGTCGCCGCGATTACTACCCGGCAGTCGGCGGCCGTGAAGACGCGCTGGTGATGGCCTGCACGCTGGTCGACTGAGCGCCCCCCACGCGGGCTTCTTCGCACTGACCAGGAAGTAGGATGGTGTGGAGCGAAGCGATACCCATCAATCGGTGCGTCTGCGGCATGGGTATCGCTCCGCTCCACCCATCCTACGAGAACTTCCCCAGACTCCCCGCTACCCCGCACGCCGGAATCCAGGACTGCGTGGGAGATCTGTCCGCGATTATCTCGCCGCCGCGCCATTCATCCCGGCCTGTCCAGATCGCTTCATTCCGGGATAGCCCAGGCTAGAGCCCTCGACATTTCATCCTCCGCAAAGCCTGGAAATTTCCCACAATTCGGGTTTCTCCGAGGACGATTCCTGGCTTACGCTTAAGCCCAATAACAACAAGAACATAAGGTCGCAGACATGAATCGCAGCGATGTGATCGTGGTGGGCGCCGGTATTTCGGGGCTGACCGCGGCCTGGCGCCTGGCGCAAGCCGGGCAACGGGTCAAAGTGATCGAAGCGAACAAGCGCGTCGGTGGGCGCACCCTCAACCATCGCTTCGCCAGCGGCGAGGTGGTCGAGGTGGGTGGCCAGTGGGTCGGCCCGACCCAGGAACGCATCCTTTCCCTGCTGGCCGAACTCGGCCTGTCGACCTATCCGCAGTGGAACCAGGGCGACAACCTCACTCTCTTCGGGAATCGCCTGAGGCCCTATCGCGGCGCTATTCCGAAACTTCCTCCCCACGTTCTGCTCGATGTCCTTCAGGCTCATGTACGCCTGGACCGCATGGCGCGGGAAATCCCCCTGAGCGACCCCAGCCTGCACCCCAAGGCCGAGCTCTGGGACAGCCTCACCTTCGCCGAATGGCTGCGGCGCAACGTGCGCACCGCCACCGGGCGCAAGGTCTTCGAGCTGATGAGCGGCGCCGTGCTTGCCGCCAGCCCCCATGACCTCTCTTTCCTCCATGTGTTGTTCTACATCCACAGCGGCACCAACCTCGACACCCTGCTGGGCGTCGAGGGCGGCGCCCAGCAGGACCGCATCCTCGGCGGTTCCCAGCGCATCAGCGAAGCACTCGCCGAGCGTGTCGCAGACGTCATCACCGGCGAGCCGGTGCGCACCGTGCGGCAGAACGGCAGCAGCGTCGAGCTGATCACCGACCGCGGTACGCACCAGGCCGCCCGTGTCATCTTCGCCGTGCCGCCCACTCAACTGCTGCGGATTACCCAGGAGCCGCTGCTGCCCAGTTGGCGCGATCAACTGCTGCAACGCCTGCCGCAGGGCTCGGTGATCAAGTGCATGGCGCTTTATGACACCCCGTTCTGGCGTGACAAAGGCCTCTCCGGCCAGGCCACCAGTGAGATCGGCCCGGTTCGCCTGACCTTCGACAATAGCGTCCCCGACTCCGGGCGCGGCGTGCTGCTGGGCTTTATCGAAGGCGACGAAGCGCGCCAGTGGAACGCCCGCCTCGCTGACGAGCGCCGCGGCCAGGTGCTGGAGTGCTTCGCCCGCTACTTTGGTGAGCAGGCGCTCCAGCCGATGGACTACGTAGACAAATCCTGGGCCGAGGAACCCTTCGCCCGGGGCTGCTATGCCGCCCTGTTCCCGCCGGGGCTGTGGAGCAGCGGCGCGGCGCGCCTGCGCGAACCCTACGGGCGTTTGCACTTCGCCGGCACCGAAACGGCAACGCGCTGGATGGGCTATTTCGACGGGGCCGTGGAGGCCGGGGAGCGTGCGGCGCGGGAAGTGCTGGGCGCGCGGGAAGATCACGGGGAGGAAGACTATGTGCGACACCTTGGTATTGCGTAGCGGCGGGGCCACCTGGTTCGCCAAGAACAGCGACCGCGAGCCTGCCGAAACGCAACGCCTGATCCGCCTGCCCGCTGTGAGCGGCGACAGCGCGGCCAAGGTGCGCACCACCTATCTGGAGATCCCCCAGGCTTCCCATCGCCATGGCGTCATCCTCAGCCAGCCGGCCTGGCTGTGGGGCGCCGAGATGGGCGTCAACGACAAGGGCGTGGCCATCGGCAACGAAGCCGTGTTCACCAGACTGACCCAGCGCGACGGCGAAGCCCTGCTCGGCATGGACCTGCTGCGCCTGGGGCTGGAGCGCGGCAGCAGCGCCCGCGAGGCGCTGTCGGTCATCACCGGACTGCTGGAGCGCCATGGGCAGGGTGGCCCTGCCGGCTATCGCAACAAGCGCATGCGCTACGACAATAGCTACCTGATCGCTGACCGCGACGAAGCCTGGGTGCTGGAAACCGCCGGGCGCCTGTGGGCGGCGAAGAAGGTCGAGCGCTGGGCCATCTCCAACGCCCTGACCCTGGGCCATGACTACGATCTCGCCAGCCCCGACCTGGAATCCCAGGCACGCCGCTTCGGCTGCTGGAATGGCCGCGGCGATTTCCACTTCGCCCGCGCCTTTGATGGCCGCGTGCTGCCCTGGGTTGCAGGTGCCCACCAGCGCCGCCAGCTTAACGAAGACTTCCTCGCCCACTGCCCGGCGCAAGTCGACTGGCTGGCGCTGGTCGTCGCCCTGCGCAGCCACGGTCACCGCGGGCACCGCTTCAACCTGCACGACAACCGGCAGATCTGCCTGCATGCCGGCAGCTTCTGGCGCCCCTCGCAGACCACCGCCAGCCTCATCGCCCGGCTCGACGGTGAATCTCCGCGCCTGGCCGCCACTGGTACTTCTGCACCCTGTCTGTCCATGTTCCAGCCGCTGGGTTTCGACGAGCGCGCCGGGGAAGGGCTGCTCAGCCGCGAAACCGACGCCGTGGAGGACTCACTCTGGTGGCGCTTCGAGACCGTGCACCAGCGCGCCCTCGCCGATCCCGGTTTCGCCGATGCCTTGCGCGCCGGCCACGGCTGGCTGGAAACCGAGTTGCTCGGCGCCCTGGATCGGCGCACGCTGGATTGGCCGCGCCTCGCTGCCGAAGGCCAGGCCTGGCACGACGCCTGGCACCAGCTGGCGCTGCAGCAGGCGCCGCGTCCACCGCGCTGGTGGCGGCTCAACGCCGTGCACTGATGCCGCTTGTCAGTCACGCCTGCGCTGCGTAAGGTGCCGCCAGCCAATGATGAGGAGCCGGACATGAGCGATCTGCAGGAACTGTTCGACAACAACGCCCGCTGGGCCGAAGCCATCAAGGAGGAGGACCCCGAGTTCTTCGCCAAACTGGCCCGCCAGCAGACTCCCGAATACCTGTGGATCGGCTGCTCCGATGCACGCGTGCCGTCGAACCAGATCGTCGGCCTGCTGCCGGGCGACCTGTTCGTCCATCGCAACGTCGCCAACGTCGTGCTGCACACCGACCTCAACTGCCTGTCGGTCATCCAGTTCGCCGTCGACGTGCTCAAGGTCAAGCACATCCTGGTCACCGGTCACTATGGTTGCGGCGGCGTGCGCGCCGCGCTGCAGCACACCCAGCTCGGCCTGATCGACGGCTGGCTGCGCACCATCCGCGACCTCGCCTACGAATACCGCGACCACCTCGGTCAGTTCGAGAAGGAAGAAGAGCGCGTCGATCGTCTCTGCGAGCTCAACGTCATACAGCAGGTGGCCAACGTCAGCCACACCAGCATCGTCCAGAACGCCTGGCACCGTGGTCAGAAGCTCTCAGTGCACGGCTGCATCTACGGGATCAAGGACGGTATCTGGAAGGACCTCAACGTCACCGTCAGCGGCCTCGACCAACTGCCGCCGCAATACCGCCTGCGCCCGCTCGGTCAGTCTTGAGCCGACGCCTGTGTGTCATTCCCGGTGACGGCATCGGCCGCGAGGTCGTGCCCGCCGCCGTGGAAGTCCTGCGACGCCTGCTGCCTGACCTGCAGGTAGAAGAAGCCGAAGCCGGCTGGGACTGCTTCCAGCGCCACGGCACTTCGGTGCCTGACACTACCTATGACCGCCTGCGCGACTGCGGCGCCGGATTGTTCGGCGCCGTTTCCTCGCCCAGCCACAAGGTCGAAGGCTACCGCAGCGCCATCCTCAGCCTGCGCCAAGCGCTGGCGCTGAACCTCAACCTGCGCCCCGTACGCTCGCGCCCATTCGTCTCGCCGCGCGCAGGCATCGACTTGCTGGTCCTGCGGGAGAACAGCGAAGGCCTCTACAGCGGCCGTGAGCACTGGGAGGCGGAAGGCGTCGCCATCGCCGAACGGGTCATCAGCCGCACCGCCTGCGAACGCCTCGCCGCTGGCGCCGCCGAGCTTGCTCGCCTGCGCAACGCACGGCGCATCACCCTCGTGCACAAAGCCAACGTCCTGCCGCTCACCTGCGGCCTGTTCCGCGACACCTGCCGCGACCGCTTGGCCGAAGACGGCTGGAGCGACGTGCTCGACGAACGCCTGGTCGATGTGGCCGCGCTGCAACTGGTCGAGCGCCCGGAGTCTTTCGACCTGATCGTCACCACCAACCTCTTCGGCGACATCCTCTCCGACCTCGCCAGCCACTGGGGCGGCGGCCTGGGCCTTGCACCTTCGCTCAACCTGGGCGCCGGCATTGCCCTGGCCGAACCCGTCCACGGCAGCGCCCCGGACATCGCCGGCACTGGCCGCGCCAACCCGCTCGCGGCCATTCTCAGTGCCGGCATGTTGCTGCGGCATCACTGGCAGTTACCGGAATTGGCGGATTGCATCGATGGGGCGGTGGATGCATTCCTGCGGGAGGAGGGGAGTGTGGACTTCGGGGGCGAGACGACGCGGGTGATCGGGCGGGGCGTGTTGCAGCGGTTGGGCTGAGCATCAAGTCGTGAAGCGACGCCTGTCTGTGTGCTAACGTGCGCCACCCCTCAAGGCACGGAGACACGGATGATCCTGCGCTACTTCAAACCTTCCTGGCGTAAGCTTCTCATTGCAGCTGGCCTTTACTGTGTTACCTCCTTTTTGACCGGAGTCAACAGCGCGATCAGCAAGCACATGCAGGTCGATTACGCCAAGACCGTGGTGGGGCAGAAATATGCTGCCGAGGTAGAGCGCATCTACAAGGAGTACCGCTGTGAAGCTCATGAACAGGTTTATGAGTTGACGAAGAGCATGATGGCGGAGCCCCGCGGTCAGGCGCTGAGTGAGCAGTTGGATAGAAGAATGGCTGTCTTTGTCTGGGCAAAGGCTTTACTGGTTGCTTTGCTGGCCTATCTCGCCGCTTGTCTTGCCTGCACCGCTGGCGCGCATCGCATCGCTGAGCACGCATGAAGCTACTGATACTCGCCCTGGCACTCTTCGTCCCGCCGGTACTTCTGTTCTGGCGGGCTTCACGTTTTAGCTGGCTGGCGCGCTACCTGCTCGCCGTCATACCGGCAGCTTATTCCGGCATCGGTTGGCAACTGGGCTCCTGGGGATATGGCTACGCCAACTGCCAGGGCGGAGCGAAGAACCTGCAGGACTGCCTGGCCGGTAGTGCGGACATCACCGCTTGGGTTGGCTACGGCCTGTTCCTGATGATCCCTTTCCTGTTCCTCGGCGCGCCTCTGTCGTTGTGGTTCCTGATCGACACCGCGGCGAAGCACATCGGCCAGTCCCGCACGCAGCGATGACGCCGCCGGGCATACCGGCGAACTAAGCTCAAGGCACCACTTTATTCAAGGTGCCCGGCATGTGCGGACGCTACGTCAGTCCCGAAGAGGCTGCCATCGAACGCTATTGGCACATCGGTGCGCGCACACCGCCGCGCTGGTTGGAGGCCTGCTACAACGTCGCCCCGACCATGACCGTGCCCATCCTGCGCCACGACGAAAGTGGCCAACTCGAACTGCTGCCTGCCCGCTGGGGCTTGATCCCCTCCTGGTGGAATGACCCCGCGCCGCCGCGCTTCTCTTTCAATGCCTGCAGCGAAGAAGCCGCCGGCAAACCCTTATGGCGACAAGCCCTGCGCAGCACTCGCTGTCTGATGCCCGCGCTGGGCTGGTATGAGTGGAACGAGAAGGAAAACCTGCGCAACCTGGCGGGCCGGAGAGTCCACCAGCCGTACTTCATCCACAGCCCCATCGATCCCATCATCGCAATCGCAGGCCTCTGGTCCCAGTGGATGAACCCCGACGGCGAGCCGGTTCTCTCCTGCGCCCTACTCACCAGACCCGCTGCGCCGAGCATCGAAAATATCCACCACCGCATGCCTGTGGTGGTGGCGCCGGAAAGCTTCGAGGAATGGCTGTCTACTGCCACCCGTAACGAGGCGGTGGACGACCTGATTCAACACGCGCGGGAAGACTTTGTGGGACACCGGGTTTCGTTGCGGGTAAATGACACCCGGAATGATGAAGATGGCTTGCTGGCCGAAGCTGAGTAGCCGGGGAAGGAATGACTTTTCGCAGACAAAGAAAAAGGGGTTTAGCTTTCGCTAAACCCCTTTTAAGAGATGGTGGCTACACCGGGACTTGAACCTGGGACATCAGCATTATGAATCGCATGAGAGGCACCCCGTGCGCGCCCGAAGCCTTGTAAATCAGGCCTTTCAAAGGCGACAAAACCTCACTTCGACAGGCTGTTTCTGACAATTGGCGTTATGTAGTCACCCTAGAGTCTTTACGGGTACTAGCGTCTCAGGATAGCTTCCATGTATGGCCTCTGGCCATGAATGGATGCGTATTTAGGAGACACGGATGGCTCGTCGCCGCAGAACCTCGCTCATCGAGGACCTCATCGAGATCGCTAGCCGCCTACCCTGGTGGGTGAGCCTGCTCATTGCCTTGGGCAGCTGGCTCGTTCTTCACCCTATCGCCAACAGTCAGCCCGAAGTCCCCAAGGACTTGCACCAGATGGGGCAATCAGTTGCCGGGCAGCTCATTCGTACTTTTGCCTTTTTCGGCCAGTTCGTGCTGCCGGCGGTATGCGTGATTGGAGCAATTGGCTCTGTGCTTGCCAGGGCCGAACGCAAGAAGCTGCATGCAAACGTGACGAATGCGCGCGAGTCAGGGAAAACCATTGAAGGTATCAGCTGGCGCGAGTTTGAGCTGTTGGTGGGCGAAACCTTCCGCCGTAAGGGGTTCACCGTTATCGAGAAAGGCGGTAACGGACCGGATGGTGGCGTTGACCTCGTGCTGCACTTGAGAACGGACAAGTACCTAGTTCAGTGCAAACAGTGGAAGGCTATTAGCGTTGGTGTCACGGTTATTCGAGAGTTCTTCGGTGTGATGACTGCGGAAGGAGCCGCAGGAGGTTTCGTTGTGACCTCGGGAAGATTTACTGCAGAAGCTAAATCGTTCGCTGATGGTAGAAATATACAGCTAGTTGACGGCGCCTTGCTTAAAAGGTGGATAAGCAATCTATCTGAAATTATGCAACCCGCTTCAAAAAATAAAAATGATGATACTGGTCATGCACGTAGTTTATGCCCCCCTCATTGCCCCGCGTGTAACGAACGAATGGTGATTAGAACTGCCAGACGAGGATCCTATGTTGGGTCTGAGTTTTGGGGGTGTACTAAGTTCCCTGTTTGTCGGGGGACAAGAGATCTATTGACCTCAACAGACAAGTAAGTCATCGGGCTGTGCCTTATACAACCACTCTTCAGGGAGGAGATGAATAAAAATATTAGGCTTTGGGTTTTTGTTTGCCTTTAAAAATCTCGAAATTGAGTAGGAGTTTTTATATGAATGTTCTTGCCCTTCTAAACAAAAGTGAACTCGCTCTCGTTGGGGAGATTGAGCAGGTACTTTCCGATTCAGCTTGCAATATTGATATTCTTGAGCTTGCAAAGCCTTTCGATTCTGAATGCACACAGAGGGAAGAGATAATTTCCCGCCTAACTGATGCCAAGGTTCTTGTATATTTTGGATCTCGAGAGAATGAAGGAAACAAATGTATTGACCTTGCATTGATTGAGGCCGCAAGGTTGAATATAAAAGTTATTTGCATCTCCCTTGATCAAGGTGCGGAAATTGCTTCCGGATTTGAACAATTGGGAGATGTTTTAATTCCTAATATTGCAGCCCTTCCCGAGGCAATTGCCGAGCAGCCCCGGGAATGGCAAAACGGTGACGGCACTATGAGAGAGGATCGTCCATTCAAAAGATATAAATGCGGCAACAAGAAATGAGAATTTTCTCATATGTAGTCGCTAGAGATTATGGATTTGCGCCAAATCCATTCCATGGATTCTGTACGCTGGCCACGTGTAAGCCTCAGATAAGAAAGCATGCGAATGTAGGAGATTATATTGTTGGTATAACCCCTAGAGATATGGGGAATAAGATTTGTTATGTGATGGAGGTTGGCTCAAAAGTAAGTTTTGATGAGTACTGGGAAGGAGAGCAATATCAGGCTAAAAAGCCAAGACTTAACATGTCTTATAAGTATTCATTCGGGGACAACATATACCACAGAAAGAGCGATGGTACTTGGCATCAAGAAAATTCCCATCATACCAACGAGGATGGTAGCCCAATTCAGGAAAACATTGATGCAGATACCGGAACTACAGACAATGTTCTGATTGGTAGTAATTTTTCATACTGGGGGAAAGATGCAGTTGATTTGCCGCCAGAATTTAATGCGTTAATTGTTGCGCGCGCCCATAAGTGTGAATTCTCTCGAGAGTTTGTCGATAGCTTCTTGGTTTGGTATAGGGGACAGATTAAAGGACAGATATCTACTCCGGAAAGATGGACAAAAAGAGGGACTTTTATATGACTCTTGTTAGCTTTTTATCGGACTATGAGCGAGACATTGAACCTACCGATACTCTTGGGGATGATGCAGATGAATTAATAGTTTTTGGGCTATTTGGGGAGGTGGGAAGCGTTCTGTCTGTGTCAAAAAAAGCACGGCGTGACGCAGGGGCTTTTGACACAAATCACTCATTTATAGAAGAGCTTGGAGACGTACTTTGGTATTTCTGCCGTTTGTGCAGCAGGAAAGGATTAACTTTGAGCACCGTTGCTGCTCCTTTTATTAGTGGGAAGCCTTACCAACTTGCCCCTACGGGAATAAAGAGATTTCCGCTTGCACTTGTGCCATCGCCGGTTGAGATCAGCGTGATTGAGGCCAGTACTGCACTTGGTAAAAATGCGGCAGTAATTTTAGAGAAGTCGGAAACATCTATAGATCAAGCGGCGCTCTCTGGCTTTTTTGAAAGCTATATCGCTTTGATGTCGGCATCAGGTGTCAGTTTTAAAGCAGTCGTTGACTTCAACCTGGATAAGTCATTGAGCAGATTTTCTCCCATAGACTTATCTAGTTCGCCAGACTTTGATGCTGAAGAACATGTAGATGAACAGTTGCCGAGGAAATTTGAAATTGAGGTAAGCCAAAGATCCAATGGAAAAACATACATGAAAATGCATGGTGTTTTTATCGGTGACCCTTTAACCGATAATATTGCAGTTGAAGATGGATATAGATTTCATGATGTATTTCATATGGCTTATGCTGCCATTTTGCATTGGTCACCGGTGTTCCGAGCACTACTGAAGCAAAAAAGGAAAAGTAATCCCGGAGTCGATGAGTCACAGGATGGTGGAAGAGCTATTGTTATTGAGGAAGGGTTGAGTGCGTGGGTGTTCTCTTTGGCAAAAGAGAATGACTATTTTGAAGGGCAGGACAGAATATCCTTCGATGTTCTAAAGACAGTTAAGCAATTTGTTAAGGGGTATGAAGTTGAGCGATGTTCATATAAGTTGTTCGAAAAGGCAATTTTGGATGGCTATAGCGTATTTCGGGAGCTAAAAAAATATAAGCAGGGAACGATAATTGGTAGTAGAATTGAACGTTCAATAACTTTTCGGCCTGCCGAGGGCTGCAAATGAAACCGAAAGAATTTGCCCGAAGATTGTCGGCAGTTACTACCAGTAATAGCTTCAATCCTTACTCGCAGGTTTGCAGTGCTTTTGATGTTAAAGCGGCAGATAAGATTAGATTTCAATTGCTTTTGGGTATGTTGGAAAAAGCTGCTTCTGTTGAAGTCGACGCTATATGGATTGGGAGAGATTTGGGTTACCGAGGTGGGCGTCGCACGGGACTAGCGTTAACGGATGAGATCCATGCTGAAGAATACGCAGAGCGATGGTCTCTATGTGCGCAGAGAACTACTAAGGGGGAACCCTGCAAAGAGAGAACAGCATCCGTGATATGGGATGCGTTAAGGTGTATCGAAGATAATATATTTCTTTGGAACGTGTTTCCGCTTCATCCTCATGAAGTCGGGGAACCGTTTTCGAATAGAAGCCACAATGCTGCCGAGAGAAAGATCGGCGAAGAAATTTTAACGGAGTTGGTTGCCATCCTCCGGCCTCGGCGATTAATTGCAGTGGGGAATGATGCCGTTTCATCTATAAGTAGAGTGGCTCCTAAGATAGCGTCTGCCAAGGTCAGGCACCCAAGCTATGGGGGGCAAAATATTTTTTTGAAGCAAATAGAGACACTGTATGGTGTTAGCTGCCTACCGATAATGCAAGGGGAACTTTTTTAAGAGAATTAAAAATTCCCGCTTAGATGTGCATTTATTTTTGTATTAGAGGTGCGTTTTAGCTGGATGCTTTAGAGCCTTTGTTGCGGTTCGTGCTGGCTTTATATGGCGAAACTTTTATTGCACTACCAGGTTTTTTCTCTGGTTCCTTCAGTACACTCTTTGACGTCATCGTCGATTACGTTGCCAGGCTTAATACACTCCTTCATGGATTTGCGTACCCCTCTATTGGCTTCCCTGTCGCGTTGAGCCTGCATCTTGAGGTTTCTTCTGGCCCCTTCTGCCAGTGGCCCTTTTCCGTCGGCAAGGCCTTGCATGATGCTTTTCTCGAGATATTGTGCCGGTACTTCGATGATGGGCTTCATCGTTTCGGCAGCTTCGGCGAGGGCGGTTTTCTCTTCGGCGGATGCGAGGGGGGCGCAGCTCAGGATGGCAACGCTGGTCAGTATGGTTTTCATCTGATTCACGTCCTTGTAGCGGAGAGTTGATTGAGCCCGGCAAATAGGGGCTTAGCCAGACCATATGCTCGCGGTATCCAGCGTCAATCGGAAAAGACTGAAATGCGGAGAGCGGTACCTACTCCATGGTCATACGCTTCACCGTCTTACTAGCTGTAGCAGGCTTGGCCTGTGTTTCTGCTTCATTCCTTCTTGGCGGATTTCTCTCGGGCGTACCAGCGCCTAGCTACCGTCTGAGTAATCTCTATCCCGCGTCGTGTCCGCCCAAGTTTCGATCAGCTTCATCATATTCCGGGCTTCGGTGCCCATTTTCGGGTTCAGTCCGTCCCGATATCAGCCACAGCGCGTAATGAGGATATGCGTCCGCCAAGATGCCGACCTCCTCAGTACTAATCCTGATCTTCCCGCTACTGATATTTCTCCAGCGATCGTAGTTCTTTCCGCCAAGCTCACTTAGGTGCTTAGGACCAAGCGTTCGGATCAGTTGAAGCGCTCTATTTCGTACAGAATCCATCGACTTTTCTCACGGAGAGTAACCTTTACGCACGCAATTTGCGGGGGTAGCCTTTACTCATGCGTAAATTTTACTCCAGCTAACCGCTGGGAACGTCCGACCCGATTATAGGGAGTTCGTATGGAAGATTCTGGAATAGTGGGGTTCACCGTCACTGGCGCAGTTGAAAAGGTTACGGACTTCCGTACCGCTCCGTTCTGCTCCCAGGCGGTATTCGCTCAGATGCTGGGCCTGGAAGACATCACGGAAGACGTGGTGCGCGGTTGGGTCGAAACCAAGACAGTGCCGACCGCTAAGATCGGCCGCCGCCGCGTCATCAACCTCCACAAAATTCGCCGCGACCTCGACAAGGGCAAGTCGATCTTCTGTCAGGGGGATTACGACGATGAATAAGCTCCGTCGCCGCTCACCCACCAAGCCTCAGCGCCTCGCAGCAGCCCGCACCAAGGCCGACCAAGCCGGGGTAGCTGCCTTCCGAGTTCTCAACGCCAAGCTGATCGTGCGCCTTCAATGCCGCGCCGTGGGGGAGGTGCCCGCCAATGCTCCCGAGCAAGTACCTGCACCGTCCACACCCGGAGGGCTGCGACTGCTCTGTCTGCTGGTCCCGTCGCGAACTGGCGAAACCCGTTCCCTCCCAGTCCACACCCTGTACCGAGTGCCGCCGTACGCGGGTCTTCGCGGTCGTTATTACGATGAAGCAGGTCGCGGGTGTGTGGCGTTCTATCCACTCGACGTACCGGGTGGAGCCGGGTTCTACCTGCGCGAAACACATGCCCGCACGCCGTCCCCCGAAGTACTGGCACGTTGTCTACGACAGCGGCAGGCCCACACCCTTCGTGCCCATACACCAGCCATTCGAGTGGGAGGGCTGAACAGTGGTCACTGATCCGCTACCTCACCTCATTTTCTGGCTGGTGCTGCTGACATATGCGCTGATGTTCGTGCGCTACCACGCTCGCCACACCATCCCCACCTGGGCCAATCAGGTCAGGGGCCGCCGCACCGGCTTGTCCGAACACGCTTCACCGTTCGGTCAAACGGAGCGCCGGGCGAAGCGCACCCTTGACCGCGCTCCCCCCTGAACAGCCTCAGCTCGGGAGAGTGGGGTAGCTCCACCACCCCGCGCTCCTGAGCCCTCGGCGGCGAGAGCGGGATGGTAAGGGCAGCGCCCTTGCGACGTTGACCTTCGCTCTCCAGCCCAATCACCACCCGTAAACCCAAGGCACCACCACACCCGCTGAATGACGGCCACCACGCGCCCAAATTGCAGCAGCGGGCCAACTCATGCCCGAAAAAGGCAAAGGAGCTTCACATGAACATGTTTGCCACCACCGGCGGCGTAGTCGAACTCTGGGTCACCAAGACCGACACCTACACCTCCACCAAGACCGGCGAAATCTACGCCAGCGTCCAGGCCATCTCCCCGATCCCCGAAGGCGCTCGCGGCAACGCCAAGGGCTTCGAGATCAGCGAATACAACATCGAGCCGACCCTGCTGGACGCCATCGTCTTCACCGGCTCCCCGGTGCTGTGCAAATTCGGCAGCGTCGTCCGCCCCACCCAGGACCGCTTCGGCCGCACCACCAATACCCAGGTGCTGACCGAACTTCTGAGCGTGGGCAAGGACGCCACCACGCAACCCCGCCAGCCCTCTGTACAGCAGCCCACCCACCGCCCGACCCAGCAGCCGGCCAGCGACAAGCCAGTCGCTGAGAAGCCCGGCGACCAGCAGAAGAACTAACCGGGAGACAGGCACATGAACGTGGACGGCTACCTCTTCTGTGATCGCTGCGGCAGCGCCATCGGCCACCTGTGGAACGAACCGGTAGTCGCCCCCGCTCTGCTGCCCGAACCCACCCGCCACATCTGCCCGGACTGCATCGAGCTGACCGAGCTGAACGACGTGGAGGACGAGTGAATGGGCGTTGTTGCCATACAGGTCTGCACCAGCTGGGCGTCCACCGCGGACGGCCTGATGCGCTGCCAGCAGCTCGAATGGCAACAGGCCTACCTAATACCGCCCGAAGCCGCCGGAGCCGTGGAGCTCCTGGCCAACGGCGGGTTTTCCCTGGAGGCCTTCAGCATCGGTGCTGCGGGCGTCCTGGGAGCCTTCGTGACGGGCCTGCTGACGGGCTGGGTCGCGTCACTTCTCCGTAAAGCCCGCTAGAGAGGTAACAACCATGAACGCACTGCAAAACATCAACCCGGTAACTGCCTTCCGCAACCTGTGCATCGCCGGCGCCGTGACCGCCGCCAGCTCTGTCCCAGCCTGGGCCGGCAGCGTCATCGACACCTCGGCGGTGGAAAGCGCCATCAGCGACGGCAAGCAGGACATGTCCAACATCGGCGGCTACATCGTCGGCGCCCTGGTCATCCTCGCCTGCGCAGGCCTGATCTACAGCATGTTGCGCAAGGCGTAACCGGTGCTGTGGTCGGTGTGGTTGGGGGCGTTCTTCGCCGGCGCCTTCATCACCGGGTACCGCTGCGGCGAATTCTTCTGATCGCACCCAATGTGCCGAACTTGAGCCCCGCTTCGGCGGGGTTCTTTTTTGAGGATGCGCTATGCGCGCGCGTTTTTTCCTACTGCTGGTGATGGTGAGTTCCGCATTCCCTGCCAGTGCCGAAACCTATTACTGGTTGATGGGTGGAGGGATGCCGCAGATATTCAAAGCTGCCATGAGGGCTCCTACGCCTGCTCAGCTTTGTCAGAGTGCGCTGATAGAGAAGACTTTCTCGCCGGCAAAGTTGACGATCGTTAAGCCTGATCGTGGCGTCTGCTCCACCACGTCGCCATCAGGTCTTCTCTATGAGCAGGGCATTTTCCGCTCTGGAGATTCTTGCCCTAATGGGCAAGTCTTGAGCGAAGAAACACTCGGATGCGCCTGCCCACCCGGCCAGGAGCAGAACACCGCCGGAATGTGCGTGGAGCCCCCGCGTTGCGACACCGGCCTCGACCTGCTTACCCGCGGCTCCGACTTTCCCGCCACGAACGTTTCCGGCCGCGTCTACATCCTCAGCTCTCCTCCCTCCAGCGTGTGCAGCGCCGGCTGTCAGTACACCTCGGCCAGCAGCAAGGCCAGCTCCTGCTATCTGGTCAGCGGCTCGACTGACACTGGCTTCTGCAACTACTCCATGACCAGCGACGGCGAACGCTGCAGCGGTGACGCCCCCCCCGGCCCGGACGTGGGCGACCCGCCGAATCCGGACGACACCTCCGAAACACCCAACCAACCCTCAGACCCCGACGATCCCGGCTGCTCGCCTGGCCAGGCCTGGTCCGGCAGCGCCTGCGTGACTGAACCCACCGGGGAGGGTGACGAAGGCGATGGCACCGATGACGGCGAAGGCGACGACTCCGGAGATCCCTGCGACATCGAGGGTGATTGCTGGGACGAGGACGACGGCGGATCTGGCTCGGGCAACGGCTCAGGCAACGGTTCCGGAAGTGGTAACGGTGACGACGACGGCAGTGACGATGGCGGCGGTGAAGACGACGGCGAGGGCGAATGCGACCCAAGCCAGGGTTACGTCTGCGGCGATGGAAAAGGCCCCGAATCGACCCTGAACACCCCCGACGTCGGTAGCTGGGACAAAGCCAACGAAGAGTGGGACCAGCGCCTCGACGAAGCCAAGAAAGAACTCAAGGACAAGGTCAAGGCCAACGTCGACCAGATGAAGAACGCCTTCAACCTCCAGATCTCCGCCGGCGGCGGTCAGCTGCCCTGCGACTCCATCAGCGTATGGGGCAAGTCCTACCGCTTCTGTGTCGCCGACTACGGCGAGCAACTCATCAACCTGCGTCTCGCGCTGCTGCTGATGGCCGCCGTCATCGCCGCGCTCATCATCCTCAAGGACTGACTCATGGAATGGTTATCGGGCTTCCTCGACCAGATCATCGGCTTCTTCCAGTGGCTCTGGAATTTCTTCGCCCAGGGCATCTACGACTTCGTCAAGGACGGCCTCGTGGTCGCCACAAAGGCCGCCATGGTCGCAGCGCTGCAGACCTTCCTCCTGCTGATCGACGTCAGCTTCACCGTCGCCAACGACCTGATCGAAGGCCTTGGCGTCGGCCAGCTGGTGCGCTCCATGTACGCCGCGCTACCGGCCCCCATCGCCTCCGCACTGTCGTTCTTCGGCGTGCCGCAGGCCCTCAACATCATCTTCGTCGCGGCCGTCACGCGCTTCTGCATGCGCTTCGTGCCCCTCATCGGCAGGTGACCCATGTCCATCAAGATTCACCACGGCCCCAACGGCTCGTACAAGACCTCCGGCGCGCTCCAGGACGATGCCGTCCCGGCACTCAAGGAAGGTCGCGTCATCATCACCAACGTGCGCGGCTTCACCCTGGAGCGCGCCTACACCGTCTTCCCCGATCTGCCTAACACCTCGCAGATCATCAACCTCGATCTCGAATCCCTGGCCGACCTCGACCGCATGCGCAGCTGGTTCCAGTGGGCGCCCCGCGGCGCGTTCCTGATCTTCGACGAAACCCAGCTGCTGTTTCCCAAGTCCTGGCGTGAAAAGGACCTCGAGAAATTCGACTACCCCGGCGGCCCCGAAGCCGCGCACGAAGCCGACCGCCCCATGGGCTGGCTCGATGCCGGGACCCGGCACCGGCACTTCAACTGGGACATCGTCCTGACGACCCCGAACATCAGCTACATCCGCGACGACATCCGCATGACCAGCGAGATGGCCTACAAGCATTCCAACCTCGCAGTGATCGGCATCCCCGGCCGCTACAAGGAGGCCCAGCATGACGCCCAGCTCAACCGACCACCCGCCGACGGCACCATCGTCGAATACAAGCGAATCAAGCAGCAGACCTTCGCCCTCTACCAGTCCACCGCCACCGGCAAGAACCAGGACACCAAAGCCGGCAAGAGTCTGCTCCGGTCCCCTAAGCTGGTTTTTCTACTGGCACTGCTGGCCTGCACTATTGGCTTTGTCAGCTATATGGGACCTCTCAAGGTCATCGGCGGCAACGCTGCTCAAGCCCCTGCCAAGCCTGCTGTGGCATCTGCTCCGAGTGCTGCTGCGCCCTCTGTTCAAACCGCTGCTGTGGATCCTGCGGCGCGTCCTCCTGCGCCTGGGGCTGTTCCTGCTCAGCCTCTATCTGGTCGGCCAACTGATCCGCCTGCTGAACTGAGCCCGCATCCCTTCGCCGGCCGCAGCATCACCATCACTGCCCACCTCTACAGCAAGAAGAAAGGCGACCAATACATGTTTGCCTTCCTCGATGCAGATGGCCGTCAGCTGGACCTGACCAGCTGGGACCTGGTCGGCTCCGGCTATGCCATCCGCAGCAAAGGCGCCTGTGTCGCCGAGCTGATGTACGAACAGTGGAAGCAGACCGTCACCTGCTCCGGAGCCCTGCCACGGCCGGCGATCTCGAACGCTCCGCTCACGCTTGCAGCAACGCCCACCACCAGCCCGCCAACGTCACCGCAGCAGATCGTTGTGGTACCCGACAGCGAATACGCCTCACGCCCCTGGAGGAAGCAATGAACCTGCCTGGACTGATCAACGCCCTTGGGCTGCTCGTGCTCGCCTTTGCGCTCGGATTCTTCACCGCGTTGCAGCTCGTGCAGCCGATGGCGCCGTTTCCTTTCTGAACGGGCGTGCCGCGCCTCCGGCCGGGAGCGTAAGGCACGAGCGGTAGGCCGGAGGCGCGGCCGACGCCCCTGTAACACGTCGGATAGCTAACGAGTAAGCACCTCAATAAACCTCATTGAAGGTACGAAAGAATGAAAAAGGCAGTTCACCCCCTTCGCCTGATCCTCAAGGAGAACGGGGATTTTTATGAGTCGTCCGAAGGACGGATTTTCATGGACCCGAGCAACGGCAGATTCGCCGACCTGTCGGGTGTGCGCCTGCTGCGCTGTGGCGTCGATACCGTGCGGCAGCTGTACAACGGCATGATCCGCCCGGAAGTGATGGCGCTGTTTGATGAGCCCGAGGATCTGGTCAACTTCGCCGGCTACAAGTGGGCCAAGGGTCGTATCGGTCGGGACTCGGGCTACCAGTACCGTCTGCAGAACGCCGACATGGGCCTGATCCTGCTGATCAAGAACCACAACGTGAAGCTCGAAAACATCGGCCCGCACCTCAAGATTGAAGTGTCGCCACACGCCCTGGATGGTGCCGATCCGAAGATCCTGCAGGGCGTCATGGATGACTTGGCCGCTGGTGTGCTCTCGGCCTGCGAAGTGAATCAGTGCGCGGTCCACATCGCCCTGGACGTGCAGGGCTGGACCCCGCCAGTGGACTTCGTGGACCGCATGCACTGCCGGTCCCGGCGTGTACGCCAGATCAGCGGCATCGACCGCATCGAGTACGACGGCAACGCCTCGGTTTACGGGCGTGGTGAGACCTTCATGTTTGGCTCGGCCAACGGCCTGCAGATGTGCCTCTACAACAAGACGCTACAGGCACGGGCCACCGACAAGCTCGACTATTGGGAATCGGTGTGGGCCTCCCTGAATGGCGATCCCTTCGGCGATGGCGAACCCGCCTTCAATCCGCTGGAAACGGTATGGCGTATCGAGTTTCGCTATCACCATTCCATCATCCAGCAGTTCTCCGAAGGCTCCACGATGACCTCTGGCGAGGTGATCGGCTGCCGCACCTATGAGGGCCTTTGCCCGCACCTGCAAGGCCTCTGGCAGTACGCCTGCGACAACTACAAGCTCATTTCCCGGGAAGGGATCTTCGACGCCTTCTGGTCGCTGATCAGCCTCGACACCAAGGTCCAGGTAGAAGCCGATCCGCTCATCGAACGCACCGAGTACCGCCGCTACTACAAGACCGCCCAAGGCTTCTCCGGCAAGAACTGCGAAATGTTCCTGGGCCAGTTCGCCAGCCTGATCGCGCGGGAGCGCATCCCACCAAAAAAAGCGCTTGAGGTCGGGAGAACGCTTCCCTTCTGGCATGTGATCGAAGACCACTACACCGCCAAGGGCTACAGCACTCGCGACCTCGAAAAGCACGTCATCGGGTTGATCAACGATCGCTACATCAGGCGGGGCTACGCGATATGACCGCGCGCAAGGATGGGAAGACGTGGACGGCTGACTTCTACGAGAACGGTCGCTCCGGTCGCAGGATCCGCAAGAAGGGCTTCGCCACCAAGTCCGCCGCCATTCGCTACGAGCAGGACTTCTTCACCGTCCTGGGCGAGACAGGCCGCCCGCTGGATGATCGCCTCTCCGATCTGGTGAAGGTCTGGTACGACCTCCACGGATGCACCCTGAAGGACGGTAAACAGCGTCTGGCTCGCTGCCACGCATTGGCTGAACGCCTTGGCGATCCGCAGGCCTTCGAGTTCGATTCGCTTGCGTGGGCACGCTACCGGCAACGCCGTCTGGCTGAGGTGAAGCCGGAAACGGTCAACCATGAGCAACGCTACCTGTCAGCGATCTTCTCCGAGCTGATCCGCCTCGGCTCATGGCACAAGGCAAACCCGCTGGCCAACGTCCGGCAGATCAAGACCGATCAGGTCGAACTGACTTTCCTCACCCTGGATCAGGTCGCCCAGCTCCTTGAGGAGTGCAAGGCCAGCACGAACAACCACACGTACCCGGTCGCTCTCCTGTGCCTCGCTACGGGTGCCCGCTGGGAAGAGGCCGAGAGCATCGCCCGTGGGGCCGTGCATGGGGGAAAGGTTCACTACCACCGGACCAAGAACCGCCAGAGCCGCTCAGTGCCGATCCCGGCCGAGCTGGAGCAACTGATGTTCAAGGTAGGTATGCCTGGAACTGGCCGCCTGTTCATGCCGTGCCGCGCCGCGTTCCGCTGCGCCTATGAGCGCTGTGGGTTCCAGACGCCGGGCCAACTGACCCACATCCTCCGCCACACCTTCGCCAGCCATTACATGATGGGAGGAGGGGACATCCTCACATTGCAGCGGATCTTGGGGCACTCGTCGATCACGATGACGATGCGGTATGCGCATTTGTCACCGGAGCATTTGGAGTCGGCAATGCGGCTATCGCCAGTCGCACAAGCCAGCATTTTTTAGTTGTTGATGGTTGAAAGGGGCGACATAAGGGGATGGACTAATATTTATATGAAGTGCGGGGCGTTGCATGTGCATGATATCAATAGAGAGCTGTATATAAGTGAATATGCTGTGGCCAGCACTGCCCAGATATCTGAAGATCAATTTTTTGCTTTTATTTGGAAAGAGGGACGAAAGGTGTTTTCTAAGGAGCCAGCAAAGCATTCACACCCTTCCGAAGCGAAGTATCCATATCAATCAGTGAGCTAGGCAAGTTGTCTGGGCATGGTGCTACCCCAGGCTGAATACTTGCTGGTCAAACTTGATACGTCGAATAGAGTGGGTCTGAATACCCTGCTGGGGCTGTTTGTTTAATGTGGCGTGCTCTGCTTTTTCAGATGAGCTGACTACGGGTTGTTTATTGTAGTTCGCAGGCTATGCCCGAATTGATAGCTCGAAGAATTTCTTCTTTGGCGCTGAGGATTTCCTCATTGCTTTTGCAAATCTTCTCAAGGGTTACATCAGAGATGTCGGCGATTTCCCGTTTTCTTAATTCGTTAAAGCTCGTGCTGCAGTGTTGTGAAATTAGCTCAGGTCGTAATTCTTTTATCCTATAGGATAGAGTCTTTCCATTAGAGAGTATTTGACATATTAATTCTTCAGCACCTCCTGCGTCTAGGCGGAGGCCTAATAGATTGATAAGAGCTTCGGAGGCCTTATCGCTTTGGCTAACTCCAATTAGGCCAACTCCGAGTTCCAATGCTCCAGTTTCAGAGCATGCATTAGAACACTTTTCTCTCGCCTGTCGTACAGAGGGGCTTAGCGCACGTGTAAGCTCAATGAAAATTACACGCTCGGCGAAGCGAATTTGCCTCGTCTCATTTTCCGGCTCTGGCAGAGCGGCCGATGAAAAAGATGAAGACAACAAACAGCTCGCGTATAAAGTAATGGTGGTTATGAGACTAGAGTTCATGGATTCACCTGTAGTGTGCTACCTGGCTCTGCATCAATAAGTAAGTTTAGTCGCTGAATATCAGGAACGGTGCCGGTTACGCAACCCTCGGAGCAAAACTGCGGCCCAAGTCCAGGCCCGAACGGATTGGCGCAGCTATGAGAACGGATCAGTGTTCTGTTCTCGATGACGTTTGTGTTTGTTCCTGGGCAGGGTACGAGTACCCTGCCATTGGGTTTACTCGTTGAGCCGGTTGTCCACATCCAACAACCTGTCGGAATGGGGCCTCTGTTTGGTATTGCGGTGCACGCGGCATTATTCCGGCATTGCTGGCCACCGCCGTTATTGCCTGATGCTGCCGGAAGGCTAACTGGGCTATTCTGTGGGCTGGAGGGTGTGCAGTCTATCCGCCCCGTTGAAAGTGTGAATGTACAAGCGGCCAATCCGCTAGGGTCAACATTTTTCAAAGGGTTCTGCCCTACGTATCCGTAAGTGTTTATTCCACCGTTAAGCCCAACCGGATCGCTCTCTATATACCGTCCGTCATCCGGGGCGTAATCCCTGAAGTAGTTGTGATGAAGTCCGCTCTCTTCATCGAAGTACTGCCCTGGTAACCGGAGATTCAGCACTGTCTGCAACCCGCTCTCCTGTGGGTCCTGATTCGGCGCGCCGTTTCCGAAGGCGTCCGACTGCCACTGCCAAATAATCTGCTGGTTCTCAGACGTTACCAGGCGCGGGGTGTTCAGGTGGTCGCTGTGCAGGTAAATCAGGCGTGGTATGCCATTGCCCTGCTTCTCCACGCTGGCCAGCGGCATGCTACCCAGCCACAGATAGGTCTGGCTGCGCTGATGGGCGCCGGTGCTGCTGTAGTCGGTCTCTGCCAGCAGTTGGCCGTCCGGTCCGTATAGGTATGTGGTGAAGCCCTGTCCGGTGAGCTTGACGACGCGCTGACCGAGGCTGTTGTAGCGATACTCCGCCACCTGCTGGCCGTTGATCTTCACGGTTGCCAGACGGTTCTGTGCGTCGTAGCTGAGCAGTCGGCTGGCTCGATCTTTAGTCAGATTACCCGCAGCGTCGATGCTGACGGTCTGACCGTCGATGGCGGTCAAGCGGTTGCTATTGCTGGCGTACTGGTAGGTGGTAGTCGCCGTAATGCTGCCCTCGGTGACTTGCCGCTGCGTGCGGTTATCCACCGCGTCGTAGCTATAGCTACCCTGCTTGCCGGTCGCGTTCTCGCTGGTCAGGCGGTCCAGAGCATCGTAGCCGTAGGTCAGCGTGCCCCAAAGGTTGTTCGCCAGTTCGGTGATATTGCCGTTGGCATCGCGCTGGTAGTCGTTGCGCCACGGGCCGACGTCCTGGCGGGTCAGTTGATAGTCTTGGTCGTACTGACGCGAGAGCTGAATGCCATTTGCCCAGGTCAGTTGTTGTAGCGGGCCGAAGGGCAGGTAGTTGATGCCGCTGGCCACATTTGTTGCGCTGCCTCCATCAAGGGCAAGGGTCACTCTGGCGACCTGTCCGCCCGCGTTGCGTGGATAACCCACTTGCACAGCGCCTGGATACCCGATGCCCACCAGTTGGTCAGCGGCGTCGTACTGGAAGGTCACGGTGTCTGCCAGCGTCTGACCGTTGATGCTCAGGCTACGTGCCTGCTCAATCAGGTTGCCGTGAGCGTCATAGCGGTAGGCGAGGGTGCCGCTACCGTCCTGGATCGCGGTCAAGCGGCCGATACCAACGTTACCATCCGCTGCGGAGTCGTAGCTGTAGGTGGCATCCAGTGCCGGTGTGGCCGGATAGTGACGGGCTGTCAGTCGGTTCAGCGCGTCGTAGCTGAAGGTCACGACTACACCACGAGCATCTGTCTGCTTGGTGACGTTGCCGGCGGCATCGTACTCGAAGGTGCTGGTGCCGCTGTCCGGGCTGATCAGCTTGGTCAGGTTGCCCAGGCCGTCATACTCGTAGCGCGTAGTGACGCCGCGCGGGTCAATCACTTGCGTCAGGTTTCCCTGGGCGTCGTAGCTGATCTGCGTTTGTCCCTGCAGTGCATCGGTATTCTTGTTCGGACGATCGAAGGCGTCGTAGGTCTTGCTGTTTACATACTTCCTCGGATTGGTAGTGCCGGTGAGGTTTCCATTGGGGTCGTAGCGCAAATCGCGAACATTCCCGTTGGCGTCAGTGATTTGCTTCAGGCGCGAAAGCGCATCGAATGCTTGGGTCAGCGAATAGGTCAGCTTTCCGCTGGTATTGAAGCGTTTTTCGCCTAGCCGATTACCCTCGGAGTCGAGCGTGTACTCAATGCGATCGCCCAGATTATTGCTGATACCAACCAGTCGCTGCGCTGCATCGTACTGGTAGCTGAGCTTCGCGCCGTTGGGCAGGTCCGTCGCGGTACGAAGTCCGTTGCTGTCGTAGTGGTGCTGGGTTGTGGCGCCATCAGTGGACTGGCTCAATACGCGCCCGCGCACGTCATAGGTCAGCGCCGTTTCAACGTCATTGGCATCGGTGATGAGCAAGGGCTGGCCATTGCGGTTGTAACGGGAATACGTCGTCGCCTGGCCGAGGGCGTTGGTGATGTTGGCAAGGTCTCCTTGCGTGTGGTCCGCGTCGGTGGATTCGTAGTAAGCCAGACTGAAGTCCGCTGTGGCGCTTCCGGGCCGAGTCAAGGTCAGTAGCTGGCCTCGAGCGTTGTAGGTGTAACGGGTCACTCTAGGGGCTGCATTGGCATCCGGTTGCGCGTTGAAACCCTGCGCGCCGGTGACATCCAGCGTCGGTTGCTCGGTGACGCGGCAAAGCGTCGGTAGTCCGCTCGGTCCGCATTGAATCGGTTGGTTACTGGCCAACGGATCGCTATCGCCGTTATAGAGATAGGTTGTCTGCAGTCGCGGGGCGACCTCCTGGATTGGCTTGCGATGAATGCTGTGCCAGCGCGTGCTGAACTTCCTGGCGCCCGCTGGAAGTACCTTGCCGTCGGGGCGGTAGTCGGTGCTGTCGTTCAGCTTGATGCCTTCGACGCGCACGGTTTCCAGGGCGCGGGAGTTGTCCCAGCCGAACAGGGTCTTATTACCGTTGAAGTCTGCCTGGTAGCGCTTCAGGCCCTGGTCATCGTATTCGATGACATTGGAACTGGCAGGGCAACCGGAGCCGGCAGGTTGTGCAACGGAGGTGGCCAGTTGCGTTCCATCGGCCAGCTTCTTGTTGAAGTAATGGTTGTACTGAACACCCTGGCTGGTCTTGACCGCCGAATAATTTCCCCAGACATCGACAGTGCGTTTATCAACGCCGCCAGCGAGCTCGCTGCTGACCGCGAGGTCACTGGAATACTTGTAGGTGCCGATACGCTGGCCATTGGAATCCAGCTTGCCGGTGACGAGAATCGGACTGATCGAGCCTGTCCCTGTCATTCCTGCTTCGTTGTACAGATAGCTGATACTACTGCCGTCCTGCCAGATCACTTTGGTGATTTGCCAGTAGGCGGCCTCTTTCGGATCATTACCGTATTCGTAAGTGACGAGCTTGCCGTCCGGCGGCGTGGCGCTGACCAGTCGTCCCTCATTATCGTAGGCATAAGTGATGGAGCGGCCGAGGTGATCGGTCTTTTTGCTCAGGCCATATGGGCCGTATTCGTACTCGATGTTGCCCCCCGATGCCGGCAAATAGCGCACGAGCCGCCCGTCAGCCTGAAACAGCGAAGTGTTTCCTCCACCGTCGGTGAACTTCCAACTAGCTCCACCGTTGCTGGCGGCATCGACGTTTTGCAGGGTGGTATGCAGGCCGATCGGGCCATCGCCCTTGAGGGTGTCGCCATTACCGACGAAGCGGTAGCGATTGCGACCTTGCCACAGGTAAACCATGCGCTCGGTGCTGGTGTTGACCCAGTCCGGACGGCCAATGCTGACGTACGGTTCGGTGCTGCTGGGATTGTCCGGGGCCAAGGTATAGCGATTGAGGACCGATACACTGTTGTACGGCTGAATGCCTCGAGCGCCGAAAACTTCGGAAGATGATATGGAGCTAGAAGGGGCAAGTGCGATAAGACGATCTGGAGGGTCAATTGCCCACCCACTATATTGGTCCCGGTAGAATCGCTGTATCTTCAGAAGACCATCCGCGCTACGGTAGTCCTCTTCGCGGAAGAATTTCACGCCATCTGCAATTTGGATTGGGTTAGCCGTTGCTGAGCAGGAACTCTTTTCCACCAAATAGCACTCGAGAGTACGAATGTCAGATGGATAGCCAAGCTGGGTGCCAGCGAATGGTTTGGGGCATGCCATATGGACATCTGCCCCTAGCCCACCTCCGTTTGATGTACTTGTTGAAATGTTTCCAGCAGAGTTTCTACTTTGGGTAAATATGGTTGTTGGAAGCGAGTATGTTAATGGCTCTCCGTTTATCCGGATGCTCCCAGAGGGTATTGAGTCCGTGATCTTAATCTTTGAGCAGCTATATGTTGGGGCTTTTATACAGTTTTGAAAGTTAAGTTCCGACTTTTCATTCACTGCAGAGATCAGACTGCCGAGGGCAGGGTACTTTACGTATGGAATTGATCCTGCAAGGCCGTAATTGGTGATTGGGCTTACTTTTATTTCTGCGGCTTCAAGAGTGCTCAGGCTTGCAATAGCTAGCAGAAATGCACTTGTGAAAAGTGTTCCTTCTCTTTTCATGGTGGTCCTCGATTTTACTTTCTGACGGTAGTACTTGGGTTTAGGTGGGTGGTCGTTTTTTTGACAAATAAAAAATCCGGCTTTTGGCCGGATTTGATCTTCTGTAAACATATTTGGATTTATACGAGCTTCGTGGTTTTTTACCGCTTGTTTCCTATCGTGGCAATACCGGGACGCTAATGCACTTCGATATGAGGGGGATACACGGCATTCCAACTGTAATGAACTATAAATCTCATGATTTCCCAATTAGCCGGCACGGTGCTGAAGGGGCGCAGTGGTTGGCGATTCGACCCTACCGTTTGACCGTTCAGCTTCCAGGCCTGGCAATGTGGGCCAATTGCGAGATGTCCGCGGTACCGCTAGACTTGTACAATAAATTGCACATGAGGTGCCGCATGCGTGTCGTGAATTTCTCTGATGCTCGCAACAACCTGAAGAAGGTCATTGATGATGTCGTCGATGACTCGGATTACACCGTCATTTCGCGCCGCGATGCGCCGGACGCCGTGCTGCTTTCGCTCGACAGCTTCAACAGCCTGATGGAAACGGTCCACCTGCTGAAGTCGCCGGCCAACGCGGCTCATTTGGCGCGCTCCCTGTTTGAGATGGAGTCCGGCAAGACGGTCGTGAGGGAACTGGTCGACGATGAAGATCAGCCCCGCCGCAAGAGCGCGAGTCGGTCATCCACCCCGATCCCTAGCAAGCCTGCGTCGAAGAAAGCTAAGGCGGCTGTGAAACCGGACAAGGTGGCTCGCTGATGACTAGCCGTCTGGTCTGGTCCCTGGAAGCATGGGCCGACTATGAGTATTGGCAGGGCCAGGACAAGAAGACGCTGAAGCGAATCAACCTGTTGATCAAGGATTGCTGCCGCAGCCCGTTCGAAGGCATCGGCAAGCCTGAGCCCTTGAAAGAGAATCTATCGGGGTGGTGGTCCAGGCGTATCGATGACACCAATCGTTTGGTCTATCGGCAGGCTGGGGAGTCGTTGGAGATCCTTTCATGCCGCTATCACTACTAGCAGGCTCTATCTCCTCGTTCGAAGAGGAATTTGCGGTGCTCTGACTGCGGTCGTTTTTGCCTAATGGCAAATTGCTGTCTAGCTTGGTGAGGACGTCAGCTCTCCAGCCGAGGTGGTAACGATGGAAGCGTTATCTGAAGTGACGAAGCCCCAAAAGCATTCCAAAGGCGAAATCGAACAGCCGGAAGGGCGGACACTGTCCAACTCATCAGCCGAGTTGTATGCCCTGATCAATACCATCCTGACGGACGCATCGCTTACCGCGAAGGAAAAGCAGTTACTCATTGATGAGGTGCGAAAGAGCACACCTGCTAGCGATCGATGGACTTATCGATATGCCATCTATGGGTTACTAGCGGTGGTGCTTTCGACTGTATTAGGAGCGCTCTTTCTGCAGGAAAAATTCCCAGCTAGCGTGATCGCCATAGGTTCGGCGGCGGTGGGAGGGCTGGCGGGAATGCTGGGCTCGGTGAAGAGAAGCTAGCGAGTAGACAGGGGGTAGTCACTTCGTAGTCACTACCCCAGAAAGCACAAAGGGCTAGCTTTCGCTAACCCTTTGTTTTGTATGGTGGCTACACCGGGACTTGAACCTGGGACATCAGCATTATGAATGCTGCGCTCTAACCGACTGAGCTATGTAGCCGAGTGGCGCGCATTTTCCGCAGATCGAGGGGGGGTGTCAACCCCTTTTCTTGAATATTGTTCTGATCTATCAATCGTTTAGCCGGTCGTGCGGGATTTTCGCGATGAGCGGCGGGGCGGGGCGACCATAAGAAAAAGCCCCGGCTTATGGCCGGGGCTTTTTCGTGTCTGGCTGGCGCTTAGACGTTGAAGCGGAAGTGCATTACGTCGCCATCCTTGACGATGTAGTCCTTGCCTTCCAGGCGCCATTTGCCGGCTTCCTTTGCGCCCTGTTCGCCCTTGAACTGGATGAAGTCGTCGTAGGCGACGACTTCGGCGCGGATGAAGCCTTTTTCGAAGTCGGTGTGGATCACGGCAGCGGCCTGCGGGGCGGTGGCGCCGACGCGGACGGTCCAGGCACGGACTTCCTTCACACCGGCGGTGAAGTAGGTCTGCAGGTGCAGCAGTTCGTAGCCTGCGCGGATCACGCGGTTCAGGCCGGGTTCTTCGAGGCCGAGGGATTCGAGGAACATGTCCTTCTCTTCGCCGTCGTCGAGTTCGGCGATCTCGGCTTCGATCTTGTTGCACACCGGTACGACCATGGCGCCTTCTTCCTCGGCGATGGCGCGGACGACGTCAAGGTGCGGGTTGTTCTCGAAGCCATCTTCGGCGACGTTGGCGATGTACATCACCGGCTTGCTGGTCAGCAGGTGGAAGCTGCGCACGAGGCGCTTCTCGTCATCGCCCATGTTCTTCATCAGCGAGCGGGCGGGTTTGCCTTCGCTGAAGTGGGGGATGAGCTTTTCCAGCAGGGCTTTCTGGACCAGCGCGTCCTTGTCGCCGCCCTTGGCGTTGCGCGCGACCTTCTGCAGTTGCTTCTCGCAGCTGTCGAGGTCGGCGAAGATCAGTTCGAGGTCGATGATCTCGATGTCGCGCTTGGGGTCGACGCTGTTGGAGACGTGGATGACGTTCTCGTCTTCGAAGCAGCGCACGACGTGGGCGATGGCGTCGGTCTCGCGGATGTTGGCGAGGAACTTGTTGCCCAGGCCTTCACCCTTGGACGCGCCGGCAACCAGGCCGGCGATGTCGACGAATTCCATGGTGGTCGGGATCACGCGCTCAGGCTTGACGATCTCGGCCAGTGCATCGAGGCGTGCGTCGGGCATCGGCACGATGCCGCTGTTCGGCTCGATGGTGCAGAAGGGGAAGTTTTCCGCCGCGATGCCGGATTTGGTCAGGGCGTTGAACAGGGTGGACTTGCCGACGTTGGGCAGGCCGACGATGCCGCAGTTGAATCCCATGCTAGGTCCCTCGCGCCACGTGGCGGAAATAGAGGTGTAATCAGGCCTTCTGGCTGTGCAGCTTCTGCATCGCGCGGGTCCAATCCCCGTCGAGCATTTCCGGCAGCACGCCGAGGGCGAAGTCGATGCTGGTGTCGAGCAGTTCCTGTTCGGCGCGCGGGGCGCGGCCAAGAACGAAACCGGAAACCAGGCTGCTGTGCCCCGGATGGCCTATGCCAAGCCGCAGGCGATGGAAACCGTTCTGGTTGCCGAGCTGGGCGATGATGTCGCGCAGCCCGTTATGCCCGCCGTGTCCGCCGCCCTTCTTGAGCTTGGCGACGCCGGGAGGCATGTCGAGTTCGTCGTGGGCCACCAGAATGGCTTCGACCGGAATGCGGAAGAATCCGGCGAGCGCCGCCACGGCCTGGCCGCTGCGGTTCATGTAGGTGGTGGGAATCAGCAGACGAACATCACGGCCCTTGTGGCTGAACTTGCCGACCAGGCCGAAGTACTTCTTGTCGAGAGACAGGTTCGCGCGTTGCGCGTCCGCCAGTCGCTCAACGAAAAGGGCCCCCGCGTTATGCCGGGTCTGGTCGTATTCAGGGCCTGGATTTCCCAGGCCAACGATCAGTTGTACGGCAGTCACGACGGGGGCCCCTTCCTTAAAGGCAATGGTGCGCGCGATTACTCGGCAGCAGCTTCGCCTTCACCTTCTTCTTTCACTACGCGGGAAGCGTGGATGTTGGCGACGGCCAGGTCGTTACCGTGGGCCAGTTGCACCAGCTCTACGCCTTTCGGCAGTTTCAGGTCGGACAGGTGAACGATCTGACCCAGGGCTACCTGGGCGAGGTCGACTTCGATGAATTCCGGCAGGTCTTTCGGCAGGCAGGAAACTTCGACTTCGGAGATCACGTGGGAGATCTCGCCGCCGCCAGTCTTGACGCCAACAGCGGTGGCTTCGTTCAGGAAGTGCAGCGGAACGTGAGCGGACAGCTTCTGGCCGGCAACGACGCGCTGGAAGTCAGCGTGCATGACGAAGCCTTTGGACGGGTGGCGCTGCAGAGCCTTGATCAGTACGGTTTCCTTGGCGGAACCGACGTTCAGGCTGATCACGTGGCTGAAGGCAGCCTCGTTTTCCAGCAGTTTGGTGATTTCGCGCAGTTCCAGGGTGACGGATTGCGGGGCTTTGTCGCCACCGTAGATCACAGCCGGGAGCAGGCCAGCGTTACGACGCAGGCGGCGGCTCGCACCTTTCCCCAGGTCGGAACGCTCTTGAGCATTGAGTACAAAGTCAACCATTTCACTATCTCCAAAATGACAAGATCGCCCGGACGCTTGCGACCAGCGTTCGGGCGATTTTGCTGATGCTTCGCCAGCATGGCGAAGCGCTTTACGTCAGGCCTGCTCCGCCTTAGCGGAACATGGCGCTGATCGATTCTTCATTGCTGATGCGGCGCATGGCTTCAGCGACAACCGGAGCGATGTCCAGTTGGCGGATACGGCCACAGGCTTGTGCAGCAGCGGACAGCGGGATGGTGTTGGTCACCACCAGCTCGTCCAGTACGGAATTCTCGATGTTCTCGATGGCACGGCCGGACAGCACCGGGTGGGTGCAGTAGGCGATGACCTTGGCGGCGCCGTGCTCTTTCAGAGCCTTGGCGGCGTGGCCGAGGGTGCCAGCGGTGTCGACCATGTCGTCGACCAGTACGCAGGTACGGCCTTCGACATCACCGATGATGTGCATGACTTCGGACTGGTTGGCCTTCGGACGACGCTTGTCGATGATGGCCAGGTCGACGCCCAGGGACTTGGCGACGGCGCGCGCACGCACCACGCCACCGATGTCCGGGGAGACGATCATCAGGTTCTCGAAGCGCTGGTCTTCGATGTCGTCGACCAGTACGGGCGAGCCGTAGATGTTGTCGACGGGGATATCGAAGAAGCCCTGGATCTGGTCGGCGTGCAGGTCAACGGTGAGAACACGGTTGACGCCTACGACGGTCAGCATGTCGGCAACGACTTTGGCGCTGATGGCCACACGAGCGGAGCGCGGACGGCGATCCTGGCGGGCGTAACCGAAGTAGGGGATGACTGCCGTGATACGAGTCGCCGAGGAGCGGCGGAAGGCATCGGCCATCACTACCAGTTCCATCAGGTTGTCGTTGGTCGGTGCGCAGGTCGGTTGAATCAGGAAGACGTCCTTACCACGAACGTTTTCGTTGATTTCAACGCTGATCTCGCCGTCGGAGAACTTGCCGACAGAAACGTCACCGAGAGGGATGTGCAGCTGCCGTACGACACGGCGTGCCAGATCGGGGTTGGCGTTCCCCGTGAAAACCATCATTTTGGACACGCTGCGGTACCTGTGTCGGCTTGAGGGTAGGCCCGGTTGAGCCAGAAGAAAATGGCAGGGGCGGCTGGATTCGAACCAACGCATGGCAGGATCAAAACCTGCTGCCTTACCGCTTGGCGACGCCCCTGTAGCTTACAACTTGCGGAGCAATGTGTTCGTTAACGCTGTACGTATAACCCTTTGGGTTAATGGCAGGGGCGGCTGGATTCGAACCAACGCATGGCAGGATCAAAACCTGCTGCCTTACCGCTTGGCGACGCCCCTGTATCGTACAACCGATTACATTACTGCTTCTCAGGCCTGGCCTTGCAGCTTTCGGTGCAACATCGAGATGTTACGGCCCTGGGCAACAAAACTCGGCAGAGTGGCCGGAAGTTGGCGGCGAACTTTATCAGCATCGCCCTTGTTTGGGAAGCTCCCAAACACACAAGATCCGGTGCCGGTCAATCTCGCTTCGGTAAATTTACCTAGCTGGATCAGTGCGTTACGTACATCTGGGTAACGCTTCTCGACGACCGGCTGGCAGTCGTTATGACCGTCCGCCCCGAGAAGGCTGCGAACTTTAATGGGCGGAGTATCCCGTGTCAACTCGGGATCGGAGAAAACTTCTGCTGTGGAGACAAAGACTTGCGGCACAACGACGAGGAACCAGGGCTCTTCCAGTTCAACCGGCGTGAGCTGTTCGCCAACGCCTTCGGCGAATGCGGCGTGGCCACGCACGAATACCGGGACGTCTGCGCCCAGGCTAAGGCCCAGTGCGGCAAGGCGGTCTTCGTCCCAGCCCAATGCCCACAAATGATTCAGCGCCAGCAGGGTAGTGGCGGCATCGGAGCTGCCGCCGCCGATGCCACCGCCCATGGGCAGGCGCTTGTCCAGCCAAATATCGGCGCCCAGTGTCGTGCCGGATTGTTCTTGCAGCCGGCGCGCGGCTTTCACGATCAGGTTGCTGTCGTGGGGAACACCTTCGATCTCGGTGTTCAGGCGGATTTCGCCATCCTCGCGGGCGGCGAACTGGAGTTCGTCGCCATGATCGAGAAATTGAAACAGGGTCTGCAGCTCGTGGTAGCCATCGGCGCGGCGACCGGTGATGTGCAGGAACAGGTTGAGCTTGGCCGGTGCCGGCAGGGTCAGGCGGTCTTGCATGTCACTGTTGGCTCGCCTGGCCCAGCTGGCGCGGTTGCCAGGTTTTTACCACCAGGGTGACGTCCAGGTCCTGGCCGTGCAGCTTCAGGCGCTCGGGCAGCCAGTAGCCGTTCTGTTCGCTGTAGCGGGTGTATTCCACGTCCCAGCCGTCCTGTTGCAGCCTGGCCAGGCGGCTGTCGCTGTCGAGGGTCAGGCGGCTCTTGCTGTCCGGAGCGGGTAGGCCGCGAATCCACCAGAGCAGGTGGGAAACCGGCAGGCGCCAGCCCATCTGCTGTTCCAGCAGCTCTTCGGGGGAGGCGGCTTCATAGCGGCCCTGGCCGGCGACTTCGAGGGTCACGGCGCCTTCGCGGCCGGTCAGCCGCGCGGCTCCACGGCCGAGCGGGCCGGACAGGCGGATATCGTAGTAGTCCTGGCGCTGCAGCCAGAACAGGGTGCCGCTGCCCGAATCCTTGGGCGCGCGGATGCCGACCTTGCCGTCGATCTGCCAGCCGTCGAGGGTGGCGATACGGGCCTTGTGGGCATTCCAGGCGGTGGCGTTGCCTTGGCCTTCCAGGGCTTCGTGGGTGCCGAGGCCGGAGCAGCCGGCCAGCAGGGCCAGCGCGGCAGCGCCGATCAGATGACGTAAACGCATAAATCAGAGGGTTCCGGAGCCGGTCAGGCGCAACATGGTGTCGCGCAGGACGGCGCTGTCAGGCTGGCTTTGCAGGGCGGTGGCCCAGACCTTGCGGGCTTCGCTCTGCTTGCCCTGGGCCCAGAGTACTTCGCCCAGGTGTGCAGCCACTTCGTGGTCGGGGAAGCGTTCCAGCGCCTTGCGCAGGTAGGTTTCCGCTTCGCTGAGGTTGCCCAGGCGGTAATTCACCCAGCCCAGGCTGTCGAGGATCGCCGGGTCGTCCGGGTTCAGCGAGTGGGCCTTCTGGATCAGGTCGCGTGCTTCGCTGTAGCGGGTGGTGCGGTCGGCCAGGGTGTAGCCCAGCGCGTTGAGCGCCATGGCGTTGTCCGGCTCGCGCTGGATGATCAGGCGCAGGTCCTGCTCCATCTGCGCAAGGTCGTTGCGTTTCTCGGCGAGCATGGAACGGGTGTAGAGCAGGTTGAGGTCGTCCGGGAACTGCTTGAGGCCTTGCTGGATGACGCTCCAGGCGCGATCGACCTGGTCGCGGTTGGACAGGCCTTCGGCTTCGATCAGGTACAGCTGGATGGCGTAGTCCGGTTGGCGGTCGCGGGTTTCGGCGAGGCGGCGCGAGGCGTCGTCGTAGCGTTTCTGGTCCAGCAGAATCTCGGTGGAACGCAGCTGGGCCGGGAGGAAGTCGTTGCCCGGGCCGACCAGGGCGTACTCCTTGAGCGCGGTTTCCGGGTCCTTCTGCTCCTCGGCCAGGCGCCCCAGGTTGAAGTGGGCGGAGTCGACGTGGCTGTCGCGCTCTACCAGTTCCTGCAGGTAGACCTTGGCCTCGTCCCAGGCCTGGGCTTCGAGGCAGACCAGGGCCAGGGAGAAGCGCAGGTCGTCGTCATCGGGGAATTGCTCGACCAGCGCAGAGAACTCGGCCTTTGCGTCTTCCAGGCGGTTCTGTTCCACCAGCAGGCGGGCGTAGGCGAGGTGGACGCGCTTGTCGTCCGGGTGTTCCTTGATGCCGGCCTTGAGCAGTGGCAGCGCTTCATCGCTGCGCTTCATGCTCTGCAGCAGGCGGGCGCGCAGCAGCAGCGGGGCGACGTCGTGCTTGCTGGCGGAATTGTCTTCGAGCAGGTGCAGGGCTTCCTGCGGGCGGCCGTCCTGTTGCAGCAGCAGGGCCTTGCCGAACAGCAACTGGCCGTTGTCCGGGTACTTCTTCAACAGGCGATCGAAGCTCTGCAGCAGGCCGGCGCGGGTATCCGGGTCGGTCTCGGCGGCGGACAGCGCGAGGAAGTCGAAGTGGGTGTCGCCCTGGCCGTTGAGGACCTTCTCCATGTACACCATGGATTCGTCGTACTGCCCGGTGCGCGCCAGCTGGATGGCGGCAGCGCGCTGGGCGTCGAGGTTGTCCGGCGCGGCCTTGGCCCAGATCAGCGAGGTGTCCAGGGCTTCCTGGTCTGCGCCCAGGTATTCGGCGATGCGGAACGCGCGCTCGGCGACGCCCGGATCGCGGGTTTCCTTGGCCTGCTCGACATAGTTGGCGAGGGCGATGTCGAAGCGGTTGCGCTGGCCGGCCAGTTCGGCGGTCAGCAGCGAGAACATCGTGTCCTCGCTGAAGGAGCCGTACTTCTGGTCCTTCTGGGCAGCCGCGGCCTTGTCCTTCTCCGCGGAAGCACTGTCGGAATTTTTCTGTGTAAGAGACTGGCAGCCGCCGAGCAGCAGCAGAGCAGTCAGCAGCGCAAGAGACTTGTTCATAGAGGAAGGACGAGGGCCTGACCTGCGAAATGGGACCATCATGACATAAGGAAAGTGCCAATCCCATGGGCAAGCGCCGCTGGATGGCCTGTATACGATTTGCAGTGTGCGATACGTCGCGGGTGGTTGTCCTTCACTGGCCTAAGTAGGACAATTGCGGGCTTTCCGATCAGCATCAGCGATTCTGCATGGCCTTCATTGCCCTCGGCATCAACCACAAGACCGCGTCCGTGGCCGTGCGCGAGCGCGTGGCTTTTACTCCCGAGCAGATGGTCGAGGCCCTGCAGCTGCTGTGCAGGCTGACCTCCAGCCGCGAAGCCGCGATCCTCTCCACCTGCAACCGCAGCGAGCTCTACCTGGAGATCGAACACCCGGATGCCGGCGACGTGCTGGCCTGGCTGGCCGATTACCACAACCTGGGCATCGATGACCTGCGCGCCTGCGCCTACGTCCACCAGGACGAGGAAGCCGTGCGCCACATGATGCGCGTGGCTGCCGGCCTGGATTCCATGGTGCTGGGCGAGCCGCAGATCCTCGGGCAGATGAAGTCCGCCTACGCGGTAGCCCGCGAGGCCGGCACCGTCGGGCCGATGCTTGGTCGCCTGTTCCAGGCAACGTTCAGCACCGCCAAGACCGTGCGCACCGACACCGCCATCGGCGAGAACCCGGTGTCCGTGGCCTTTGCGGCGGTGAGCCTGGCCCGGCAGATATTCAGCGACCTGAGCCGCAGCCAGGCGTTGCTGATCGGCGCTGGCGAGACCATCACGCTGGTCGCCCGCCACCTGCACGAGCAGGGCGTGAAGCGCATCGTGGTCGCCAACCGCACCCTGGAGCGCGCCAGCCAACTGGCCGAACAGTTTGGCGCCCGCGCCATCCTGCTGGCAGACATGCCGGACGAGCTGGTCAACAGCGACATCGTTATCAGTTCCACCGCCAGCCAACTGCCCATCCTCGGCAAGGGCGCGGTGGAGCGAGCCTTGAAGCAGCGCCGGCACAAGCCAATGTTCATGGTCGACATCGCCGTACCGCGCGATATCGAACCGGAAGTCGGCGAGCTGGAAGACGTCTACCTCTATAGCGTCGACGACCTCCACGAAGTGGTCGCCGAAAACCTCAAGAGCCGCCAGGGCGCCGCCCAGGCCGCTGAGGAGCTTGTCGGCGATGGCGTCGTCGAGTTCATGCAGCGCCTGCGCGAACTGGCCGCGGTCGACGTGCTGCGCGCTTATCGCCAGCAGGCCGAGCGCCTGCGCGACGAGGAAACCCAGAAGGCCCAGCGTCTGCTGGCCAATGGCGCCGACCCGATGGAAGTCATCGCCCAGCTCAGCCGTGGCCTGACCAATAAATTGCTGCACGCCCCCAGCGTGCAAATGAAGAAACTCTCCGCCGAGGGCCGCATCGATGCGCTGGCCGTCGCGCAGGAACTGTTCGCCCTCGAGGAGGGCACTGACAAGCGATGAAAGCGTCCCTCCTGAAAAAGCTGGATATCCTCAGCGATCGCTTCGAAGAGCTCACTGCGCTCCTGGGCGACGCCGAGGTGATCAGCGACCAGACCAAGTTCCGCGCCTACTCCCGTGAGTACGCCGAGGTGGAGCCGGTGATCCTTGCCTTCCGCGAATTCCGCAAGGTGCAGTCCGATCTTGAAGGCGCCCAGGCGTTGCTCAAGGACAGCGACCCGGACTTGCGTGAAATGGCCGAGGAAGAAGTTGCCGAAGCGAAGGCCGCGCTGGTTGGCCTGGAGGATCGCCTGCAGCGCATGCTGCTGCCCAAGGACCCCAACGACGGCCGCAACGTCTTCCTGGAAATCCGCGCCGGCACCGGCGGCGACGAAGCCGCGATCTTCTCCGGCGACCTGTTCCGCATGTACTCGCGCTACGCCGAGAAGCAGGGTTGGCGTGTGGAAGTCATGTCCGAGAACGAGGGCGAGCACGGCGGCTATAAGGAAGTGATTGCCCGCGTCGAGGGCGAGAGCGTCTTCGCCAAGCTCAAGTTCGAGTCCGGCGCTCACCGTGTGCAGCGTGTGCCGGCGACCGAGTCCCAGGGCCGTATCCACACCTCGGCGTGCACCGTGGCGGTGCTGCCCGAACCGGACGAACAGGCGGCCATCGAGATCAACCCGGCCGACCTGCGCGTGGACACCTACCGCTCCTCCGGCGCCGGCGGCCAGCACGTGAACAAGACCGACTCGGCGGTGCGCATCACGCACATCCCCTCGGGCATAGTGGTCGAGTGCCAGGAAGAACGCTCGCAGCACAAGAACCGCGCCAAGGCCATGGCCTGGCTGGCGGCCAAGCTCAACGACCAGCAGCAGGCCGCGGCCCAGCAGGCGATCGCCAGCACGCGCAAGCTGCTGGTCGGTTCGGGTGATCGCTCCGAGCGCATCCGCACCTACAATTTTCCTCAGGGCCGGGTAACCGACCACCGCATCAACCTCACCCTCTATTCCCTGGGGGAAGTGATGGAGGGCGCGGTGGAACAGGTGATCGAGCCCTTGCTGCAAGAGTTCCAGGCCGACCAGTTGGCCGCGCTCGGCGATTAAGAGAGCGACAGACCATGGCTACGATCATGACCCTGCTCAACGAGGCGCAATTGCCGGACTCGCCCAGTGCGCGCCTGGATGCCGAGCTGCTGCTCGCCGCCGCGCTGGGCAAACCGCGCAGCTTCCTGCGCACCTGGCCCGAACGCGTGGTCAGCCGCGAGGCGCACGACCTCTTCGACCGCTACCTGGCACGCCGCGTGGCCGGCGAGCCGGTCGCCTACATCCTTGGCCGCCAGGGCTTCTGGAGCCTGGACCTGGAAGTCGCGCCGCATACCCTGATCCCGCGCCCGGACACCGAGCTGCTGGTGGAGACCGCGCTGGCGCTGCTGCCGGCCTCGCCTTCCCGCGTGCTCGACTTGGGGACCGGCACTGGCGCCATTGCGCTTGCGCTGGCCTGCGAGCGCCTGAGCTGGCAGGTGCTGGGCGTGGACCGCATTCCCGAGGCCGTGGCCCTGGCCGAGCGCAACCGCGAGCGCCTGCGCCTGGCCAACGTCGCCTTCCGTGCCAGTCACTGGTTTTCTGCGGTCAATGGCGAGCGCTTCTCGCTGATCGTCAGCAACCCACCCTACATTCCCAGTACCGACCCGCACCTGAAGCAGGGCGATGTGCGCTTCGAACCGTCGAGTGCTTTGGTCTCCGGCCAGGACGGGCTGGACGACATTCGCCTGATCATCGACCAGGCGCCGAACCATCTGGAAAATGGCGGTTGGCTGATGCTCGAACATGGCTTCGACCAGCCCGACGCCGTGCGCGACTTGCTGCTGGGCCGCGGCTTCACTGCCGTGGAAAGCCGCCGTGACCTGGGCGGCCACGAACGCATCAGCCTGGGGCGCTGGACATGCTGACCGACAACGAACTGCTGCGTTACAGCCGGCAGATTCTCCTGCCGCAGATCGATGTGGATGGCCAGCTACGCCTGAAAGACAGCCGTGTGCTGATCGTCGGCCTTGGTGGCCTTGGTGCGCCGGTGGCGCTGTATCTGGCCGCGGCCGGTGTCGGCGAGCTGCACCTGGCGGACTTCGATACGGTCGACCTGACCAACCTGCAGCGGCAGATTATCCATGACAGCCAGAGTGTCGGCGTGAGCAAGGTGGATTCCGCCATTGCCCGCCTCACGGCGATCAATCCGGACGTGAAACTGGTCGCTCATCGCCAGGCGCTGGACGCCGACTCCCTCGACGCCGCGGTTGCTGCCGTCGATCTCGTACTGGATTGCTGCGATAACTTCGGTACCCGCGAGGCGGTCAACGCCGCCTGCGTTGCCGTGAAGAAGCCGCTGGTGAGTGGCGCCGCCATTCGCCTGGAAGGGCAGCTTTCGGTGTTCGACCCGCGCCGGGAGGAAAGTCCCTGCTACCACTGCCTCTACGGTCACGGCAGCGAAGCCGAGCTGACCTGCAGCGAGGCCGGCGTGGTCGGCCCGCTGGTGGGTATGGTGGGCAGCCTGCAGGCGTTGGAAGCGCTGAAGCTGCTGGCCGGTTTCGGCGAGCCGCTGGTGGGCCGCCTGCTGCTGATCGATGCCGTGGGCTCGCGCTTCCGCGAGCTGCGGGTCAAGCGTGATCCGCAGTGCGCCGTGTGCGGAGCTGCGCATGGCTGATGCTGCGCCGGTCGGTGTGTTCGACTCCGGCGTGGGCGGCCTGAGCGTCCTCCACGAAATCCGCGCGCGACTTCCCCATGAATCGCTGATCTACCTCGCCGATTGCGGCCATGTGCCCTACGGCGAGAAGACTCCCGAGTACATCCGCGCGCGTTGCCGTGCCATCGCCGAATTCCTTCTGGGCCGTGGCGCCAAGGCGTTGGTGCTGGCGTGCAACACCGCAACGGCCGCCGCGGCCGCCGACCTGCGTGAGCTTTATCCACAGCTGCCGATCATTGCCATGGAGCCGGCGGTCAAGCCAGCCGCCGAGGCGACCCGCAGCGGCGTGGTGGGCGTGCTCGCCACCACCGGCACGCTGAAGAGTGCGCGGTTCGCCGCGCTGCTGGATCGCTTCGCCAGCGATGTGCGGGTCATCACCCAGCCTTGTCCCGGGCTGGTGGAACGCATCGAGCTGGGTGATCTGGACGGGCCGCTGACCCGTGAACTGCTGCAGAGTTATGTTGCGCCGTTGCTGGCTGAAGGCTGCGACACGCTGATCCTGGGCTGCACGCATTATCCTTTTTTGCGCCCGCTGCTGCGCCAACTGGTGCCGGCAGACGTTTCGCTGATCGACACGGGGGCCGCCGTAGCTCGCCAGCTTGAGCGGGTGCTGCAGGTGCGGGGAATGCTGGCTGAAGGCCACGCAAAAAAAATTGAGCTATGGACCAGCGGCGCAGTCGAAGCCTTTGAACCTGTATTGCCAGTGCTCTGGGGAACTGACGAACCTGTCAGGCACTTCCCTGGCTGATGGAAAAATAGCTAGCTACCCACTTTGGTCTGTCAGTAATTGCTGACAAATGGCCTTATAATTGCCAGCTATTCGCGGGGATTTTTCATTCAGCTTTCTAATAAAGGATGTTTCGATGAAGAAACTGCTCTCGCTTGCCACTGTGGCAGCTCTGACTCTCGGACACATGGTCTCTTCCCAGGCCGCCAGCCTGACCGGCGCTGTCGGTTTCACCGGGCAGAACGACATGACTTACCGACTGGGCCTGGGTTTCGACTGGGACAAGAGTTGGTGGGAAACTTCGACGGGCCGCCTCACCGGTTACTGGGACGCTGGCTACACCTACTGGGAAGGCGGTGACGAAGCCGGTGGCCGCCACTCGCTGTCCTTCAGCCCGGTATTCGTCTATGAGTTTTCCGGCGAGAAGGTCAAACCCTTCGTTGAGGCAGGTATCGGCGTAGCCGTGTTCAGCGGTTCCCGTGTCGGCGACCAGAACCTGGGTGGCGCCTTCAACTTCGAGGATCGTCTGGGCGTCGGCCTGCGTTTCGGCGAGGGCCAGGCCTTGGGTGTGCGGGCCATGCACTACTCCAACGCCGGCATCAGCCAGCCGAACGATGGCATCGAATCCTACAGCCTCTATTACACGCATCCGCTGTAACAGATCGCTGACAAAGAAGGCCGGGCCCAGCGCCCGGCTTTTTTGTGGGCGCTATATCGAGGCTCCTACGCCAAGGGACGCTTCAACGTGAGCCGGAGAGGTTCTTGAATGCCTCCAGCGCCCGCTCCCGCGTGGCCGAGAGGTCGCACATCGGCTGTGGATAACCGTCAGCCCCGAACAGGCCCTGCTTCGACGGATCGTGCAGCGCGCGCCCCTGCAGCCCGGCCAGCTCCGGCACCCAGCGGCGGATGAAGCGGCCGTCCGGGTCGAAGCGCTCGGATTGCGAGATAGGGTTGAAGATGCGGAAGTAGGGCGCCGCATCGGTCCCCGTGGAGGCGCTCCACTGCCAGCCGCCGTTGTTCGCCGCCAGGTCGCCGTCGATCAGGTGGCGCATGAACCAGCGTTCCCCCTCGCGCCAGTCGATCAGCAGGTTCTTGGTCAGGAACATCGCCACCACCATGCGCAGGCGGTTGTGCATCCAGCCGGTGGCGAGCAGCTGGCGCATGGCGGCATCGATGATGGGGAAGCCGGTGCGCCCTTGCTGCCAGTCCTCCAGGTCCTTCTGGTCGTAACGCCACTTCAGCTTCTCGGTGTCCTCGCGGAAGGCGCGGTGCCGGCTAACGCGCGGGAAGCCGACCAGGATGTGCTTGTAGAACTCGCGCCAGAGCAGCTCGTTGATCCAACTGACCGCACCGCTGTTGCCGGTCTCGAACTCGCCATGGTTATTCGCCAGCGCCGCATGCAGGCATTGTCGTGGCGAGACCACGCCAGCGGCCAGGTACGGCGATAGGCGGCTGGTGCCGTCGCGGGCGGGCAGATCGCGGGTGTCCTGGTAGGTCTTGAGGATTTCGTCGGCGAACAGCTCGATGCGCTCGTGCGCGGCGTCTTCGCCGGCGGGCCATTCCTCGCGCAGTGGCAGCGGTGGTGGTTCGAAGCCTTCTACCCGCTCCGGCACTTCGTCGCTGGGGATAGCCAGCTTCTGCTGCGCGCGAGGCGCTGGCAGCAGACTGGGCACGCCCAGGTTCAGGCGTTCGTAGCAGACCTTGCGGAACTGGCTGTAGACCTGGAAGTAGGTGCCGCCCTTGGTAAGGATGGTGCCGGGGGTGAAGAACAGCTGGTCAAGGTGGCTGCGCAAGCGGACACCTTCCTGCTCCAGCGCCCTCTCCACAGCGGCGTCGCGGGCTGCTTCGTTGACGCCGTACTCCTCGTTGACGTGCAGCGTCTCGATGTCCAGCTCGCGGCAGAGTTGCGCGATGACTTTCGGCGCCTCGTCCCAGTGGTCCGCGGTGCGGATCAGCAGCGGAATGTGCAGTTCGTCGAGGCCGGCGCGCAGTTCGCGCAGGTTGCGCAGCCAGAAGTCGACCTTGCTCGGTGCATCGTCGTGGCGTTGCCACTGGCCGGGGCTGAGCAGGTAAAGGGCTATTACCGGGCCGCGCTCGGCCGCGGCGTGCAGGGCGCTGTTGTCGCGCAGGCGCAGGTCGGTGCGCAGCCAGACGAGTTGGCGTTTCATGCCGTCTCCCCGTTGAGCAGGTGCAGTTCGCGCAGCAGATCGAACGCGGCAACCGGATCGCTCGCCAGGTGCAGCGGCGGTTCGGCGATGGCCAGTTCCTGTAGCGCGTCGGGGTGAATGGCAGTGGCGGGGCCGGCCAGCAGGCGCGGGCAGTCGACGCCGGCCAGCAGCCGGGGCAGTTGCAGCAGGTTCAGCGTGCGGCTGGAGTAGAGCAGCACGGCGCGTGGCTGCAGGCGCTCCACCGCCAGTGCCAACTCGCCTGGCGGCAGCGGCCAATCGAAGATTTCCAGCGGGCAGCCGGCACTGCTGGCCAGCCAGGCGGTGAGCCACAGGCCCGGTTCCAGCGGCAGGCCCGACTGGTTGACCAGCAGCAGCGGGGCGCCGCGTTGCTGGCGGTTGTGGTGGTACAGGCGGGTGCCGAACTTGGTGCGCAGCCAGGTATGGAAGAACACTCGCTCCAGCTGCGCACCGAACTGGCCCTGCCAGCGCCGTTCCAGTTCGTCCAGCAGCGGTAGCATCAGTTGTTCGCAGAGGGTCTGCGCGGGGTAGATCGCCAGCGCGCCGTTGAACAGCTCGTCCAGCTGGCGCTCGTTGATCCGGCCGATGGCGGCGATGCACTGCTGGCGCAGGTCGTCCCAGGGAGAGGCGGTGGCGTCCACCGGAAGCGGCGCGTTTTCGTCGAGTAGCGTGCGGATCTTGCTCACGGCCACGCCTCGGCCGAGCCAGGTGAGGATGGCCTGGATGCGCGAGACCTGCGCTTCGGAGTAGAGGCGGTGGCCCTTGGGTGTGCGCTGGGGTACGACCAGACCGTAGCGGCGCTCCCAGGCGCGCAGGGTGACTGGGTTGACGCCGGTGCGCCGCGATACTTCACGGATCGGCAGCCAGCCTTCGGCCAGGGCCTGGCGATAGTCATCGTCCGAGTCGCGGTGGGGGTGGTCGGGATTCATGGGGTTCCTGTCTGGACGTCAGATGGCATTGCGCAGGCTCAGGTCTTCGGGGTGCGGTTGCAGGTAGGCCTGGGCGTCGATGTAAGGGTGCGGATGCAGGCGGAAGTGATGCTTGAGCAGCGTCAGCGGCACGACCAGCGGGATCACGCCTTCGCGGTACTGGTCGATCAGATGCTGCATCTCGGCCTTCTCGGAGCCGGGCAGGTCGTGCTTGAGGTAGCCGGCCAGGTGCTGCAGCACGTTACTGTGCGTACCTCGGGTGGCGCAGGTGCCCAGCGCCTGCATGAAGTCGCGGAAGTAGTCCGGGGCGAACTCTTCCAGCGGCTGATCGCTGATCTTCGCCAGGCGCTGGCCGAGGGCACTGTACTGGCGCGGGTTGTGCGCCATCAGCTGGTACTTGTAGCGCGAGTGGAAAGTGATCACTGCGTGGCGCGTCAGGCCCTGTGCGCAAAGCTGCTGCCAGGCGCCGTAGGCGAACACGCGGGTAAGGAAATTCTCGCGGATCACCGGATCGTTGAGCCGGCCTTCCTCTTCCACCGGCAGTTCCGGGCGCGCGGCGCAGAAGGTGTCGGCGTAGAGCCCGCGCACGCCCGGCGGGCGCAGCTGCCCGTCGAAACGGTAAAGCTTCACGCGCTGCAGGCCGCAGGAAGGCGATTGCTGCATGAAGATGTAGCCGCAGATGTCCTGTTGCAGGCTGGCCTGTTTGCGGCCGAAGTCGCGCAGCGCTTCGCTGACGTCGCGGCCGCCTTCGCGCTGGATCAGCGCGCGGGGATCATCGCGGTCGCCCACCAGGCGCAGGGTCGGGCGCGGCACGCCGAGGCCGATAGCGACTTCGGGGCACAGCGGGACGAAGTCGAAATAACGGCTGAGTACGTCCAGGCACATGCGCGAGGCCTTGTGCCCGCCGTTGTAGCGCACCGGTTCGCCCAGCAGGCAGGCGCTGATGCCGAGCTTGGGACGTGGCGGGATGCTGGACATGGTTTTGACCGTTTTCTTGTACATATGAATTTATTTGTACAACTATCGGTCAGGATAGACGCAGGCCTGTACAAGTGCAAAGCCTTGTACAGGGGCAGGACGCCAACGTGGAGGCTCCGCGGCCCTCCGCGGAAGGAGGGGGCCGTGCGCGATCAGAGGTGTTCGAGCAGGCGGCGTGCGGCTTCCAGGCCGCTCAGCCAGGCGCCTTCGACGCGACCGGAAAGGCACCAGTCGCCACAGGCGTAGATGCCCAGGTCAGCATCGGCCAGGGCGCCGAACTGATGGGCTTCCATGGGCCGCGCGTAGAGCCAGCGGTGGGCGAGTGCAAAGTCGGGGGCGTGCACGGCGCAACCGATCAGCTCGGCGAAGGCCCCGCGCAGGTGTTCGATCACGCTTTCCTTGGGCAGATCGATGTGCTGCTTGCTCCAGCCGCTGGCGGCATGCAGCACCCAGGTGTCCAGTTGCTCGTCGCGCCCCGGCTTGGAGTGGTTGCTGGCCAGCCAGGACAGCGGACCTTCGTGCACGAAGCAGCCTTGCACCGGCGTATCCAGCGGTTCACGGAAGGCCAGGGCAACGGCCCAGGTCGGCTCCATGGGAATGCTTGCGGCGGCCGCCGCCAGCTTCGGCGCGCTGGCCAGCAGGGCGGCGGCCTGCGGTGCAGGGGTCGCGACCAGCACACGGCTGAACGGCCCGTGCGTCTGGCCCTCGGAGTCCTGCAGGTGCCAGTGCTCCTCGCCGCGGTACACCTCGGTGATGCGGCAGGCGAAGGTGACGACCTGGTCCTGCAGCAGCGCGCGGGTGATCGCACTCATGCGCGGGGTGCCGACCCAGCGTGGCTGCTCGTCGGGAGAGGGGCTCAGTTCGCCGTCGCGGTACTGGTAGAGGGCCGGGTCCCATTCGGCGACCCAGCCATGCTCGCGCCATTGCTGAATGGCGTCGAGGAAGCGCCGGTCGCGGGCGGTGAAGTACTGTGCGCCGAGGTCCAGCGCACCGGCCTCGCTGCGCTTGCTGGCCATCCGGCCGCCGCTGCCGTGGCCCTTGTCGAACAGTTGCACGTCCTGTCCGGCATCACGCAGCGCGTGGGCGGCCGAGAGTCCGGCGATACCGGTGCCAATGATGGCAATGGGGGCGCTCATGACATGCCTCGTAATCTGTTTGCATTGAAGCGTAACGAGCGGGAGGTTCTTGTACAAACAAAACTATCTGTACAATTGCGTTTCAGCTGTCCGCGCTCGTCATCGATAGGAATCCGATCATCGGAACCTTCGGCGCCGCATCGGTTCATTCAGAGATGAGCCCGGCTCGGGTTCCGGCACTTACAGCGTAGACCTCGCCGCAGAGGGAGTGTCAATGCAATCGCCTCCCTCTCGTCCAGACTGATGGAAGGTGGATCAACGCAACAAGGAGTTCGCCATGCATATTCTCTTGACCGGCGGCACCGGCCTGATCGGCCGCCGCCTCTGCCGCCAGTGGAGCGCCGATGGGCACCAGCTCACCGTGCTCAGCCGCCAGCCGCAGCGTGTTTCGTCGCTGTGCGGCGAGACGGTGCGTGGTATCGCCGACTTCGAAGCCTATGGCGACGGGCCGCTGGACGCAGTGGTCAACCTGGCCGGCGAACCGATTGCCGACAAGCCGTGGAGTGCCCGGCGCAAGGCCTTGCTGTGGGACAGCCGGGTGCGCCTGACCGAGCGCCTGGTAGCCTGGCTGGAAAGCCGCAGCCAACGCCCGGCAGTGCTGATCAACGGCTCCGCGGTTGGCTGGTATGGCGACGCCGGTGAGCGCCCGCTGGAGGAGAACAGCGCCGCGGCCGGCGAGGACTTCGCCAGCGAGCTGTGCCTGGCCTGGGAGCAGATCGCCCGCGAGGCCGAGGCACTCGGCATCCGTGTGGTCCTGGTGCGCACCGGGTTGGTGCTGGCGCCCGAAGGCGGTTTCCTCAAGCGCCTGTTGCCGCCGTTCCGCCTGGGCGCGGGCGGGCGATTGGGCGACGGTCGCCAGTGGATGTCCTGGATCCATATAGAGGACCAGATCGCCCTGATCGATTTTCTTTTGCGCAAGGCCGATGCCGAGGGTCCCTATAATGCGTGCGCGCCGCAGCCGGCGCGCAACCGCGACTTCACCCAGGAACTGGGCCAGACGCTGCACCGGCCGACGCTGATGCCCATGCCGGGGTTCGCCCTGCGCCTGCTGCTGGGGGAAATGTCGACCCTGCTGCTGGGCGGCCAGCGCATCGTGCCGCGACGCCTGCTGGACGCCGGCTTCGAGTTTCGTTTCCCGGAGCTGAAGGAGGCCCTGGCCGACGTGCTTCGCGAGGCCCGCTGAACCCCGACCTACCGAGGCCCTGCGACATCGGTGACAGCCTCGGGGCCTCTTGATGGAGCGAGCTGCGTGTAAACTGCGCAGCCCGCACGATGACCGCCTACCGCACCGGTTTAAGGACACTGCATGACCCAAAACGCCCTCCTGCTGGTCAACCTGGGATCGCCGGCTTCCACCCGGGTCGAGGACGTGCGCCGCTACCTCGATCAATTCCTCATGGACCCTTACGTGATCGACCTGCCCTGGCCGATCCGCCGGTTGCTGGTTTCGCTGGTGCTGCGCAAGCGCCCGGAGGAGTCCGCCCATGCCTATGCGTCGATCTGGTGGGACGAAGGTTCGCCGCTGGTCGTGCTGAGTCGTCGCCTGCAGGAGGCCGTCCGGCCGTTCTGGCCGCATGGCCCGGTGGAGCTGGGCATGCGTTATGGCGAGCCGTCCATCGAGGGCGCGCTGCTACGCCTGAGCCAGCAGGGCATTACCCAGGTGACCTTCGCGCCGCTCTACCCGCAGTTCGCCGACAGCACCACCACCACCGCCATCGAGGAAGCCCGCCGCGTCATGCGTGAGCATGGCCTCAAACTGGAGCTGAAGGTGCTGCCGCCGTTCTACGCGGAGCCTGAGTACCGCCAGGCGCTGGTGGATAGCGTGAAGCCCTATCTGGACCAACCTTACGATCACCTGCTGCTGAGCTTCCACGGCCTGCCCGAGTCGCACATCCGCAAGCTGGTGAAGGACAAGAGCCACGACCTCACGGCCAGTTCCAGCCGGGGCGTGCACGAGGACGTCATGGCTGTCTGTTACCGCAGCCAGTGCCTGCGCACGGCGGAGGACTTCGCCGCGGGTGCCGGGCTGGAGGACGGGCGTTGGTCGGTATCCTTCCAGTCGCGTCTGGGGCGCAACAAGTGGATCGAACCCTACACCGAAGCGCAGCTGGAAAAGCTCGGCAAGCAGGGCGTGAAGCGCCTGCTGGTGATGTGCCCGGCCTTCGTCGCCGATTGCATCGAGACGCTGGAAGAAATCGGCCAGCGCGGCAACGAGCAGTTCCGCGCGGCAGGTGGCGAGGAGCTGGTGCTGGTGCCTTGCCTGAATGACCAGGAGTTGTGGGCGCGGGCGCTGGCCAAGCTGTGTGAGCGGACGCCTGCCGCGATCTGATCGGCTTCGGCGCTCGGGCTTCCCCTCACCCCAGCACTTGCCTGCTCTTCGTAGGAGCGAGCTTGCTCGCGAACGGATTCCGCGACAGGGCGGGTTCGCGAGCAAGCTCGCTCCTACAGGACGTCCCCGCTGAAACCCGGCGGCCAGCCTCTGACCACCCATTCATCAGCCAACGGCCGACGCACGCATTCAGAGACCTGATAGTGCGCGCGCTGTGGGTTCGCAATGCCTACTCTGCGGGTCTCCCCTTCGCCTTCGCCGCGATTGGCGGCGCATCAGGAGCCCGGCATGAACAACAACAATAACGGCTACCCCTCCAGTGCCGTGGCCTGGTCCACGGTTGCGATCCTCATGGTCGCCTACGTGCTTTCCTTCATCGACCGACAGATTCTCAACCTGCTGGTCGGCCCCATCCGCCGCGACCTGGAGATCAGCGACACGCAGATGAGCCTGCTGATGGGCCTGTCCTTCGCGCTGTTCTACACCCTTTGCGGCATTCCGCTCGGGCGCATGGCGGACAGCCGCAGCCGCCGCGGGCTGATCACCGTCGGCGTGCTGATCTGGAGCGCCATGACCGCCGCCTGCGGCCTGGCCAAGCAGTACTGGCATTTCCTGCTGTTCCGCGTTGGTGTCGGCGTGGGCGAGGCGGCATTGTCGCCGGCAGCCTATTCGCTGATCGCCGACAGCTTTCCGGCCAATCGCCGCGCCACCGCCATCAGCGTCTACTCCATGGGCATCTACCTCGGCTCGGGCCTAGCTTTCCTGCTCGGCGGGCTGGTGATCAAGTTCGCCTCGGCCCAGGGCGACGTGCACCTGCCGGTCCTCGGTGAAGTGCGCCCCTGGCAGCTGATCTTCCTGATTCTCGGCGCGGCCGGCGTGCTGTTCACCCTGCTGATGCTCGCGGTGAAGGAGCCGACCCGCCGTGGCGTGGGCGCCGGTGTGGTGGTGCCGATGAGCGAAGTGGGCGCCTACCTGCGCGCCAACCGCAAGACGGTGATCTGCCACAACTTCGGCTTCGCCTGCATCTCCTTCGCCAGCTACGGCAGCGGCGCCTGGGTGCCGACCTTCTTCGTCCGCACCTATGGCTGGGACGCCGGCCATGTGGGCGTGGTGTACGGCAGCATCGTCGCCGTGTTCGGCTGCCTGGGCATCGTCTGCGGTGGCCGCCTGGCCGACTACTGGGCCAAGCGCGGACGCACCGACGCCAACATGCGCGTGGGCCTGTTGGCGGCCTGCCTCGCCATCCCGCTGAGCCTGGTCTACCCGCTGCTGGACAGCGCCAATGCGGCTGCCGCGATGATGGCGCCCATCGTGTTCTTCCTCAGCATGCCCTTCGGCGTCGCCCCGGCGGCGATCCAGGAAATCATGCCCAACTCCATGCGCGGCCAGGCCTCGGCCATCTACCTGTTCGTGGTCACGCTGCTGGGCCTGGGCGTCGGCCCGACCGCCATCGCCCTGGTCACCGACTACGTGTTCGCCGACGACATGGCGCTGCGCTATTCGCTGTTGATCGTCAGTGCCGTGGCCCTGCTGGCGGGCGCGCTGTTCCTGGCCAACGGCCTGAAGCCGTATCGGGCCAGCCTCGAACACCTCAAGAGCTGGAGCCTGAAAGGCGAGAGCAGCAGTGGCGCGATGCAACGCCAGCCGGCCTGATACTGCCTGTTCCGCACCGAGCCCCCGCGCAGCGATGCGCGGGGGCTTTTCTTTGTGCGTGGCACAATGCGGCAGAACATGGATTCGATGAGGGATTTCCAGCGTGGAAGGGAACAGTATTCGTGCAGGGCTGCTTGCCCTGGGGGTTCTGGCGCTGAGCGCCCCGGCAGGCGCGGACGAGTCTTGGGATGCGTTCACGCAGAACGACCTCATCGGCTTCAAGGATGCGCAGGGTACGGTGAAGGTTGCGCCCAGGCTCAGCCCGATGTTCACGATAGCCCGGCGTTTCGAGCACATCATCGCTGCCGGCGAGGAAACCGCCGACGGTTACCGCACCTACTACCTGCTGCGCGATGGTCGTCGGGTGGCGCCGGAGGCGGTCTACTACTTCGACAACGCGCCGGTCTGCGAGAGTGAGAACAGCATCCGTTTCCGCGATCGCCAGCGTGACAAGGTCGGGTTCCTCGATGGTCATGGCCAGGTGCTGATCCCGGCCGAGCTGAGCGACGCCAGTGCCATGCGAAACGGCATGGTCGTGGCGCTGACGGGGGCCAGCCGAACCTGTGCCGATCCGGGCACCAGCCTGGAGCAGTGCGAACACCGAGGCTGGAAGGGCGGCACCGAGTTGCTGCTCGACCGCCACGGCAAGACGCTGGTGTCGAACTTCGACAGCACCCGTGCTGGTGCGCTGGACTGGTTCTCGCAGCAGGCCAGCGAGCAACCTTCCAATGACCCGCGCCGCGTTTCCTTCAGGGGCGTCGACGGGCGTTACATCAGCTTCGTCGACATCGAGAAGGACTTCGCCCTCTGGTTCAGGGACGTTTTTCTCGCGCAACTCGATGATGATTCGCTGAAGGCCCACAGCTACTCGCGAATCTGGCTCGGGCAGGGTAGCGAACCGCTGGATGACTGGCAGGCCGCTCCGGTGGACGATGTGGTGCGCCAACACGCGGCCGAGCTGCGCAAGCGCCTGGAAACCCTGCGTACGTCAGATGGCTATGGCGTGCGCCAGGACGACATGGGCTGGCCGTTCGACCCCGAGAGCGACCCGCAGTACTTCGACAACTGCGGCGATTTCGCCCAGTGGACGACGCCCAAGGTCTCGGCCGTGGAACACTGGGAGCAGGGCTCGTTCGAGCCGGCCAAGCATGCGAGCTTCGATTTCATCCGCACGGCGGACGGGTATCGCCTGGTGGCGTTCTCGATTCCGAAGCAGTGACCTACCAGTTGTATCGGAACTGTAGGAGCGAGCTTGCTCGCGAACGCGGTTTCGCCAGGGACATTGGCATCAGGCGGTTCGCGAGCAAGCTCGCTCCTACAAGGGCCTGGCGCGCGGATCAAACAGAGAAAAAAGCCCCGCGGATGCGGGGCTTTTTCGTTCAGTGCGCCGTGGCTGGCGTGCCGGCTTCAGCAGGCTTCTTGTCCGGCTTGGCCAGCAGCGTGTACACGCAGGGTAGGACGAACAGGGTGAACAGCGTACCGACGCTCATGCCCGTGGCGATCACCACGCCGATGTCGAAGCGGCTCACCGCGCCGGCGCCGCTGGCGAACAGCAGCGGGGTCACGCCCAGCACCATCGCTGCGGTGGTCATCAGTACCGGGCGCAGGCGGATCGCCGCGGCTTCTTCGACCGCCTCGCGCACCGACAGGCCGCGCTCGTGGCGCAGCTGGTTGGCGAACTCGACGATGAGGATGCCGTGCTTGCTGATCAGGCCGATCAGCGTCACCAGGCCCACCTGGGTGTAGATGTTCAGGCTCGACAGGCCGAGGAACAATGGGATCAGCGCACCACAGATCGACAGCGGCACCGTGACCATGATCACCAGCGGGTCGCGGAAGCTCTCGAACTGTGCCGCCAGCACCAGGAAGATCACCGCCAGTGCCAGGGCGAAGGTGATCATCAGCGCGCTGCCTTCCTGCACGAACTGCCGCGAGGCGCCTGCGTAGTCGAAGGAGAAGCCGCGCGGCGATTCCTCTTCGGCGAAACCGCGCACCGTCTCGATGGCCTCGCCCATGCTGACCATGGGCACGCCGGAGATAATTGCCGAGTTCAACTGCTGGAACTGGTTGAGCTGGCGCGGGCGGGCGCGTTCGTGGAAGGTCACCAGGGTCGACAGCGATATCAGCTGGCCGCTCTGGCTCTTCACGTAGTAGTTGTTCAGCCAGCTCGGGTTGTCGCGGTAGGCGCGCTCGACCTGGGCGATCACCTTGTAGCTGCGCCCGTCGATAGTGAAGCGGTTGATCTCGCCCTCGCCCAGCAGCGCGCCCAGCGACACGCCCAGGTCCTGCATGCTGACGCCCATCTGCGCGGCCTTGGCGCGGTCGATGTCGACCACCAGTTCGGGCTTGTCGAAGGCCAGGTCGAGGTCGAGGAAGGCGAACTTGCCTGACTCCTCTGCGCGCTTCTTCACCCGCTCGGCCACCTGCAGCAGCGACTGGTAGTCGCTGGCGGTGTTGATCACGAACTGGAACGGCAGGCCCTCGCCGGTACCCGGCAGCGACGGTAGGTTGAAGCCGAAGATCTGCAGGCCGGGAATCTTGTTCAGCTCTTCCTGTACCGCGTGCAGCAGCTCCATCTGGCTACGGTCGCGCTCGTCCCAGGGCTTGAGAAGCATGCCACCGATGCCGGTCTGCACGCCGTTGTAGCCGTTGATCTGGAACGCCGAATAGTACTCGGGGAACTTGCGGAAGATGCCCTCGAACTCGGCGGTGTACTTCGACAGGTAATCCAGGTTCGCCGTCTGCGGTGCGTTGGCCATGATGAAGACGATGCCCTGGTCTTCCTCCGGTGCCAGTTCCTTGTGGGTGAACATCAGCAGCAGCGGGATGATCGCCAGCACCAGCAGGGCGAAGACGATTACCACCGGACGGCTGTTCAGCGTGCCATGCAGGGCGCGCTGATAACGCTGCTTGAGGCCCTCGAAGATCAGGTCCAGGCGATGCGCCAGGCCGCTGGGGTTTTCGTCGTGGCGCAGCAGGCGCGAGCACATCATCGGCGACAGCGTCAGGGCGACGATGCCGGAGATGATCACGGCGCCGGCCAGGGTGAAGGCGAACTCCTTGAACAGCGCGCCGGTCAGGCCGCTGAGGAAGCCGATGGGCGCATACACGGCGGCCAGGGTGATGGTCATGGTCACCACCGGCACGGCGATTTCCCGCGCGCCCTCGATGGCGCCCTGGAACGGCGACTTGCCCTCCTCGATGTGGCGGTGGATGTTCTCCACCACGACGATGGCGTCGTCCACCACCAGGCCGATGGCGAGCACCATCGCCAGCAGCGTCAGCAGGTTGATCGAGTAGCCCATCATCTGCATGAAGAACAGCACGCCGATCATCGACAGTGGGATGGTCACCACCGGGATGATCACCGAGCGGAACGCGCCGAGGAACAGGAAGACCACGACGATGACGATCAGGATCGCCTCGGCCAGGGTCTTCACCACTTCGTCGATGGATGCCTGGATGAAGCGCGTGGCATCGTAGGCTATGGAGACTTTCAGGCCCGGCGGCAGCTGTTCTTCCAGCTCCGGCATCTTGGCGCGGACTTCCTTGATCACGTCCAGCGGGTTGGAGCTGGGCGTGCCCTTGATGCCGATGTACACCGACGGGATGCCGTTGAACGAACTGACCGCGTCATAGCTCGCGGCACCCAGTTCGATACGTGCGACGTCACCCATCAGCACGCGGCGGTCACCCGCGGTCTTCAGCGGGATGGCGGCGAAGGCTTCCGGGGATTTCAGGTCGGTGGTGGCGTTCACCGAGGTGACCACCAGCTCGCCCTTCACCTCGCCGGCGGCGGAGAGGAAGTTGTACTCGCGCACCGCGCTGGCCACGTCGCCGGCGGTGATGCCGTAGGCGGCCATCTTCACCGGGTCCAGCCACAGGCGCATGGCGAAGACCTGGTTGCCGAGGATCTCGGCTTCGGCGATGCCCGGCAGGGTGGCGAGCTTGGGCTGGATCACCCGCGACAGGTAGTCGGTGATCTGCGGGTTGTTCATCTGCTCGCTGAAGAAGCTGATGTACATCAGCGCCGAGGCGTCGGCCGCTTCCTTGTCGAGGATCGGGTCCTCGGCATCCGGCGGCAGCTGGGTCTTCACCTCGCCGATCTTCGACAGCAGCTCGGTGACCAGGCGATCGGTGTTGGCGCCAATATGCGCGTAGATCGAGATCACCGAGTAGTTCTGCCGGCTCACCGAGGTCATGTAGTCGATGCCTTCGGCGCTGGCCAGGCTCTGCTGCAGCGGCTGGGTGATGTAGCCCTGGATGGTCTCGGCGTTGGCGCCGGCATAGAAGGTGGTGACAGTGATCAGCGCGTTTTCCATCTGCGGATATTCGCGGATCACCAGCTTGCTGAAGGCCTGCATTCCGAGCAGGACGATCAGCAGGCTGACCACGGTCGCCAGCACGGGGCGACGGATGAAGGGATCGGTGAACATAGCTCAATCCTTTAATGCGGACCCTGCCGGATGACGGCGGGGTCTGTTGGCGCGCAGCATCGAGCGACGCGCCGGCTATGCGATTACTGCGGGTCCTTGACGATGGCCACGGCAGTGCCGTTGTCCAGCTTGAGCTGGCCGGAGGTCACCACTTCTTCGCCGGCCTTCAGGCCCTCGAGGATCACCACGTTGCCTTCGCGGCGCTCGCCGGTCTTCACGAAGCGGCGTTCGACTTCCAGCTTCTTCTGCGAAGACTCGGTGACCTTCGTCTGGCTGGCGCTCGCTACCTCAGCGTCCTTGTCGTCCGCTTTCTTCTTCTGCGGCACCACCACGTACACCGAGTTGCCGTACAGGGTGAAGGCCACGGCGGTTTCCGGGACGATCACGCGCGGGGCGCTGTCCGGCAGCTGTACTTCGAGGTTGGCGAACATGCCCGGCAGCAGCTTGCCGTCCGGGTTGGCCATGCTGGCGCGGACCAGCAGGTTGCGCGTCTGGTTGTCCACGCGCGGGCTGATGGCGTCGATCTGCGCGTCGAAGCTCTGGCCTGGATAGGCTGCCACGCGCACCACGACCTTCTGCCCGCGCTTGAGCAGCGGGAAGTCCTGTTCGGGCAGGAAGAAGTCCACCTGCAGGGTGGATAGGTCCTGCAGGGTGACGATCTCGGTGCCGGGGGAAACGTAGTCGCCCACGTCCACCTGACGGATGCCGATGGTGCCGGAGAAGGGCGCGAGGATGCGCTTCTTCGCCAGCGCCGCCTTGAGCTGGGCAACGGTGGCAGTGGAACGGTTCAACTGGGCGGCGAGGCGGTCGTACTCGCTCTTGGAGATAGCCTGGCGGCCCACCAGGCTCTTGCCGCGCTCGTACTCGACCTGGGCCAGCCCGAGGTCTGCCTCGGCGGTGCGCAGGGTAGCCTGCTCGACGTCGGATTCCAGTTGCACGACCGGCTGGCCGACCTTGACCTTTTCGCCGGAGACGAACTGCACGGCACTCACCGTGCCGGAGACTTCCGCAGTCAGGGTTACGCCCTGGATGGCGCGCAGGGTGCCGATGGCCGCCAGGCGGCTCTGCCAGTCGCGTTCTTCGGCCAGGGTCGCGTTCACGCTCACCGGCGGGCGGGGAGCCGAGAACATGGCGATCTGTTTGGTGATGGAGAGGTATTTCGAGCCGGCGAGCACCGCAACGATGACGGCAACTACGCCCAGCATGATCAGCATGCGGCGCAACATCTTCCTGTTCCTTGGTACGTGCCTGGCAGCTATCGAGCGCGATCGCTCGCCCACTATTTGCCGGGCGGCCTTCCGTTCGCGCAGATGTCGATCAGGCTCTGAAGCCTATACGTGGGACGCCCCATTGCGGGGCGGAATTGCGCACCTTATTCCTGAATCGACGGCGAGTCAAAGGGCCGGGTTTACAAGACGTTTCCCGCAGGATTTGAAGGGATTACGAGAAATAGGCGCTGAATCGGTGCAGCAGGAACTGTCGGAGGAGGGGGCCACTTCCGTGTGGCCGGAGCGGGTCAGGCGCTGAGCTTGCGGGTGACGTCGGCGATCTCGCCGGAGAGGCCGTGCAAGTGGCGGCTGGCGCCCTGGGTGCGCACCACGTTTTCCTCGTTGGTGGCGCCGATGGCGGTGATCTCGGTGAGGTTGCGCGAGATGTCCTCGGCGACCGAGGTCTGTTCTTCGGCGGCGGTAGCGATCTGCCGGTTCATGTCGCGGATCGCTTCCACGGCCAGGGTGATGCTGCGCAGCACTTCGCCGGCCTGGGTGACGCGCTCCACGCCCTGCTCGCTGCGGGTCTGGCCGTTTTCGATCGCGCGCAGGGCGTTCACCGAACCGGTCTGCACGGTGTCGATGATCTGGTGGATCTCGGCGGTGGATTCGGCGGTGCGCTGCGCCAGGGTGCGGACTTCGTCGGCGACCACGGCAAAGCCACGGCCGGCCTCACCGGCGCGGGCGGCTTCGATGGCGGCGTTGAGGGCCAGCAGGTTGGTCTGGTCAGCGATGCCGCGGATCACTTCGAGCACCTTGCCGATGCGCCCGCTGTCGCTTTCCAGGCGGCGAATGACCTCGGCGGTGTTGGCGATCTCGTTGCTCATCTCGGTGATGGTGACAATGGTGGTCTTCATCACTTCGCCGCCTTGCTGGGCGTGCTGGTCGGCATCGTCGGCGGCGCGAGCGGCGTCGGAGGCGTGGCGCGCCACTTCCTGTGCGGTGGCGGACATCTCGTGCATCGCGGTGGCCACCTGGTCGGTGCGCGAGAATTGCTCGCGGGTACCTTCGGCCATCAGGGTGGCGATGGCGTTCAGCTCGCCGCTGGCGGTATCCAGTTCATGGGTGCTGTGCTTGAGGCGAGTGAAGGTTTCGGCGAGGAAGTCGCGCAGGGTGTTGGCGGCGCGCGCCAGGCGGCCCAGTTCGTCGCGGCGGGTGGCGTCGACGCGTTCGCCGAAATTGCCTTCGCTGAGCTGGGCGATGTGCTCGATCAGGCGCGCAATCGGGCCGATCAGGTTGCGGTTGACCAGCCACAGGCTGAGCAGGCCCAGGGCGAGTCCGGAGACCAGCAGGATCAGGCTGCCGCTGATGGCGGTGCTGTGGGCGCTGTCGGAAATCATCTGGGATTGCTCATGGGCTTCGCGGTGCAGGCTGTCCACCAGGGCGGCCATCTGGTCGCTGGCGGCGCGGTCGATGCCCTTCACGGCAGCATCACCGGCGCGCGGGTCGCTGCCGGCGGCAAGGTAGGCGTCGCGGCCCTTGCGGTAAGCCTGGCCGAGCTGGCGGTGCTCGTCGCGCAGGCGGGTTACCTGTGACTTGAGCTGCGGTTCGTCGCCGGCGTTCTGTTCCAGTCGGCCGAGGATGTCCTGCACCGCGCGTTCCTGGTCCTCGAACTGGCCCCAGTATTTGTTCAGGTCGGCCGGCTGCTGGCCGCGCAGCAGGACGTTCTTCCACTCCTGGACCTGGATCTTGAAGGCGAGGTTGGCCTGGTCGACCAGTTGTGAGGATTGCAACGGGCCGTCGAGCAGACGCTGGTAGGCCGTGACGCTGCCGGAGAGGAAGTGGAAGCAGGCGAGGGCGATCAGCAGCACGAGCAGCAGGCTGCCGCCCAGCAGCGAAAGGATCTGGGTACGCAAGGAAGTGTTGGGGGACATCGTGGGTACGCCTCTAAGACGCAAGGTGGGAATCGGTCAGTCTTTGCATCGGCCGGGTACGCGCGTTTGTGAGGCCGGGCAGATGAGCGGTAGTGCTTTGGAGCGCTCTGGGACGGGCGTTCAGCTTGATGCCTTGGTCTGTTGATCGCATAAGAGCGACTGTCTTCTGCGGGGAAGTCCGTGCCACTGGTTTTCCCTCATCCCAGCCCTCTCCCAAGGGGAGAAGGGCTGGCATGGCATCCAGCGAACACGGCACGTCCCGGCAACGCCAAACGGCTCCCTCTCCCTTCGGGAGAGGGCTGGGGGGAGGGCATGTCGTGCTGAGGACTCGCAGTCCGCTGGTGTGTTTGCCGGAAGCTTCACGCCAGGTGCAGGTGGTTGTCCCAGAAGGCTGGCGGCAGGTCCAGCGGCGTGCCGGCAATCCGTTCGCTGCGGCAGTCATAGACGCGGCAGCGGCCCTGGCCGGAGGTGACGACAAAGCCGTCCTTCACCGCGCCGACGCCGGCGCAATCGGGCAGCGGCGCGTCCAGGCGCACGGCGCCGCTGTCCAGGTCCCAGATGAAGAAGCGGTTGCCGCGCGGCGCGGTCAGGGCGACCAGGCGCAGCTCGTCATGGATGGCGACGCTGGCGGTGTACTGGGTCATCGCCAGGCGCTGCTCGTCCGCCAGCGGGAAGGCTTCGAATGGCTGGCCGGGGCGCTTGATCGCGAGCAGGTCGGCACGGTCGTGGCTGTCGCCCATGTATTGCTGGCCGGCGACGATGGTGCCGTCCTTTGCGATCGCCAGGTGGCGCACGCTGTTCATCTGCTGCGGCAGGGTTTCCTTGGAGATCAGCGAGCCGTCGCGGCGCATCAGCACCAGGCTCGGTTCCATGGCGTCGAGGTTCATTTCCACACGGCTTTCGGCTTCGGTGCGGATGCCGCCGTTGGCGACCACCAGCGTTTCGCCGTCAGGCATCCAGGACACCTGGTGCGGGCCGAGGCCGTGGGTGGAAATCTCGCCGGTGTGGCTCAGGCGCTCACCGTCGAAGCGGTACACACCGAGCATCCCGCGGCCCGGATCGGTGGTGTCGTTCTCGGTGGCGTACAGCCACTCGCCGTCCTTGTGCCACACGCCGTGGCCGTAGAAGTGGCGGTCGGCCTGCGAGTCGAGGGTCTGCAGCAGGCGGCCGTCGTTCAGGTCGATCAGGTAGCTCTGCCGACCCGGCCGCCGGGCGACGAACAGCGCCAGTGGCAGCTCGGGATGCTGCACCACGTCGTGGCAGCGCAGGCCGACTTCGGTGGCGAAGGCACAGCTGCCATCCAGGCGATAGCCCACGGCGTAGTGCTTGCCATCCGCGTCGTCACGGGCGGACAGCACCAGGGGCTCCTTGCCCTTGCGTGACAGCGTCCAGCCGCCGAAGGTCAGGGCACCGAGCAGCAGGCTGCCCAGGCCGATCACGTGACGTCGCAACATGGCGTTCACCTCTTTCACTTCTTGCTTCCCATCGATCTTGCGAGCTAGAGCCAGGCTAGGCGGGAAGGTGCGGCGGATGCGGAATTGGCTCTAGCCAATGAGCAATTCGACGCACCTTTCCAACGACGCATGGCCGACGCGCAGCAGACCGAATCAGTCGCCGTCGTTGGCGTTGAACCCCAGCTGCACGCCGAGGGCTTTCGCCAGGTCGCTTTCATGCAGGCGGTGGACAACGTTGAGGCTGTCGTACAGCTCGTTCAGTTGCTTGATGCCGGCATCGTCCTTGAGCAGTTCGCTGAGCGGGGTGTTGATCGCCTTCAGCTTGCCATGAACGTCGGTGTAGGCCGCGTCGATCTTGCCGGCCAGCTCTTTCTGCTCGGCCGGCAGCAGGGCGCGCAGGCCCTTCTTGTCGGTGCCGTCCCACAGCGCCTGGGCGCCGGTCAGGCTGGAGTCCAGGCTCGCCAGCGACATGTCGCTGCGCCAGCCTTCGGCCTGGAACGGCTGCGGGATGCCCTTGCTCTGGCGGCCCAGCGGGGTGCCGAGTTTCTTCTTCAGCATGTCCAGCGCGGTGACCTGCACGCGCAGCAGTTCGGCGATGGCCTCGTGGGCATCGGCGTAGCGCTCGTTGGGGAACTTGGAGAGCTGGGCGAGCATGCCGCCGTCCTGCTTCCACTGCGCCAGGATGCCCTCCGCCAGGGCTTGCTGGTGGCTGCCGATGGCCTCCAGCAGCGGGCAGTAGCGCGCCTTGGTCTCGGCGTTGGCGAGGTCGATCCTGGCGTCGTAGAGGATGTATTCGTAGGCGGTCAGGCCCTGGACCACGACGCTGGATTTATCCAGGGTCGCCGGGGAAATCGCGTTGCCGCTGTTGAGCAGTTGCTCGACCTGGCGCGCCACGAGGTTCTTCTTGTCCGGCCAGAACTGTACCTGCCAGGAACGATTGCCTTCGGCCAGAGGGCCGACCAGCAGCGGCTGCAGCTCGGCCCAGGCCTTCTGCGCGGCCATGAAGTCGGCACGGGCCTTGGTCAGATCTTCCTTGCCCTGGCAGTAGGCCAGGGCGCTGGCGGCGAGCGCGCGGTCGGCGTCGACCCAGCGGCTGTAGGTCGGCAGGATCACCTGCTGGGCCAGCGTGGCGCTGGTGGTCGCCTGCGGGTCGGTGGGCGAGCAGGCGCCCAGGGCGATGGCGAGGCTGGTGATCAGAAGTCGGGGGCGGAACATGGTGGGCTCGGCTCCTTAGAGTGAGTTCAGGAACGCCAGCAGGGCGTCGCGCTGCCCGGCGTCGAAGTTCAGTACGCGTTGCTTGGCCGCTTCGCCTTCGCCTCCGTGCCAGAGCACGGCTTCGAGCAGGTTGCGGGCGCGGCCGTCATGCAGGAACTGGGTGTGGCCGTTGACCGTTTCGGTCAGGCCGATGCCCCACAACGGCGCGGTGCGCCAATCGCGGCCGCTGGCGAGAAATTCCGGGCGATTGTCCGCTAGTCCCTCGCCCATGTCATGCAGCAGCAGGTCGCTGTACGGGCGGATGACCTGGTTGGCCAGTTCGGGCTCGGCGGCGTTCGGCCCGGTGGTGAATTTGGGCGTGTGGCAACTGGCGCAGCCGGTGTCGAAGAACAGGCCCTTGCCGGTCAGCACCTGTGGGTCGTCGACCTTGCGCCGCGCCGGCACCGCGAGGTTGCGGGCGTAGAAGGCGACCTGGTTGAAGATGTGCTGGCTGACTTCCGGCTTGCCGCCGTCGATGGCGTTCTTGCAGGCGGTCTGCGCTGCCGTGCAGTCGTCGCTGGGCAGCAAGTCGCTGGTCAGGCCCATGTCGCCGGAGAAGGCGTGGGCATTCTGCTGGGCAACGTTGGGCTGCCCGGCCTTCCAGCCGAAGCGGCCGAGGACGGTCTGTTGCGTGGCATCGTCCCAGACCCGGTTCGGTCGGCCGTGGATGCCGTCGCCATTTTTGGCTTGGCGTTCCGCGTTGGCGAGGATGTCCGCCTCGCTGATGGACTCCAGCAGGCCCAGGCCGATCATCGGCGGGGCGATGCGCGCGGAGAACATCGTGTCCGCGTGCATCGGGCCGTAGCCCAGGTCGCTGATGCGCAGTTTCGGCTTGCGCAGTTCGACCACGGTGCCGTCCTTGAAGGTCACCGGCACCGCGTCGTACTCCACGCGGACCTTGCCTTCGGGCGCCACGCCGGGGATCGCCGAGTCCTGGAACTGGCCGCCGTACACCGGCTCGGGCACCACGCCCAGGCGCTTGATGGTTTCGACGTCGGCGGAGCCGGCGGGGATCGACAGGCGTACCAGCATCGATACGGCGTTGACGTCGTTCAACTCCGGCGGATGGCCGCGGCCGTCCTTGATGTGGCAGTTCTGGCAGGCGTTGGTGTTGAACAGCGGGCCGAGGCCGTCGCGCGCGGTGGTGGTGGTCGGCGCGATCACCCAGGGATTGCGGAAGAAACTGTTGCCCACGGCGAAGTCCAGGCGGCGGCTCGGCGTGAGGTTGGCCGAGGGCATGGAATAGGCGTTGCGGTCGCTCTGCTTGACCGTGGTGGCGCCGCCGGAAAGCGCTTCGCCAGGTTCGCTCACGGCGTGCTGGGAGGTCTCCGGCTTGCACGCGGCAAGGGCGAGGGCAGTCAGCAGCGGCACGAGGTGCAGGGCGGTACGGCGGTGGAGCATCGACGGGTTCCAGAGCGGTGACATGGCAGCGCGCCATGTTATCAGGGGCGTCAAATGCAAATATGAAAAATTTGTATTTGCGAACGACATCGTTTGCCGTCCGGAAACGACAAAGCCCCGCAGTGCGGGGCTTTGCCTTTGCCACTTCAGCAGCTGCGGCCTGGAGCCGCAGTCACTTCAGGACGCGCGGATCAGAACTGGTGATCGGCGTTGTCCGGCTTCAGGTCCTGCACGCCGACCGCGGTAGCGGCCTTCTCGATGGCGCCGGTCTGCTTGACCAGCGAGGCGATGGCGTCGCGGATCTTCTGCTGATCGTCCTTGTCTTCCGGAGCGATCATCTGGTCGAAGTGCACACCGTCCTTCTCGGCACGGTCGACGATGACCTGCATCTTGGCTTCGGTGTTGGCCAGGTCATTCTTCAGGTCGGTATCGGCGGCGGCGTCAGCCTTGGCGACCAGGTCGGACAGGCTCGGGCCCTTCACGACGCTGCCGTCGGTGCGCTTGTACTCGCCCAGGTAGATGTTGCGGATGGACTTGGCGTTGAAGAACAGGGTGTTGTGGGTGTTGTCGCTGAAGCAGTCGTGCTCGTCTTCGGTGGAGTTGGCTTCCAGCGCGACCTTCATGCGCTCGCCGGCCAGTTCGCCCAGGGACAGGGAACCCATGCCGAAGAACATCTTGCGCAGGTTGTTCTCGGCGGTGTCGGCCTCGACCTTGGCGCGGTAGTTGTCGGCGACGCCGGACTTGAAGTTGCCGTGCATTTCTTCCAGGTCGGAGACCAGCAGGTCGGTGACGGCCTTCAGGTAGGCAGCGCGACGGTCGCAATGACCGTTGGTGCAGTCCTTGCCCTGGGCGTAGTCGGTGTACTTGCGATCACCGGCGCCCGGCTTGGTGCCGTTCAGGTCCTGGCCCCAGAGCAGGAATTCGATGGCGTGGTAGCCGGTGGCGACGTTGGCTTCGGAACCGCCCAGCTCGTTCAGGCCCTTGAGCTTCTCGCCGGTGATTTCCTTGACGTCGATCTTGTCTTCGCCGACCTGGATCTCGGTGTTGGCAATGATGTTGGCGGTGGCGCCGGCGTTGCCTTCGGCGTGCTGGTAGTCCTTGGCGACGTAGTCGATCAGGCCTTCGTCCAGCGGCCAGGCGTTAACCGCGCCTTCCCAGTCGTCGATGATCGAGTTGCCGAAGCGGAAGGCTTCGCTCTGCGAGTAGGACGGGCGGGAAGCGATCCAGGCTTCGCGGGCGGCCTTCAGGGTTTCTTCGCTGGGCTTGGCGATCAGCGCGTCGACGGCGGTCTGCAGCGCCTTGGCGGTGGTCAGGGCGTCGCCGTAGGTGGCTTCGGCGATGTCCAGGTAGTTTTTCACTACGGCCTTGACCGCGGCCTCGTCGACCTTGGCGGTCGCTGCCGGGGCAGTGCTCTGGGTGCTGGCAGCCGGCGCGGCGGCGGCGGGGGCTTCGGCTTTCTTGTCATCGCCGCAGCCGGCGAGGGAGATGGCGATGGCGAGCAGGCTGGCAGTGGCCCAGGGCATACGAGTCATGACGGGTTCCTTTGCATGGAGAAGAGGCGCACGAAAAAGGACTGCGCAAGAAAATCCGCAACATAATGCGAAAGATTTGCATTTTTGAAAAGAGAGATCGGTGGCGCTGTTTGGTCACGGGGCCAGCAAGTCGCTATCGGCGTCAGGGAATTAGCTCTTTGTAGGAGCGAGCTTGCTCGCGAACAGCTCCGGCGCCATGCGGTTCGCGAGCAAGCTCGCTCCTACAAGGGGATTCGGCGTGGGGGGATGGCGAATGAAGCGTTCCGCTTCATTCGCCCTACGCCGTCAATGCCGCTCGACGGACCCGCCGGGATTGCCGCCGGCCGCTTCGGCCAGGCGCCGTGCCTGCTTGAGGTAGAGCGTCAGCTCGCGCGCCGGCAGCGGCTTGCTGTAGAGGTAGCCCTGACCTTCGTGGCAGCCCTGGGCGATGATGTAGGCCTCCTGCTCGACGGTCTCCACGCCCTCGGCGATCACCTGCATGCCCAGGCTCTTGCCCAGCTGGATGATGGCGCGAACGATAGTGGCGTCGTCGTCGTCCAGCAGCAGGTCCTGGACGAAGCTCTTGTCGATCTTGATCTTGTCCAGCGGCAGGCTCTTCAGGTAGCTCAGCGAGGAGTAGCCGGTGCCGAAGTCGTCGATGGCGATCAGCGCGCCGGCGCGGCGCAGGCTGAGCAGGTGCTGGGCGGCGGTGGAGATGTCCTCCATCAGGCCGGTCTCGGTGACCTCCAGTTCCAGCGAGCGCGGCGGCAGGCGGTGCATCTGCAGCAGGTTGCTGACCACGCGCGGCAGGGCGTTGTGGCGTAACTGCACGGTGGAGAGGTTGACCGCCAGGCGCAGGTCATCGAAGCCCTGGTCGTGCCATTCGCGCAGTTGGCGGCAGGACTGGTCGAGCACCCATTCGCCGATGCTGAAGATGCTGCCGTTCTGCTCCGCCAGCGGGATGAACAGGTCCGGCGCGACCCAGCCCTGGGTCGGGTGCTGCCAGCGCAGCAGCGCCTCGACGCCGACCACACGGTGATCGCGGTAATCCACCTGCGGCTGGTACACGAGGTGCAGTTCGTTGCGCGCCAGGGCTTCGCGCAGGTCCTTCTCCAGTTCGCGGCGGCGGCGCATCTCGCTGTCGACGCTGGCGATGTAGAACTGGTAGCGGTTGCGCGAGCGGCTCTTGGCCAGGGTCATGGTCTGTTCGGCTTTCTGCAGCAGCTTCTCGGTGGTCTCGCCGTCCTCGGGGAACAGGGTGATGCCGATGGTGGCGCGCAGGTGTACCAGGTGCTGGTCCAGCTCGAAGGGGGCTTCGAGGTCGTCGAGGATCTGCTGGGCGAGCTCCGCTGCTTCGTAGGGCTGCTCGATGTCGGCCTGGACCAGGGCGAACTGGTCGCCGCCCAGCCGCGCCAGGGCGCCCAGGTGCGCGCTGCGGGTGCGCAGGCGGTCGGCGAGGGCGATCAGCAACTGGTCGCCGAACTGATAGCTGTATTGCATCGTTGATGCCCTTGAAGTCATCCAGGCCCAGGCAGAGCACGGCAACGCGGCGCTGCAGGCGCGAGGCGCCTTCGAGGATCTGGTCCAGGCGTTGTTGCAGCAGCTTGCGGTTGGGCAGGCCGGTGAGGAAGTCGTACTGGGAGATGCGCAGCAGGCTGTCTTCGGCCTCCCGGCGCAAATGGCCGTTGCGCTCGATGGAGGCCAGCAACTGGTTGGCGGTATTCACCCACAGGCCCAGTTCGTCCTTCTCGTGGCCGTCGGGCATCGGCAGCTTGTGCTGGCTGGGGCGGTCCGGGTTGATCGAGGCCAGGTGCTCGATGATCTTCGACAGCGGCTTGGTCAGCAGCCAGTGGTAGACCATGAACAGCACCAGGCTCAGGGCCATGGCGCGGAGGATGCCGGAGATGAAGATGATCACCGAGGTGGCGACGAAGTCGTCGCCGTAGGGCGCGGTGTCTAAGGTGATCTTCAGGTCGCCGTAGTATTCGTTGGAGCCGCCACGGCCGGCGAGGCGGATGGAGTAGTTCTGCTCGGCGCCGAGGATCGGGTCGGTCAGCCAGCGGGTGTTGGAGTCCAGCAGCGGGCGGGATTTCTCCGCCAGCATGGGTTCGTCGGGGTGGCCGATGGCGGCATAGCGCACGGCTTCGTGCTGGAACAGGCCTTCGAGGACCTGCATCGCCATGTCGCGGTCCAGGCTGTAGACGGCCTGGGTAGACGGGTCGCGAACCATCGCCAGGATGCGCTGGGCGTCGTTGTGTACGTTCTGGCGCGCCTTGTGGGCGTCATAGACGATCTGGGCACAGCTGAGTACCACCCCGACCACGAGGGCCGCGAGCAATACCATTCGCAGCAGCTTGAGGGAGAGGCTGTGCCGGGGATCCAGTTTCAAGGTCTTTCCTTGTTTCTCGCCAGGGGCGAACGACTGGGGCTGAGTATTGGCAATTGGCGCAATGACGTCAAAGGGCCATCGTTGTGTTTCGTGACTGTACCGGCCTTTCAGGTTAGCCGACACGAAGGTGTTACGCGCCCCTTACGAAAAAACCCGGCACGGGGCCGGGTTTTTTCAGATCAAGCGGGGTGCGATCAAGCAGCGAACTGCTCGGCCACGAAGTCCCAGTTGACCAGGTTCCAGAACGCCTCGACGTACTTCGGACGCAGGTTGCGGTAGTCGATGTAGTAGGCGTGCTCCCAGACGTCGCAGGTCAGCAGCGGGGTGTCGCCGCTGGTCAGCGGGCAGCCGGCACCGATGGTGCTGGCCAGGGCCAGGGAACCGTCGGCTTTCTTCACCAGCCAGCCCCAGCCGGAGCCGAAGGTGCCGATGGAGGTCTTGCTGAACTCTTCCTTGAACTTGTCGAAGGAACCGAAGGCAGCGTTGATGGCGTCAGCCAGGGCGCCGGTGGGCTGGCCACCGCCGTTGGGGCTCAGGCAGTTCCAGTAGAAGGTGTGGTTCCACACCTGGGCTGCGTTGTTGAAGATGCCGCCGGAAGAGGTCTTGACGATGTCTTCCAGGCTTTTGCCTTCGAACTCGGTACCCGGAACCAGGTTGTTCAGGTTCACGACGTAGGTGTTGTGGTGCTTGTCGTGGTGGAATTCCAGAGTCTCCGCGGAAATGTGCGGCTCAAGGGCATTCTTCGCGTAGGGCAGCGGAGGCAATTCGAAAGCCATGGTGTCTCTCCTATCTCACTCAGTCTGGGCTAGCGCGGCGAACGCGCGACCGGTACACGGGGCCGGTATCGTAGGTGTCGCGGCATCCGGGCGTAGCTGCAAGACGTCCCGCAAGGGGACAGGCAGCGCGCCAGTTGCGTCTGGCAGCCTTGGCCGCCAGCGCCGCGAAGGTCGGATCATAGCACCCGACCTGTGGCATATCCACGCAGCAACTGTAGGGGCAAAGGCCCTGGGAGGCGGCCTGCGCTGGTATCCGGCCCTCACCCTACACAGACCGTGATGACGGAACGTCGTTCGGACTGTTTCCGCGCCGCCAGTAGATCAGGCGGCGAACACCAGCTGCGCGGCCATCCCCAGCATCATGACCGCGACCATCAGGTCCACCAGGCGCCACGTCGCCGGCCGTGCCAGCCAGGGCGCGAGCCACGCGGCACCGAAGGCCAGGGTGAAGAACCAGATCAGCGAGGCACTGGCCGCGCCCATGGCGTAGGCGCCGGGGGCGGCCTGCTGGGCGCCGAGGGAACCGATCAGCAACACGGTGTCGAGGTACACATGGGGGTTGAGCAGGGTGACCGCCAGCGCAGCCATCAGCACGGTGCGGCGCGAGCGCGGGCCGGTTTCTCCGGCGTTGGCCATGGCTTCGGGTGCGACTGCGCGACGCAGCGCCTTGAGGCCGTACCAGACCAGGAAGGTGACACCGCCCCAGCGGGCGACGGCCAGCAGTGTCGGGTTCTCGGCGAGGATCTTCGCCAGGCCGAATACCCCGGCGCTGACCAGGATGGCGTCACAGGCCACGCATAGCGCGGCGACCGACAGGTGATGCTCGCGGCGCAGGCTCTGGGCGAGGACGAAGGCGTTCTGCGCGCCGATGGCGATGATCAGCCCGGCGGCGACCAGGATGCCGTTGAGATAGCTCTGCCACATGATTCATATCCCCTCTTTATTGATGGCGGGGGGATTGAGCGTGAGCGCGTGCAGGACGTCCAGCGCGCGCGGGCCGTCGGCGTGGGCGACGAACAGATGGTCGTGGTACCAGGCGGCGACCACGTTGCAGCTGATCCCGGCCTTGGCCAGGGCCGTCGCGACGGCGGCGGTGAGGCCCACCGCCTGCAATGCCGAGTGCACCTCGAGGGTCAGCCACGCGGCGACGTAGTCGAAGGCAAGCCCGGCCTGTTCTGCCTCGGCGCGGGGCAGGATCAGCGTCAGCCCTTCGCTTTCACGGAAGCTGCCCAGCGGCTGCAGGCCGGCGGGCATTTGCCCGTCGGGCAAGGTGCAGTAGACGTATTCGCCGTCATTGAGCACCGGGGTCATGTCGCGCAGCAGCGCGGCCAGTGAGGTTTCGCCAGCCATGGTGGGCAATCCATTTGATCGAGTGGGAATGCTGGCGATTGTCCGGCTTTGGCCTGTATAAGAAAAACCAATACTGCTGATATCTCATTAGGGAAACTGATCATGTTCGACTACAAGCTGCTTGCCGCCCTGGCCGCCGTGGTGGAGCAGGGCGGTTTCGAGCGTGGCGCCCAGGTGCTGGGGCTGTCGCAATCGGCGATTTCCCAGCGCATAAAACTGCTGGAGGCGCGGGTCGGGCAGCCGGTGCTGGTGCGTGCGGCGCGACCGCAGCCGACCGATCTCGGGCAGCGCCTGCTCAACCATGTGCAGCAGGTGCGCCTGCTGGAGGGCGACCTACAGCAATGGGTGCCTGCGCTGGACGACGGCGCTGCGCCCGAGCGCCTGCGCCTGGCGCTGAACGCCGACAGCCTGGCGACCTGGTGGGCGCAGGCGGTCGGGGACTTCTGTGGCGAGCGCCATGTGTTGCTGGACCTTGTCGTCGAGGACCAGGAAGTCGGCCTCAAGCGCATGCGCGCCGGCGAGGTGGCCGGTTGTGTCTGTGCCAGCCCGCGCCCGGTGGCCGGCGGGCGCTGCGAGCCATTGGGCGCCATGCGCTATCGCGGGCTGGCCAGCCCGGAATTCATTGCCCGGCATTTTCCCAGGGGAGTGAAGCCGGAAGGGCTGGTGCGCGCCCCGGCCATCGTCTACGGGCCGGACGATCAACTGCAGCACCGCTACCTGAAGGACCTGGGCGTCGACGGCCACTTCAGCTATCACTTGTGCCCATCTTCCGAGGGCTTCGTACGCATGACCAGCGGCGGTCTCGGCTGGGGCCTGGTGCCCGAGCAGCAGGTGCGCGGCGAACTGGAACGCGGTGAGCTGGTGGACATGCTGCCGGGGCGGGTGATCGACGTACCGCTTTACTGGCACCACTGGCGCAACGGCGGCGAACTGCTCGCCGCGCTGACCCGGCACCTGCTGGCGAAGGCGCCGGGGCTGATGGTGCCGATCAGCCGCGAATGACGATGCTGCCGCTGCCCGGCAACTGCTCGATGCAGCGCGCGCCGAAGAGCTTCGACGGTGTGAAGCAGCCGACGCTGGTGGGATTGGCCAGCAGATGGCGCACCGCGAAGAGTACGCCGTGGATGGTCACGTCATAGCCGTTGGCCGTTTCCAGGCGCGCCGTGCAGCGTTCGCCACGGGCATTGCGCACTTCGCCCCAGACCCAGGTGCGCAGCTTGCCGCGCGCTACTTCGTCCGGGCCGTGGACGCGCTTCTCCACCTGCTGCTTGAGCCAGTCCTGCACGCGGTCGCGGCCCAGCAGTGGGCGGAAGCTGTCCATCACGCGCATGCCGATGGCGGCGGCGGGCGGCACCGGCAGGTACACCTCGATGTCGCCGATGCCGGTGGAGTAATAGGCTGTCGCCACGTCGCCCCAGGGAATGGTCACGGCATGCTTGAGGCCGCGGCCGAAGTCGATGTCGCGGCGCTTGTAGCCCAACGGCACGTCGCGCAGGCGGCCGGCTTCGCGCACCTTGCCGCCCAGCTTGAGGCCTTCGACGGTGGTCTTGGCGGTACCCGGTGAGAGGCCGCTGCCGCTGTCGAAGCCCAGCGCCAGGGACGTGGCGTCGGGCATGGCTTCCTTGAGGCAGGCGGCGACGCAGTCGGTGGGGATCACGTCGAAGCCGACGCCGGGGCAGATCGCCACGCCTGCCGTGCGCGCCACTTCGTCGAGGCCGTGGGCGTATTCGAAGACGGATATCTCCCCGGTGATGTCGACGTAATGGGCGCCGCTGGCGATGCACGCCTCGATCATTGGCGCGGCGGTGGCGGAGAAGGGGCCCGCGCAGTTGGCGACCACGGCGATATCTTCCAGCGCGGCCAAGGCGGCGGCGCTGTCGTTCAGGTCGAACACCCGGCACTCCAGTCCCAGCGAACTGCCCAGCGCATGCAGGCTGGCCGGGTTGCGGCCGCCGAGGATCGGCGTCAGGCCTTCGCGTTGCGCCTGCTCGGCCACCAGCCGGCCGGTGTAGCCGTTGGCGCCGTAGATCATCCAGTGCGTCTTGCTCATGATGTGGCCTCGTGGATACGCGTCAGTGCCTCAAGGGTAGTCGCAACCACCCCCGGCATGTCGCCGATCTCAAGTCGTGCAACCCTGCCGGCTCGCTGCGGTCTGCAAGGATTCGTTTCTGGCGTGCAAGGCCAGAGTGGTAGCGTGCGGCGGCTGATAGAGTCGCCGGAAATAAAAACAGGAGTGGCGTGCATGAAGATTCTGGTCACCGGAGCCAGCGGGTTCATTGGCGGGCGTTTCGCTCGCTTCGCCCTGGAGCAGGGCCTGGCGGTACGGGTGAACGGACGCCGCGAGGAAGCGCTGCAGCCGCTGGTGGCGCGTGGCGCGGAGTTCATGGCCGGCGACCTGTCGGACCCGGCGCTGGTGCGCGCGCTGTGCAGCGACGTCGACGCCGTGGTGCATTGCGCTGGTGCGGTCGGTGTGTGGGGCAGCCACGAGTACTTCCACCAGGCCAACGTGGTGATGACCGAGGCCATCGTCGAGGCGTGCCTGAAGCAGAAGGTTCGCCGTTTGGTGCACCTGTCCTCGCCATCGATCTACTTCGACGGTCAGTCCCATGTCGGCATCAATGAAGAACAGGTGCCCAAGCGCTTCGCCAACCATTACGGCTCGACCAAGTACCAGTCGGAACTGGTTGCCCTCGGCGCCCAGGAGTTCGGCCTGGAAGTGCTGGCGCTGCGCCCGCGCTTCGTCACCGGGGCCGGCGACACCAGCATCTTCCCGCGGATGATCGGCGCGCACCGCAAGGGCCGCCTGCGTATTATCGGCCAGGGCCTGAACAAGGTGGACTTCACCAGCATCCAGAACCTCAACGACGCGTTGTTCTCCAGCCTGATGGCGGGCGACGCGGCGCTCGGCCAGGCCTACAACATCAGCAACGGGCAGCCGCTGCCGCTCTGGGACGTGGTGAACTACGTGCTGCGCCGACTGGACATGCAGCCGGTGGAGCGGCACATGCCCTACGGGTTGGCGTACAACCTGGCGCTGATCAACGAGGGCGTGTGCAAGGTCCTGCCCGGTCGCCCGGAGCCGACCCTGCATCGCCTGGGCATGGCGGTGATGGCCAAGGACTTCTCCCTGGATATCTCCCGTGCGCGCCAGTACCTCGACTACGACCCGCAGAACAGCCTGTGGGATGCGCTGGACGAGTTCTGTGAGTGGTGGAAGGTGCGCGGTGCCTGAGGGCTCGCTCCTATGAGATGCCTCTGCGCTTGGGTCGGCCCTCACCCTAACCCTCTCCCGGAGGGAGAGGGGACCAGTTGGTGCAGGGTGAAACCATGGCGTCAGTTGGCACGGTCTGCCCCCTCTCCCTTTGGGAGAGGGCTGGGGTGAGGGGAATGCAGTGGCACAGAGTGACCGAAGAAGACAGTTGCTCCTACTAGAACATTCCCAATCTAGCGTGCGCTGCGGGCACCGCCACGCAGCGGGCCGGAATACTGTTGCTCACCGCCACCCTGCATCGGCAGGAAGCTCGGCTCCTGCACCACGCGCGGCAGCTTCACGCCGCTCAGCTCGCTCAGGCGCTCCCCCATCTGGCGGGTTTCTTCCCGCGCGGAATCGGCACAGGCGCGCAGCATCCGCTCGATGGCGTCGCTCTGCTGGTACTGGATCTCCAGTGCCTGTTCTTCACGCAGACGGCGGCGCAATTCGCGCATGCAATCCAGGATGGCCTTGTTGAGTTCGATCACCCGACTTCCTCCCCCGCGAAGGGCGCCAAAGCGGCGCCAAGTATCGGGAGCAGGAGCAAGGGGCGTGCCACGATATCGCAAAGCCACTATTGGCGGGTCGGCTGGGGAACTGCGACCTCGGTCACGGGTCTTCTGTGCGCCGACGAGGTGCGTGACGCCCTGTGATGGCACGCTGCTCAGAACTGTCACGCGAACGGATATACTGCGCCCTGCGCAGGCAACACGCCGCTTTATCCCCACAGGTTCATTCCATGCGTAATGACACGTTCGACGAATTCGATGATGTGCCCCATCTTTCCACCGACGCCGCCGACCGCGACGAATTCGGCCATCACCCGCGCCGTGTGGTCGAGCCCAGCGGACGCCCGCTGCCCCCGCCGGTGAAACGTGGCGGCGGGACCGGTGCGCTGTGGGCGCTGGTCGCGGCCATGGCCATCGCCCTGGCCGGCGTGGGCTGGTGGAGCCACCAGCAACTGCTGCTGATGGAGCAGCAACTGATCGCCACCCAGGAAAGCTTCGCCAAGATCAGCGAGGAGGCCGCCGGTCGCCTGGATGACATCCGCGGCAAGTTCGTCGCCAACGAATCCAATGGCATGAGCGACCGCGAGGCGCTGAAGCTGCAGGTCAAGCAGCTGCAGGGCCGCCTGGCCGAGCAGGCCAAGGCGCAGCAGACTTCCCTGTCGGAGTTCGACGGCGCCCAGGGCAAGCGCCTGGCGCAGATCAGCGACGACCTCAAGGCGCAACAGGAAAGCGCCGCGCAACTGGTGGCCCAGCTGGACGCCAAGCTCAAGACCATTTCCGACGAGCAGGCCAAGTTCAAGAACGTGCAGACCGACCTTGCCGCCGCCAACCAGCAGATCCAGGCGCTCAACACGGAAATCGCCAACCTGAAGAAGGACGGCAGCCAGGCCAAGGCGATCAAGAGCATCCAGGACGATCTGTTCGTGCTGCGCTCCGAGGTCGACGGCCGCCAGGGCCAGGCCAACAGCGATACCAAGGAGTTCGATGTGTTCCGCATCCAGGTGATGCGCAACATCAACACCCTGCAGCAGCAGATGCAGAACCTCCAGCAGCAGATCAGCACACGCTGAGCCGCGGCATTAAAAAAGCCCCCGCGCCGAAAGGTCCGGGGGCTTTTCATTGGCCATCCCTCTTTGGGGGTAGTCACGGCAATTCTTGTCTTGAATCAGTTTCAGGGCCGGCTTCGAGGCGAATAATCGCTAACAAATGAGAGTCATTCTGATTCTCCCCTTGTTCGATCATTCGCCCGGAGGCTTCCCATGCACGATCTTCAAGCGCAACGCCGGTACCGCATCGCGGGTTACCGGCCCGGGATCGGCGCCGCCTTCCGCCAGCGACTGTTCTCCATGGGGCTGCTGCCAGGTGCCGAGCTGAAGATTCGCCGCGTGGCGCCGCTGGGCGATCCGGTGCAGGTGGATACCCGCCAGTGCAGCCTGGTCCTGCGCCGCCGCGATCTGGCCTTCCTCCAGCTCGAAGCGCAGGACTGATCGACCATGGATGAACTGCGCATCGGCCTGATCGGCAACCCCAACGCGGGCAAGACCACCCTGTTCAACCAGCTCACCGGCTCGCGCCAGCGCGTGGGCAACTGGGCCGGGGTGACCGTGGAACGCAAGGAGGGCAGCTTCCACACCGCGCGGCACAGCGTGCGCCTGGTGGACCTGCCCGGCACTTATTCGCTGACCACCTTGTCGACCCAGGCCTCGCTGGACGAGCAGATCGCCCGGCGCTGCATCGTCGATGGCGAGGTGGATGTGCTGGTCAACGTGGTGGACGCCACCAACCTCGAACGCAACCTCTACCTCACCGTGCAGCTGCGCGAGATGGGGCTGCCCTGCGTGGTGGCGCTGAACATGCTCGACATCGCCCGTACCCAGGGCGTGAACATCGACCGCGAGGCGCTGGCGCGGGAATTGGGCTGCCCGGTGGTGCCGCTGGTATCGACCCGCGGCGAAGGCATCGATGCACTGAAGGAGGCCATCGACAGCCTGGGTGTACAGCAACCGCTGCAGGTGCCCTATCCCACGGCCCTGCGTAACGCCATCACCCAACTGCTGCCCGCCGATGCACCGCCGGCCCAGGCCTGGATGGCGCTGCTCGCGTTGGAGGGCGACTTGCATTGCGCTCGCCAGCTCAAGCTCGACCCCGTCCGCCTGCTCGCCGCCCGCGATGCCATCCGCTGTGCCTGCGGCGAAGATCCGGAGCTGTTGCTGGTGGACGCGCGCTATCAATTGATCGGCGAGCTCTGCGAGCGCGCCAGCAACCATCGCCAGGCCGCGCCGCATCGCCTGACCCAGGTGCTCGATAGCATCGCGCTGAACCGCTGGCTGGGCATCCCGGTGTTCCTCTTCGTGATGTACCTGATGTTCTTCTTCGCCATCACCCTGGGGGGAGCGCTGCAGCCGATCTTCGACCAGGGCTCCTCGGCGCTGTTCATCGACGGCATCCAGTGGCTGGGCGCGCGCACCGGCGCGCCGGACTGGCTGACCGCGCTGCTGGCTCAGGGCCTGGGCGGCGGGATCAACGCGGTGCTGCCGCTGATCCCGCAGATCGGCCTGATGTACCTGTTCCTCGCGCTGCTGGAAGACTCCGGCTACATGGCCCGCGCGGCCTTCGTCATGGACCGCCTGATGCAGGCCCTCGGCCTGCCGGGCAAATCCTTCGTGCCGCTGATCGTCGGCTTCGGCTGCAACGTGCCGTCGATCATGGGCACCCGCACCCTGGACAACCCGCGCGAACGCCTGATGACCTCGATGATGGCGCCGTTCATGTCCTGCGGTGCGCGGCTGGCGATCTTCGCCGTGTTCGCCGCGGCCTTCTTTGGCCAGAATGGCGCGTTGGCGATCTTCTCGCTGTACCTGCTGGGCATCGTCGTGGCGGTGCTCACCGGGCTGCTGCTCAAGCACACACTGATGCGCGGCGAGGCCTCGCCCTTCGTCATGGAACTGCCGCTGTACCACGTGCCGCACCTGCGCAGCCTGCTGCTGCAGACCTGGATGCGCCTGCGCGCCTTCATCGTCCGCGCCGGCACCGTGATCATCCTGGTCAGCCTGGTGATCGGCGGGCTGAACAGCGTCACCCTCGATGGCCGCCCGGTGCAGGGCGACATCGCCGACTCGGCGCTGTCGAGTCTCAGCCACAAGGTCACGCCGCTGCTGGCGCCCATGGGCGTGCACCCGGACAACTGGCAGGCCACCGTTGGCCTGGTCACGGGCGCGCTGGCCAAGGAAGTGGTGGTCGGAACACTCAACACGCTCTACACCGCCGAGCACATCCAGGGCGAAGCGTTCGATGCCGATGCCTACGACCTCTGGGGCCAACTGAAACAGGCCGGGGCGGATACGCTGGACGGCCTGCGCGACTCGTTCAGCCTCAGCGTGCTGGCCAACCCGGTGGCCGCGAGCATGGCGGACGGCGAGATGGAGGAGGGCTCCATGGGCACCTTCGCCGCCAAGTTCGGCAGCCCCTTGGCCGCCTACAGCTACCTCGTCTTCGTACTGCTCTACGTGCCCTGCGTGGCGACCCTTGGGGCGCTGACCCGCGAAAGCGGCCGCGGCTGGATGACCTTCTCGGTGCTCTGGGGCCTGAACGTCGCCTACTCGCTGGCGACCCTCTGCTACCAGGTATTCAGCTTCGCCGAACATCCGCAGTACAGCGCGGTGGCGATCGGGGTGGTGCTGGCATTCAACCTCGTGCTGTTCCTGATCCTGCGCTGGGTTGGCCGGCGCGGGCTGGATCTGGATGGCGAGCGCGAGCTGCGCGCGGCCCCGGCGGGGAGCTGCCACTGATGGCCACGGTAATCGCAGTGCGCAACCTGCTGGGCGAGCTGGGCGAGGCGGATGTGCCAGCCCTGGCCCAGCGCCTCGGCGCCTCCAAGGCGCTGCTGGAAGCTTTGCTGGAAAGGCTGCTGGCGATGGGCGTGGTGGAAAAGGTCGCGCCCGAGCCGGCGGCCTGCGGGAGTTGCAAGGGCTGTGCGGAGGCGACGCGATGCGCGACGACGGGGTATCGGTTGTCGTCGAGAAGCACTGTTGCGCCGCTGCGCTGGCTCACGCCCTGACCCCGGACCGTAGGATGGCGTGGAGCGAAGCGATACCCATCACGCATCGCTTCGACAGCATGGGTATCGCTGCGCTCCACCCATCCTGCAAAGAGCTCCGACCCTGAACCTGACGCGCTTTTTGTAGGAGCGAGCTTGCTCGCGAACAACCCCGGCCTCGGTGCCGAGCGGTTCGCGAGCAAGCTCGCTCCTACAGAGGTTTTCCGGTTTTCGCATGGCGAATAGAAAAAGGGCGCCTTCGCGAGAAGGCGCCCTTTTCGTTGGCGCTGGTACCGACGCTTACAGGCGCGGGTAGTCCAGGTAGCCGACCGGGCCCTTGCCGTAGAAGGTTTCCGGGTGCGGCTCGTTCCAGGCGGCGCCTTTCTGCAGGCGGGTCACCAGGTCCGGGTTGGCGATGAACGGGATGCCGAAGGCGACCGCATCGGCCTTGCCGCTTTCCAGCCACTCGCTGGCGGTTTCCTTGGTGAAGCGCTCGTTGGCGATGTACACGCCGCCGAAGATTTCCTTCAGTTTCGGGCCAATGCTGTCGTCAGCGGCCTTCTCGCGGGTGCAGATGAACGCCACGCCGCGCTTGCCCAGCTCGCGGGCCACGTAGCCGAAAGTGGCCAGCGGGTCGGCATCGCCCATGTCGTGGGAGTCCATGCGCGGAGCCAGGTGGACGCCAACGCGGCCGGCGCCCCACACGCCGATCACGGCGTCGGTGACTTCCAGCAGCAGGCGCGCGCGGTTCTCCACGGAGCCGCCGTACTGGTCGGTGCGCTGGTTGGTGCTGCTCTGCAGGAACTGGTCGAGCAGGTAGCCGTTGGCGCCGTGTACTTCCACGCCATCGAAACCGGCGGCCTTGGCGTTCTCGGCACCGATGCGGTAGGCCTCGACGATGTCGGCGATCTCTTCGGTTTCCAGGGCGCGCGGGGTGACGAATTCCTTGATCGGACGCACCAGGCTGACATGGCCGGCCGGCTTGAGGGCGCTCGGCGCCACCGGGGTTTCGCCGTTCAGGTACAGCGGGTCGGAAATACGGCCCACGTGCCACAGCTGCAGCATGATGCGCCCGCCATTGGCATGCACGGCCTTGGTGATGTTGGTCCAGCCGCGAACCTGGTCGTCGGACCAGATGCCGGGAGTATCCGGGTAGCCCACGCCCATCGGGGTCACCGAGGTGGCTTCGCTGAGGATCAGGCCGGCGTCGGCGCGCTGGGTGTAGTACTCGGCCATCAGTGCGTTGGGCACGCGGCCTTCGTCGGCGCGGCAGCGGGTCAGCGGGGCCATGATGATGCGGTTGGGCAGTTCCAGGTCACCGATGACGATGGGATCGAAAAGCGTAGTCATTGCATTACTCCGGGGCGTGAGGGTGGAGGTTCAATCGAGGACGGTTTGTGTCTGGTTGGGCTTGCCGCTGAAGGCGATCATCACCGCGATCAGCGCGAGTACGGAGAGCACGGCGCCGGCCAGGGGCACGCGGGTCAGGCCCAGGCCGTGGTCGATGACGCTGCCGCCGACCCAGGCGCCGATGGCGTTGCCGACGTTGAAGGCGCCGATGTTCAGGGTGGCGACGAGGTTGGGCGCGGCGCCGCCGACGCGGACCACGTTGACCTGCAGGGCGGGCACTGCGGCGAAGGCGGCAGCGGCCCAGATGAACAGGGTGATTTCGGCCGGGATCAGTGCGGCGCTGGTCCAGCTCAGCACAGTGGAAACCACCGCCATGGTGGCGAACACGCCGGCCAGGGTGGTGCCCAGGCGCCAGTCGGCGAGGCGGCCACCGATGATGTTGCCCAGGGTCAGGCCGAGGCCAATCAGTACCAGGCTCCAGGTGATACCGCGCGGCGAGACCTGGGTGACTTCGCCGAGCAGCGGCGCGACGTAGGTGAACAACGCGAAGACCGCGGCGGAGAACAGTACGGTGGTGCCCAGCGCCAGCCACAGCGGGCCGTTGCGCAGCGCGGAGACTTCCTTGCGCATGTCCACCGCTTCTTCATCGTGTTGCTTGGGCAGCACACGCCACAGGCTGATCAATGCGATGACGCCGATCAGCGTGACTGCCCAGAACGGCGAGCGCCAGCCGGCGACCTGGCCCAGCGCAGTGCCGGCCGGAACGCCGAGCACGTTGGCCAGGGTCAGCCCGGTGAACATCAGCGCCACGGCGGAAGCCTTGCGGTTGGCCGGCACCAGGCTGGCGGCGACCACCGAGCCAATGCCGAAGAA
>NZ_LZDG02000031.1:0-141351 GCF_001672555.2 Pseudomonas sp. AU11447 | reverse complement strand
ATCCCCGATGACTCCTTCCCGTCCAAGCACACCGCCGTGACGGCCGTGCACAACAGCTTCACGCGCCGCAACCTGGACTATATCGACATGAACCCGACCTGGCGCTACACCGCCAAGGCCGGGCTCTACACCCTCGACGGGCTGACTGCGCTGTCGCGTGTGGAGGGAGACAAGCACTACCCCACCGACGTGCTGGTCGGGATGGCGGTGGGCAACTTCTTCGCCAACTTCACCTACAACCTGTTCCTCGAAGGGCCGGAAAGTCAGCGCTACAACGTGGCGGTGGTGCCGGAAACCGGCGGTGGCATGAGCCTGCGCGCGGCGATGCTGTTCTGAGGTTGGCGCGCCGCGCTGGGCAGCGTCTAGTCTTGCCAGAGCTTCTCCCTGGACGACATCCCCGATGCCGCTGCGCCTGTTGCTGACCCTGCTGTTCCTGTGCGTTTCCTGCGCGGCGCAAGCCGGCGAAGTGCTGCGCATCGCAGCGGATCGCTGGCCGCCCTATGCGGACCGCCAGTTGCCCGGCAATGGCGTGGCGGTGCACCTGGTACAGGCGGCGCTCAAGCGCGCCGGCTATGCCAGCGAATACATCGAGGTGCCCTGGCCGCGCGTGCTGCACGGTGTGGCGAACGGCGAGTACGACCTAGTGGCGGACGCCTGGTATACGCCGGAGCGGGAGTCCTTCGGCGTGTATTCCGAGCCCTACCTGGTCAACCGCGTGTGCCTGATCAAGCGCCAGGGTTCGCCGATTGCCTATGGCAAGCTGGCCGATCTGTATCCGTACCGCATCGCCATGGTGCGTGGCTACGCCTACTCCGAGGCCTTCGACAACGACCCGAAACTGCAGCGGGTGCCGGTGTTCAGCTTCGTCAATGCGGCGCTGATGCTGCAGGCCGGGCGGGTGGACCTGACGCTGGAAGACGAGATCACCGCGCGTGTGCATTTCAACGGCGACCTCGCCGAACTCAAGGGGCAGCTGGAATTCCTGCCGGTGCCGCTGGCCGAGAACGGCCTGCACATCCTTGTCGGCCGGCATAACCCGCACCATGCCGAGATAGTCGCGGCCTTCAACAAGGCGATCCGCGAGATGCGTGCGGATGGCAGCTACGACCTGCTGATGCGCGAGTACGGTCTCTGACGGGGCTTTGGGCTCTATGTAGGAGCAAGCTTGCTCGCGAGCCACGTTTCACGCCAGACCATCCGGTGCAATGCGTTCGTGAGCAAGAACTGGGCGTCCCCCCGTTCCTACAAAAGCGTCAGGCGGCTTCGGTCTGCTCCGCACCGATGTCTTTCTTCAGCAGGTGCGCCGCCAGGGTGCGCAATGGCGTGAGCTGTCGGCAGATGAGCGCCAGCTGGGTCTGCACCAGGCGGTGGGCGTCATCCTGTTCATCGGGCAGCTCTTCCAGGCGTTTGGCCAGCGTGTCTTCCTCGTCGCTGTAGATGGCCACCGGGCGCCGCTCGTTGAGGCGCGTGGCGATGTCGTCGAGGCTGGCGGTGAGGCGCTCGGCGGCCTCGGCGATGAGGTCGTCGTTGACGTCAGGCGGCAGCTGGTTGCGGTGCGCGCCGAGGGCGGAAAGGTAGCTGAGCAGGGTGTGGGACAGCACCAGGAAGCGGAAGCCGATTTCCGCGTCCTTCCGGAAGTGGCCGGGCTCCAGCAGCATGTTTGACAGTGTGGTGGAGAGCGTCGCGTCGGCGTTGTGCGCGTTGCGCCGGGCAGTACGGTAGGCGAGGTCGTCGCGCTTGCCGTTGGCGTACTGCTGCATGATCTCCCGCAGGTAGCGGCTGTTGCACGCCAGGGTCCCGCCGACCAGCCGGTGCAGGCTGCGCCCGTGCCAGTCGGGCAGCACCAGGAACACCGCGATGCCGGCGATCAGCGCGCCGAGCAGGGTATCGAACAGGCGTGGCAGGATCAGCCCGTAGCCGTCGCCCACCTGGTTGAAGCAGAACAGCACCAGCAGGGTGATCGCCGCCGTTGCCAGGGTGTAGCGGGTACTTCGCGTGGCGAAGAAGGCGACCCCGGCCACCACCGCCAGCAGCGACTGGATCAGTGGGTTGGGGAACAGGTCGATCAGCGCCCAGCCGGCGACCAGGCCGACCAGCGTGCCGAGTATCCGCTGCACCAGGCGGATGCGCGTGGCGCCGTAGTTCGGCTGGCAGACGAACACCGTGGTGAGCATGATCCAGTAGCCTTGGGTCGGGTGGATCAGGTGCAGCACGCCGTAGCCGGCAGCCAGCGCCAGTGACAGGCGCAGGGCGTGGCGGAACAGCAGCGAGGTCGGCGAAATCTGCAGGCGGATGCGCTCCAGCGCATCCTTGAACGAGCGCGGCGAGCGGTCCAGCAGGGTGCTGTCCTGTTCGTCGTCGAGCGCATCGGGATTGCTCGCGCCGCTGAGCTTGCGGTCCAGCGTGGTGAGGTTGGCCGCCAGGGCGCCGAGGGAGCGCAGCAGGCCGCGCCAGGCCGGGTTGCCTTGCTGGCGCAGGTGTTCCAGTGAGGCGTTGAGGTCGGCGAGGGCCAGTTCGCTGTCGTTGTAGTCGAACGGCTGGCGCAGCTGGATCGCCTTCGCCAGCGCCTTGCACGCCTTGCCCTGCTGGTTGAGCAGGCGCTGGCAGCGGAACAGTACGTCGCTGTGGAAGAAGGCTTCGGCCAACTGGTTGTACGGATAGTGCGAGGAGCTGGCGCGCTCGTGAACGTCCTGGGCGATGAAATAGAGTTTCAGGTAGCGGCTGATCTTCGGGCTTGGCCTGCCGTGGGAGAGGCGCGCGAGGATAGTTTCCTTGGCCTGGTTCAATGCCACCACCACACGGCCGTTCTGCCGCGCCAGAGCCAGGCGCTGGGCCTCGACATCGAGGTGGCGCAGCGGCTCCAGCAGGGTCGATTTGATCTTCAGGTACTCGCCCAGTTCGAGGAACAGCTTCGCCAGGCTCTGCTGCACCGGCTGGTTGGCGAACAGCGCGTTCCACAGTACCGAGAGCAGCCCGTACCAGCCGGCGCCGGCTACCAGCAGCAGGGGTTCGCGCCAGAAGTCGGCGGGCGTGCCGCCGCGCTGGTCGACGCCGATCATGGTGTAGATCGACAGGATCAGGGTCGCCGAGGCGATAGCCGCGTAGCGCTCGCCCAGGGCTCCGAGCAGCGTCATCGCGAAGGTCGAAAGCGCCAGCCCGGCGACAAACAGGGGTGGGTAGGGGAACAGCAGTTCCACCGCCAGCGAGGCGATGCTGAAGCAGGCCAGCGTCACCAGCAGCGCCTGCAGGCGGCCGAGCCAGTGATCGTCGGTTTCCGCCAAGGCGCTGGCGATGACCCCGAGGAACAGCGGGATCACCAGCTCCGGTCGGCCCTGCAGCCAGCACGCGAGCATGACTCCGCTGAGGGCAACGAATACCCGCAGGCTGTAGGCGAACTTGTCCAGCGCCCAGAGGCGCTGCAGAGACTGGAGCAGTGGAGAGGAGAACATGCGCGTGCGGGACTTCCGAATGTCTGCTGCTCAGACTAGCGGAACGTCTGCCGCGCTGCTATCGCGAGCGCGACACGCTGCTGCGCCTGCTTACCAACCGTGGCGCGATGCTCTTTGCAGGAGCGAGCTTGCTCCTGCAGAAAGCAGGCAGAGCTAGAGAATCCGCGCCTTGAACGAACGGCCCTTGATCTTGCCTTCATTGAAGTGCTTCAGCGCCTGCTTGGCGACGTCACGCTCCACGGCGACGAACGCCTGGAAGTCGAAGATGGCGATCTTGCCGACCTGCGTGCCCTTGAGTCCCGCGTCGCCGGTCAGCCCGCCGAGGATATCGCCGGGGCGCAGCTTGTCCTTGCGCCCGCCGGCGATGGCCAGGGTGGTCATTGGCGGCAGCAGCGGGGTGTCGTTGGCCTTGAGGAAGTCGATGCGCTCCCAGTTCAGCGGCGCACCCTGCAGGTCTTCGATGGCCTGGGCGCGGCTGGCTTCGGCCGGGGTCACCAGCGACAGCGCCAGGCCCTTCTCGCCGGCGCGACCGCTGCGCCCGATGCGGTGCACATGGACCTGCGCATCGCGCGACAGCTCGACGTTGATCACCGCTTCCAGTGCGGCGATGTCCAGCCCGCGGGCGGCCACGTCGGTGGCCACCAGCACGCTGCAGCTGCGGTTGGCGAACATGGTCAGCACCTGGTCGCGCTCGCGCTGCTCGAGGTCACCGTGCAGGGCCAGGGCGGAGATCTTGCGGGCGTTGAGCTGCTCCACCACTTCCATGCACTGCTGGCGGGTATGGCAGAAAGCGACACAGGACTGCGGGCGGAAATGCTGGAGCAGGCGCACGACGGCATCGAGGCGCTGCTTGGGATCGATCTCGTAGAAGTGCTGTTCGATCTGGCTGTCGTCGTGCAGTGCTTCCACTTCGACGCGCTCGGGGTTCTTCAGGAACTTCGCCGCCAGTTGGCCGATGCCGTCGGGGTAGGTAGCGGAGAACAGCAGGGTCTGCCGGCGCGCCGGAGCCTGGCCGATGATGTCGGCGATGCTGTCGTAGAAGCCCATGTCGAGCATGCGGTCAGCTTCGTCCAGTACCAGGGTGTTCAGGCCGTCGAGCTTGAGGGTGCCGCGGCGCAGGTGTTCCTGAATGCGCCCCGGCGTACCGACCACCACGTGGGCGCCGTGCTCCAGCGATCCGATCTGCGGGCCGAAGGGCGTACCGCCGCAGAGGGTCAGCACCTTGATGTTGTCGGCGGCACGGGCGAGGCGGCGGATCTCCTTGGCGACCTGGTCGGCCAGCTCGCGAGTCGGGCACAGCACCAGTGCCTGGCAACCGAAATAACGCGGATTCAGCGGGCTGAGCAGACCGATGCCGAAGGCGGCGGTCTTGCCGCTACCGGTCTTGGCCTGGGCGATCAGGTCGCGGCCCTTGAGGATCGCCGGCAGGGCGGCGGCCTGGATCGGCGTCATCTCGCGATAACCGAGAGAATCGAGGTTGGCCAGCAGGTCGGCCGACAGCGCGAGGGTGGAAAATGCAGAGGTGGTCACGAAGGGAGCCCGGGTGAATCCATATGGCCGCGCAGTGTAGCAGGAGAGCCCCTCAAAAGGGCTGAGAAGCCTGTATGGCAAGGGTTTGAGGCCACTCGTCAGAATTTCTCCAAGTAGCGATGAACGGTTTTTTCAAGAGATTCGCTTTCCGCAGATTTTTATCGTAGAGTTTCCGGACTGTGTTTGCATGGGTCGCCGTCGATCGTGACCTGATGCGGTCGGTTATTCCACCCCGTCCTGCTCGACTCCTTGTAACTCCTTGCAACTCAGTTCCTGGCCATTCGTGGCTAATTTCAAAAATACGTTCCAAGGAGAACACCATGTCGAATCGTCAGAACGGCACCGTCAAGTGGTTCAACGAGACCAAAGGCTACGGCTTCATTACCCCGGAAAGCGGCCCGGACGTGTTCGTACACTTCCGCGCTATCGAAGGTAACGGCTTCAAGACTCTGGCCGAAGGCCAGAAGGTCAGCTTCGAAGTCGTGCAGGGCCAGAAAGGCATGCAGGCCGAGCGCGTGCAGGTGATCTAAGATCCCCTGGCGTCAGCCGAAAAAAACCCCGGGTGGAAACATCCGGGGTTTTTTATTGCCTATGTCCTTGTCGCCTATAGTGCTGCCATCGATTTTCCGGAGCTGCCATCCATGCCATCGCCTGCCTTCCGCCTGCTGCTCGCCGGCCTGCTCGTTTCGGGCAGCGCCCTTGCCGCCGACGCGCCCGCCCAGCCCACCGCCTGGGGGTGGGTGGAGACGCTCATGCTGATGCCCGAACAGGCACCCCTCAAGGCGAAGCTGGATACCGGCGCGCAGACCTCGGTGATGGACGCGCGCAACATCACGCGCATCAAGAAGAACGACGAACGCTGGGTACAGTACGACGTGATGCTGACTGACCCGGCGACCGGCAAGGAAGAGCGCCTGCCTTTCGAGCGGCGTGTCGAGCGCGTGCTCAAGTTCAAGACCGCCAGCGGCGTCGAGCGCGCTCCCGTGGTGTTGATGGACGTCTGCCTGGGCGGCAAGGTCTACCGTGAGCAGTTCACCCTGCGCGACCGCCAGACCCTGGACTACCCGGTGCTGCTGGGGCGTCGCACCCTGGAACACCTGGGGCCGGTGGACGCCTCGAAGACGCAGACCGTCGCGCCGACCTGCAAGCCCTGATCAATGCTCGTCGACACCATGCTCGGGTTCGACCCGGCGTGGTGTGGTGCGGCCGTCTTCGGCGTTGAGCTGGAAGAAGATCGCGGCCGCCAGCATCGAGAGGATGCCGACGCTGAAGTAGGTCGCGTGGAAGGCCGACAGCACATCGCCCTGCACGCTTTCCTGATCGCCCGTGAACCCGCCCAGCAGCGCCGCCGCACAGGCGATGCCCATACCGATGGATAGCTGCATGACCACCGAGAGCAGGCTGTTGCCGGCGCTGGCGTTGTCGTCGCGCAGATCGATCAGGGTCAGGGTGTTCATCGCAGTGAACTGCAGCGAGTTGATCCCGCCCAACACTGCCAACTGCACCAGCAGCAGCGCGTAAGGGGTGTCCTGGTCGACCAGGCCGAGGCTGGCAATCATCGCGCCCAGCAGCAATGTGTTGCTGACCAGCAATTTGCGGTAGCCGAACAGGTCCAGCAGCGGTCGCGCCAGCGACTTGATGACCATGGCCGCCAGGGCCATCGGGATCATGGTCATGCCCGCCCGCGATGGCGAGAAGCCCAGGCCGATCTGCAGCAGCAGCGGAGTGAGGAAGGGCAGGGAGCCGCTGCCCAGGCGCGCGAACAGGTTGCCCAGTACGCCCACGGCGAAGGTGCGCGTGGCGAACAGCGACGGTGGGAACAGCGGTGCTTCGATGCGCAGCGCACGCAGCCAGTAAGCCGCCAGCAGTACCAGCCCGCCCACCAGCAACAGGACCACGCGCACGTGGGGCATGTGCAGTTCGCCCAGGCCTTCGAGAGCGATGGTGATCAGCACCATGGCGCCACCGAACAGCAGGAAGCCGATCGAGTCGAAACGCGTCGCGCGAACGCCGTGCAGGTCGGGCATCAGGCGCAGGGCGACGATGAAGCCAACCAGCCCGACCGGCAGGTTGATCAGGAAGATCCAGTGCCAGCTGGCGTACTCCACCAGCCAGCCGCCCAGTGTGGGGCCGGCCAGCGGCCCGAGCAGGCCGGGAATGGTGACGAAGCTGAGGATGCGCACCAGCTCCGTGCGCGGGTACACGCGCAGGATCACCAGACGCCCAACCGGCATCATCAGCGCGCCGCCGATGCCTTGCACCACGCGGGCGCCGACCAGGGTGCCGAGGCTGGGCGAGAGCGCGCAGAGCAGCGAGCCGAAGCTGAACAGGAAGATCGCGAAGAGGAATACCCGGCGCGTGCCGAAGCGGTCGGAAATCCATCCGGAGGAGGGGATCAGCAGCGCCACGGTGAGCAGGTAGGCGATCACCACGCCCTGCATGCGCAGCGGGTCCTCTTCCAGCGAGCGGGCCATGCTCGGCAGGGCAGTGTTGAGAATGGTGCCGTCCAGGGCCTGCATGAAGAAGGCGATGGCCACCAGCCAGGGCAGCAATCGGGCGACGCGGGGCGTGAGGATGTAGGGTTCGCTCATGGTCGGTCCGTCGGGCGGGAATGGCTCTAGCTTAGGGAATCTTTGGCGCTCGCGGGGAAAATCGCCGCGGCCGGGGCGCGATGATTCTCCGATGGCCCCTTGCGCAGTGATTGTACGAATGGCTTTTCGGCGCGCGGACGTGAAGGAGTTCCCCGCCGGCCCTTCGGATGGGCGTTGGTTGGTGACACTGTGACCGAGCCGTGCTTTGTCCCTTGGCGCCGTTCATGGCGGAACAACGGCCCTGGCTCCCGGTCGATATAGCGTCCGGTACACCCCCAGGAGACAGCGATGTCCGTCAAACCCCGTGTCACCCTCGCACTGGCCGCCCTGCTGGCGGCTTCCTCGGCATTTGCCTTCAACCTGGGCGATGCCGCCAAGGCGGTATCCGGCGCGACCGGCGCCGATACCTCGCGGGTCGCCTCTACCCCGCAGACCAGCGGCCTGCTCAACGCCCTGACCGGCCAGCTCGGCGTCAGCGACGAACAGGCCCTCGGCGGTACCGGCGCCCTGCTGGGCCTGGCGAAGAACAAGCTCAGCACCGCCGACTATTCGCAGTTGGCGAAGACCGTCCCCGGCCTCGACAAACTCACCGGCAGCAACGCCCTGGGTGGCCTGGGCGGGCAGCTCGGCAATCTTGGCGGCGGCGCTTCCAGCGGTCTGCTCGGCAACGTCAGCAGCATGGGCGACGTGAGCAAGGCCTTCGGTGCACTGGGCATGGACCAGGACATGACTGGCAAATTCTCCAGCGTGCTGCTGGATTACCTCGGCAAGCAGGGCGCCAACAGCAACCTGCTCGGCACCCTGGGCAGTCTCTGGGGCACCGGCGCCTGATATCCGCCGGCCGGCGCGGAACCGCCGTGCCGGGCACCGGTCCTATCGACGATCCGGCCCCGACCTGGGGTCGGACAGCCGTTCTCCGGAGCCGTCGATGCCCACCCGTTCCGCCGTCTTCCTGGCCGCCGCCTGGCTGGTCGCGTCCCCCGTGTTCGCCGCTACCTTCACCGACACCAGCGAGCCCGCCGCTGAAACCCAGGGCGTGCCGCCGGCCGCCAATGCACTACTGGGCAACCTCACCCGGCAACTGGGCGTCAGCGAGCAGCAGGCCATTGGTGGCACGGGTGCCCTGCTGGGGCTGGCGATGAACAGCCTGAAGGAAACCGACACGGCGCAATTGCAGAAATCCCTGCCGAATCTCGACCAGCTCGCCGGCAACAGTTCGCTGGGCGACCTGGGTGGGGCGCTGGGTGGTTTCGGCGGGTTGGGCAACGCCGCGGCGCTGCTGGGTGGAATCAACAACCTGCAGGACGTCGACCAGATATTCGGCGTGCTGGGGATGGACCAGTCGATGATCGGCCGCTTCGCCGGGGTGATCCTCGACTACTTCACCGAACAGGGCCTCAGCAGCCAACTGCTCGGTACGCTCGGCGGACTTTGGGGCACCCCGCTGACGCCGGCGGCGCCAGTCGCCGGGCGGGGTGCTTAGGGAGCCTCAGAACTCCTGGCGCAACTGCTCGATGCGCTGGTCCTTCTGTTCCCACAACTGCGACACCCAGTTCTGCACGTACTGGCGGAATTCCGCATCGTTCTCGTAATCGCCCTGCCACAGCGCGGGGTCGATCTCGCGTGCCTGGATGTCCACGATCACCCGCGGCACGCGCCCACAGAGCAGGTCCCAGAATCCCGGTCGCGGGCCTTTCGGGTAGACCAGGGTGACGTCCAGCAGCGTATCGAGCTGCTCGCCCAGGGCCGCCAGCACGAAGGCCACGCCGCCGGCTTTGGGCTTCAGCAGGTTCTGGTACGGCGATTGTTGCTGGGCCTGCTTGGCCGGGGTGAAGCGCGTGCCTTCGAGGTAGTTCACCACGGTCACCGGCATGCGCTTGAACTTCTCGCAGGCAGCCTTGGTGATCTCCAGGTCCTTGCCCTTTAGCTCAGGGTGCTTTTCCAGGAAGGCCTTGCTGTAGCGCTTCATGAAGGGATAGTCGAGCGCCCAGAAGGCCAGGCCGAGGAAGGGCACCCAGATCAGTTCCTTCTTGAGGAAGAACTTGAAGTAGGGCGTCTTGCGGTTGAAGGCCTGCACCAGCGCCGGGATGTCGACCCAGGACTGGTGGTTGCTGATCACCAGGTAGGAAGTGTCGCCGCGCAACTGGGCGGAGCCGCGGATGTCCCACACGGTCGGGGTCAGCAGGGCGAAGATGGCCTTGTCGATCTCCGCCCAGGTCTCGGCGATCCACATCACCCCGCGTGAGCAGGCATCCTTCGCTGCTTGTCCGGGAACGATGAGCTTGAGCAGGGCGATCAGCAGCATCGGGCCGATCAGGATCAGGGTGTTGAGCAGCAACAGGAGGCTGGCGAAGACGCCGGTCAGTGCCTGCATGGGGTCCTTTCCTTTTGCGACGGTGGCTGGAGCATGATACGCAGCCGACGTAGGGTTCCCAAGCGCCCCTCCCGCTGCAGTGGCCGGAAGACTATGCTCTGGGAGTCATACTCCGAGGCCTGCCATGTCCGACTCGCCGTACCTGCGCATTCCCGTCGAAGCCGTCACTTTAGGGATGTATGTGCACGAGCTGTGCGGATCGTGGGTGAACCATCCGTTCTGGCGCGCGCGCTTCCTGCTGGATGATCCCGAGGACCTGCGACGCCTGAAGCACAGTGCGGTGCGCGAGGTGCTGATCGACCCGCGCCGCGGTTGTCTGCCGGCGTCCCCGGCGCCTGCGCAGTCTGGCGCGGCAGCCACCGAGCAGACGCAGGAACCGGCCGCGCCCAGCGACCCGCCGATTGCCCGGCGCAGCCTGGAAGATGAGCTGCAGATCGCCCGCCAACTGTGCATCCGCTCCAAGGAAATGGTCCTCGCCATGTTCCAGGATGCCCGCATGGGGCGCGTGGTCGATGCCGAGGGCGCCCACCAACTGGTGGGTGAAATCGCCGCCTCCATGCAACGACATCCCAACGCGGTCATCAGCCTTGCGCGGCTGAAGACCGCCGACGAGTACACCTACCTGCATTCGGTCGCCGTTTGCGCCTTGATGATCGCCCTGGCGCGGCAGCTCGGCCTGGATGAAAACCTGGTGCGTGAAGCCGGCCTTGCCGGGCTGCTCCACGACATCGGCAAGATGACGGTGCCGATGGCGGTGCTGAACAAACCTGGTCGCCTCGACGAGAGCGAGTTCGCCAGCGTGCGCGAGCACCCCTGGCGCGGTGGCGAGATTCTCCGCGAGGGCCGCCACGTCAGCGCGCTGGTGCTGGATGTGTGCCTGCACCACCACGAGAAACTCGACGGCACTGGCTACCCGCACCGCCTCGCCGGCGAGCAGATCAGTCTGTTCGCGCGCATGGGCGCGGTCTGCGACATCTACGATGCGATCACCTCCGACCGCCCCTACAAGGCGGGCTGGGACCCGGCGGAATCACTGCAACGCATGTCGCAATGGTGCGGCGGGCACCTCGATCAGCAGGTGTTCCGCGCCTTCGTCCGGTGCCTTGGCATCTATCCCATCGGCGCGTTGGTGCGCCTGGAAAGCGAGCGCCTGGCAGTGGTCGTGGAACAGGGCGCGGAACTGCTGCTGCCGGTGGTCAAGGTCTTCTATTCGACGCGCACCCGTGCGGCGATTCCCTTCGAGGTACTCGACCTGTCGCGGAGCAAGGGCCGCGAGCGCATTGTCAGCCGCGAGTCGCCGGACAAATGGGGCTTCCGCAACCTGGAGGCGCTGTGGAGTGGGCTGGACCGCCGGCGCGGCTCGTTGTTCGACGCGTGAAGCGGGTGTGCTGGCGAACCTATGGCGGGCGTGATAGTCCTATGCGCTACACCCGCCCAACCCGGAGTTCCCGCGTGAAACGCGCCCTCGCCCTGCTATCCCTTTTTGCATTGCCCGGCCTCGCCCTGGCCGCCGAGACCAAACTCTACGGCCGCTACGAGTGGGTCAGCCTGCCTGAGCTCGACCAGACCCTGCAGGCCAAGATGGACACCGGCGCCTACACCTCCTCGCTGTCGGCCAAGGACATCCAGATCTTCCAGCGCGACGGCGAGGACTGGGTGCGCTTCAAGCTGGCCACCAAGGATGGCGGCGACTCGGTGTACGAACACAAGCTGGCGCGCATCTCCAAGATCAAGAACCGCTCGGACGGCGCCGGCGAGGATGAAGAGGAAGAGTCCAGCCCCGGCCTCAGCCAGCGCCCGGTGATCGAACTGCCGGTGTGCCTGGGCGGCGACCAACGCACCATCGAGGTCAACCTCACCGACCGCAGCCACTTCAACTACCCCTTCCTGATGGGCGCCAAGGGCCTGCGCAAGTTCCACGTCGCGGTGGACGCGGGCGAGCGCTTCGTCGCCGGCAAGCCAGACTGCTCCTGATCCTCGATTGACGCGGCGCGGGGCTTGGTGGACCCTTCCGGGACTTTCCCGGGAATCGGAATCCCATGCCCCACATCCTCATCGTCGAAGATGAAGCCGCCATCGCCGACACGCTGCTCTATGCCCTGCAGGCCGAAGGTTTCGAAACGACCTGGCTGAACCTCGCCGGCCCCGCCCTCGAGCGCCTGCAGCGCGACGCCTTCGACCTGGTCATCCTCGACGTCGGGCTGCCGGATATCAGCGGCTTCGAAGCCTGCAAGCAACTGCGTCGCTTCTCCGAGGTGCCGGTGATCTTCCTCACCGCGCGCAACGCCGAGATCGACCGCGTGGTCGGCCTGGAAATCGGTGCCGACGACTACGTCGTCAAACCCTTCAGCCCGCGCGAAGTCGCCGCGCGGGTGAAGGCCATCCTCAAGCGCACCGCACCGCGTGAAGCGCCTGCCCCCGCGGTGATCGGCAATGGCCCGTTCGAGGTGGACGAGGAGCGTTTCCAGATCCGCTACCGCGGCCAGTCACTGAGCCTGACCCGCCACGAATTCCGCCTGCTGCAGACGCTGCTGGCGCGCCCCGAGCGGGTGTTCAGCCGCGAGCAGTTGCTCGATGCCCTGGGCGTCGCTGCCGACGCCGGCTACGAGCGCAACGTCGACAGCCACATCAAGAGCCTGCGCGCCAAGCTGCGCCAGGTCGCCCCCGCCGCCGAACCGATCCAGACCCACCGCGGCCTGGGCTACAGCTACGCGCCGGACAAGAGCTGATGCGCCTGTCGCTGCGGATCTTCCTGGTCTACTTCTTCTTCGTCGGGCTGACCGGCTGGTTCGTATTGCGCACGGTGATGGACGAGATCCGCCCTGGCGTGCGCCAGTCCAGCGAAGAGACGCTGGTGGATACCGCCAACCTGCTGGCCGAGATTCTCCAGGCCGACGTGAAGCGCGGTACCCTCGACCAGAGCCGCCTGCCCGAGATGCTTCGCGCCTATGGCGCGCGCAGCCCGCAGGCGGATATCTGGGGCGTGAACAAGACCGCGGTGAACCACCGCATCTACGTGACCGACGCGCGCGGCATCGTCCTGCTGGATTCCCTCGGCCAGGCCGTGGGCCAGGACTACTCGCGCTGGAACGACGTCTACCTGACCCTGCGCGGCCAGTACGGCGCGCGCTCCAGCCGCGAGTCGGCGGACGACCCGGAATCCTCGGTGATGTATGTCGCCGCGCCGATCCGCGATGGCGAGAAGATCATCGGCGTGGTTTCGGTCTCCAAACCCAACCGCACGTTGCAGCCCTATATCGACCGTTCGCAACGGCGCCTCGCGTGGCTCGGTGCGGGGCTGATCGTGCTCGGCCTGCTGGTCGGCGCGGGGCTGTCCTGGTGGCTGAGCCGCTCGCTGGATCGCCTGACCCGCTACGCCCAGGCGGTGAGCGAAGGGCGCCGCGCGGAGCTGCCGCGTTATCGCGGTGGCGAGATGGCGCAGCTGGCCGGCGCCGTGGAGCGCATGCGTGTGCAACTGGAGGGCAAGGATTACGTCGAGCGCTACGTGCACACCCTGACCCACGAACTGAAGAGCCCGCTGGCGGCGATCCGTGGTGCTGCAGAGTTGCTCGAAGGCGAGATGCCCGCCGAGCAGCGTGCGCGCTTCGTCGGCAACATCGCGGGAGAAAGCGAGCGCCTGCAGCAACTGATCGAACGGTTGCTGAACCTGGCCCAGGTGGAGCAGCGCCAGGGACTGGAGGAGCGCGTGCCGGTGGCCTTGGATGAACTGGCGAGCGAGCTGATCGACGAGCGCATGGCGCGGGTGCAGGGCGTGCAGCTGGAGAACGCCATCCCGCCGCAGGCGACGGTACACGGCGAACGCTTCCTGCTGCGCCAGGCGCTGGGCAACCTGCTGGACAACGCACTGGATTTCACGCCAGCGGGTGGCGTCATTCGCTTCGATGCGCAGCCCGAAGGCGAGGGCTGGCGCGTCGAACTGTTCAACCAGGGCGAAGCCATTCCGGAGTTCGCCCTGCCGCGCCTGACCGAGCGTTTCTACTCCCTGCCGCGCCCGGCGAGTGGCCGCAAGAGCACCGGGCTGGGGCTCAACTTCGTCGCGGAAGTGGCGACGTTGCATGGCGGTGAGTTGAGCGTGGAGAACGTCGACGGCGGCGTCCGCGCGACTCTGTTGTTGCCTATGTAGGACCGAGGAGGACTGGGCGTCCCCCTCGGTCCTACAAAAGCCGGCCCACGCAAATCACACAGACTCTCCACATTCCGCCCCGAGCGCCACCACGCGCGAACCCCAAGCTCTCTCCGTCGTCCACCCACGGAGAAAGCCTTCGATGAACCGCCAACTCGGCATCAAGCTCGGCGCCATCGCGCTGTTGATCGTCCTCCTGCTGATACCCCTGCTGATGATCGACGGCCTCGTCGACGAACGTCAGAACTACCGTGACGAGGTCCTGCAGGACATCGCCCGCAGCGCCAGCTACAGCCAGCAGCTCACCGGCCCGCTGGTGGTCGTGCCCTACACCCGCACCATTCGCGCCTGGCGCCTGGACAAGGCCAGCCAGCAGCGCGTATTGCAGGAGCGCGAAGTGCGCGGGCGGCTGTACTTCCTGCCGGAAGTCTTCAGCCTCGATGGGCAGATGCGCACCGAACTGCGCCATCGCGGCATCTACGAGGCACGTCTGTTCCATGCCGACAGCCAGGTCAGCGGCAGCTTCGTTCTGCCGGCCAACTACGGCATCACCAGTGATCTCACCAGCTACCGTTTCGATGAGCCGCTGCTGGCGGTGGGTATCAGCGATGTGCGCGGTATCGAGAACGCGCCGAAGCTGAAGGTCGGCGACGCGCTGCGCGACTTCCAGCCCGGCACCCAGAGCCAGTTCCTCGGCAACGGCGTGCATGCCGTGCTGCCGTTCAAGGCCAGCGACCGCGAGCAGCGCTTCGACTATTCCTTTGAGCTGTCCCTGCTGGGCAGCAGCCGCCTGGACATCACCCCGGTGGGCCGCGACAGCCAGGTCAACCTGGTCTCGGACTGGCCGCACCCCAGCTTCGGCGGCGAGTTCCTGCCCACCGAGCGCAGTGTCAGCGACCAGGGTTTCAGCGCGCGTTGGCGCACCAGTTTCTTCGCCACCAACCTGGAGGACCAACTGCGTGCATGCACCGCGCCGGCCCAGGTCGACGTGGCTCGGGCGGTCGGTACGGACGATCCGGATACCTCCCGCGCCAGCACCGCCGAGTGCAGCCAGTTCGGTGAGCATCGCTTCGGCGTGGCGCTGGTGGACCCGGTGGACCAGTACCTGAAGACCGACCGCGCGGTGAAGTACGCGCTGCTGTTCATCGTCCTCACCTTCGCCGGCTTCTTCCTCTTCGAAGTACTCAAGCGCCTGTCGGTGCACCCGATCCAGTACGCGCTGGTGGGCATGGCGCTGGCGCTGTTCTACCTGTTGCTGCTGTCGCTCTCCGAGCATCTCGGCTTCGAGCTGGCCTACCTGCTGTCCGCTGGCGCCTGTGTCGGGCTGATCGGTTTCTACCTCTGCCACGTGTTGCACAGCCTGTGGCGCGGCGCCGGTTTCAGCGTGGGGCTAGCCGGGCTCTACGGGATGCTCTACGCGCTGCTCAGCGCCGAAGACTATGCCTTGCTGATGGGCTCGCTGCTGCTGTTCGGTGTGCTCGGTGGCGTGATGGTGCTGACTCGCCAGCTGGACTGGTATGGCATCGGCAAGCCCCGTGGCGATGACCTGGAATTTTCCCTGGACGATGTGCGCGTACAGCGCTGAGGAGAGTCGTGATGACCAACGTGATGCGCTTTTCCCTGTGCCTGTTCGCCGGCCTGCTGATCAGTGGTTTGTGCCTGCCAGCGCTGATGCTCATCGGCCGCTTCGACTGGATCGCCCTGCTGGTGGCCAGCGGCAAACCGCTGGCCCACATCGCCCTGCTGCTGCCGGGCGATTGGTGGGAGTTGCTCACCGGCGTCGAGGATGCGGCGAACAATCCCCATGTGCGCTCCTTCCTGGAGATGTGTGTGGGAGTCGCCCAGCTCGGCCTGCTGCTGGCGCTGCCGATCTATCGCTTCGGCCGCCAGGAGCAGCAGTCATGAGTGCGTGGGCCGGGCTGCGCGAGGAGCGCGAGGTGGGGCGGCGGCTGGCGCGGCGTATCGCCGGGTTGTTCGAGCAGGGGATGGGGCGGAGGGAAATGCGTGATGAGCGTTTTCAGCGGAGGGTCGTGCGGCACAGCCAGCCGACGATGAAGGCCTGGCGCAGCCGGCTTCCCCTCACCCCAACCCTCTCCCGAGGGGAGAGGGGGCTGGGCGGTGCGGGCTGGCAGGTCTGGAGCATGCCGGCCCGCTCTCTTAGCTGCGTACCCTAGGATGGGGGCGTGCAGCGATACCCATCGTCAGTCAGGCCGGCACGGTCGCCTGCATCGACGGCCGCTGGCTGACCTCTGCGAACCACTTCGCCAGTTGCGGATAGTCCGCGCGCCAGTCCCAGTGCGGCTGGCGGAAGTCCAGGTAGCCCAACGCGCAAGCGACGCCGATCGCGGCGATGTCGAAGCGCTCGGCCAGCTCGGGGTGGGCCGGTTCGTCGAAATAGGCGAGGGTGCGGACGATCTTCAGCTGTTGGTTGTCGAGCCATTTGTCCCAGTGTTTCTCCTGGGGGCGCATGGCGGTTTCGTAGCGAATCAGCACGGCGGCATCCAGCACTGCGTCGGCCAATGAGGCGAGGGTCAGGCGGCGCCAGCGTGCCGCGCCGTCGCGGGGAATCAGCGGCTCGCCGGCGTGCTGCTGGTCGAGGTATTCGAGGATCACCCGGCTGTCATGCAGGGTCTGGCCGTCGGCCAGGCGCAGGGCGGGAATCTTTCCGGCGGGGTTGTCCTGCAGCACGCCGGCGTCCGGCGCGATGGGTGTGTGGACGGCAGCGTACAGCTCCACGGAATCGACCTGGCCGGTCTCGTGCAGCAGGACCATGACCTTGCGCACGAAGGGAGAAGCGGCGGCGTGGAACAGGACGGGACGGGTACTCATCAACGACTCCTCGGTGGGTTCAATCTTGCAGGACGACCAGGCGATCGGTGCCCGATTCGGCGCCCCACACCTCGCCGGGCCGGCCGAGCAGCTGGCGCACGTTGGCGTGTTCGTGGTCGCTCGGGTAGGCCGTGAATTTCTCGCTCTGCGGATCGAAGCGCAGCAGGGCATTGGCGGCGAAATCGCTCAGCCAGACCTGGTCCATGGCATCGACGTAGACCGCATAGGGCTGCGGATGATCGCCCGGCAGCTTCCAGGTTTTCCACTGGTTGTCGCTGGGGTCGAAGCGCGCCAGGCTTCCGGCGCTCCACTGGCTGATCCACAGCCGCCCCACGGAGTCGGCCCACAGGCGACGCGGGCCGCTGTCGTTGCCGGGGGCGTCGAAGGTGGTGGCGTTATCGGCGATATCGTCGACCTGGCCGATGTAGTTGCCCGCGAGGGAGGCGTACCAGACGCCTCCATCCGGAGTCACGGCGATGCCGTACGGGCCCTTGCCGCGCGGCGCCGGCCAGACCTTCAGGTCGCGGCTGTCCGGGTCGAGCCGACCATAGAAGCCATTCTGCCCGGTGAACCACAGCACGCCGTCGTCATCGAATACCGCAGTGTTGAGATTGGCGTTGGGCGCTTCCTTGGGCAGCGGGATGACCTCCACGCCCAGACGCTGCGCGTCCACGTGGACGATGGCGTTGAGGCCACTGTCGGTGATCCAGGCGTCGCCGTTGGCGTCGGCGATTACGCCGTGTGGGCTGGAGCCCTTGCCGAGGCTGATCTGCTCGCTCTGCCCGGTCTACGGATCGAGCCGGCCGAGCACGCCGAGCTTCTGCGCGGTGTACCAGACCTTGCCGTCCTCGGTGGGCGCCACATCGTGCGGGCCGGAGCCCTTGGGCAGGTCGAAGTACTTCACTTGCGTGGCGTGGGCGCCGGTGGCCAGTAACAGGCCGGCAAGCAGCAGGCAGTTCAGGGGGAGGGACAGGATGCGAGGCATGGGCTCTCCTAGGCAGAGTCCGAATGGTGATGAGACTGTACGCCGGTCAGTGTGGCCGACGAAACGAAGGAGAGCGGTTGTGACGACGATTTCCGTATTGGGGGCGGCGTGCCGCCAGGGCTCGCCGGTGAACGACGATGCCATCGGCTACACCGCGCAGGCGGCCTGGGTGCTGGATGGCGCGACCAGTCTCGGGCGGGGGCTGGTCGGCGGCGAGAGCGACGCGCGCTGGCTGGCGCAGAGCGCCAATGCTCATCTTCAGCGCCTGCTGGAGGAGCAGCCGTACAGGCCGACTCAAGACCTGCTGGTGCAACTGCAGGCGGGCATCGCTGCGGATTTCCAGCGCGATTCCGGCGTGGCCGTGAGCCTTGATCTGAACCTGCCCACCGCTTGCCTGAGCCTGCTGCGGGTGCTGGGCGATGGCTCGCTGGAGCTGCTCAATCTCTGCGACACCTGCATCCACCTGGCATGGGATGACGGGCATGTGGAGAGCTTCGGGGACACACCGCTGGAGGAGATCGACCGCCAGTCGGTACAGCGCCTGCTGGCGCTGCGCGAGGCAAACCCGGATTGGTCCCACGCACAGTTGTGGCAGGCCAGCCGCGAGTGGGTGCGGCGCAACCGGGCGCTGGCGAACACTCCGCAGGGTTATTGGTGCCTCGATCCGAGCGAGCGCTGGATTGCACATGTTCAGCGCCGGGTGCTCGATCCTTCAGGATTGAAGGCGTTCATGCTGGTGACCGATGGTTTCGACCGGCTGCTGGATTTCCGTCGCTACGACCTGGATTCGCTGTTCGCGGCGCTGCCTGAACGTGGCGTCGAAGCGCTGATCGATGAACTGCGCGCTCTGGAAAGCGCCGATGGCCAGGCGCTGGACTATCCACGCCTGAAGATCCACGACGATGCGAGTGTGGTGTGGGGAGCCGTGCGCGGCTGAAGCCCCGACAATTCCGAGGATGGCATTGCGTAGAAAGCAAAAAGCCCCGCTCCGAAAGAGCGGGGCTTTCAGTGCGCAGGATCGTAGGGCGAATAACCTGGAACAGGTTATCCGCCGGCTTTTGCCCGGCGCATAACGCTTGCGCGTTATGCGCCCTACGAGTGCCCGCGGCTTCGTGGAGGCGTCAGAACTTGTAGTTGACGCTGGCCACCACGTTGCGACGGTCGCCGTAGTAGCAGTAGAAGCCGTCGCAGGTGGAGATGTATTCCTTGTCGAATACGTTGTTGGCGTTCAGCGCGACGTTCAGCCCGTTGAGGCTGTTGTCCAGGCGGCCGAGGTCGTAGTGCACCGCGGCGTCGTAGACGGTGTAGGAACCGGTGTCGCCGTCCGACTTGTCGCGCACGTAGCCCATGCTGCCGATGGCGATGTTGTGGGTCTCGCCGACGTAGCGGGTGCCGAAGCCCAGGCCGAAGCCGTCGAGCAGACCGTCATGCCAGGTGTAGTCGGCCCACAGCGAGGCCTGGTTTTCCGGGGTGAGCGGCAGCGGGCGGTTCTTGTCCAGCGGGTTGGCGACCTTGGTCATCTTGCTGTTGGCGTAGGTGTAGGCGGCGGTCACCTTGAGGTTCTCGGTGACGTTGCCTACGGCCTCCAGCTCGAAGCCGCGCACTTGTGCTTCGCCCACCGGGCGGCTGATGAAGTCGCTGCCGGTGAGGACGATGTTCTTGCGGGTCAGGTCGTAGACGGCCGCGCTGAGCATCAGGTCGGTGCCCACCGGCTGGTATTTCACGCCCAGCTCGTACTGCTTGCCGGTGCTCGGCTCGAAGGCCGCGCCGGCGGTGCCGCCCGCTTCGGTCTGGAACGACTCGGCATAGGACACGTAGGGCGCCACGCCATTCTCGAACACGTAGCTCAGGGCTGCGTTGCCGCTGAACTGGCTGTCGCGACGAGTGTCGGTGGCGCCGTTGGCGTCGTAGAACTTCGAGCCGGTGTGGGCCCAGTCCTGGCGGCCGCCCAGGGTCAGGCGCCAGTTGTCGAGGGCGATCTGGTCCTGCGCGTAGAGGCCGGTGTCGCGCATCTTCTGGTTGTAATCGTTGTACGCGGTGAAGGCGACATTACTGAAGTCCTGCCCGTAGATCGGCTTGGTGATGTTGCTGGTCGGCGCCGCGCCATACAGCCACTTGTAGTTGGTGTTGGCACGCTGGTGATCCAGGCCCAGCAGCAGGGTGTGCTTGAGCGGGCCGGTGGAGAAGTCCGCCTGCAGGTTGTTGTCGATGGCGAACTGGCTGATGTCTTCATCCACCACGTTGGCGCCACGGGCCAGGGTGCCGTCGTCGCTGACCGAGGTTGCGCTGCCGCCAGCGGTGATGCCCTGGAACGACAGGTCGCTCTTGGTGTAGCGCAGGTTCTGGCGGAACTGCCAGACGTCGTTGATGCGGTGCTCGAAGGCGTAACCCAGGGCGTAATAGGTTTTGTCGTAGAACTCCCAGTCCGGATCGCCGAGGTTCTCGTGGTACTTCACCTCGCCCGCCGGGGTGGACAGCTTGGTGCCCTGCAGCGGCAGGAACTGGCTGGTGATGCCGGTATCGTCGCGGTTGAACTGCGAGAGGAAGGTCAGCTTGGTGTCTTCGTCGAAGTTCCAGGTCAGGCTCGGCGCGATGTTGTAGCGCTTGTTGTCGACGTGGTCGACCTGCGTGTTGCTGTCGCGCACGACACCGCTGACGCGGTACAGCAGGTTGCCGGCGTCGTCGACCTTGCCGGTGCTGTCGAAGGAAATCTGCTTGTGCTCGTAGCTGCCGACCTGCAGCTGCACTTCATGGCTGCTTTCAGCTTCCGGACGGCGGCTGGTCATGTCCAGCAGGCCGCCGGGCGGGGTCTGGCCGTACAGCGAGGAGGCCGGGCCGCGCAGCAGGGCGACGCGTTCCAGGTCCCAGGTTTCCAGCTTGGGCATCACGTAGGAGCCCTTGGGCAGCGGCAGGCCGTCGAGGAACTGGGTCGGCTCGAAGCCGCGCACCTTCAGCCATTCGGCGCGGGTGTCGTTGCCGTAGCTGCTGGCGATCACGCCGGGCATGTAGCGCACCGCGTCATCCAGGCTCTGCACGTTGCGGTCCTGCATCTGCTCGCGGGTGGCGACGGAGATGGAGCGCGGGGCTTCCAGCAGCGGGGTGTCGGTCTTGGTGCCGGCGCGGGTGCGGGTGGCCAGGTAGCCTACGGCCGGGCCGTCCGGGTCTTCCTGGGTGCCGCTGACGGTGGTGGCGGACATCGACAGGGTGTCGCTCGGCGCCGGGCGCAGGCTGTAGCTGCCCGATTCGCTTTCCACCAGCTCCAGCCCGGTGCCCTGCAGCGCCTGGCGCAGTGCGCTGGCGGCATCGAAGCGGCCCTGCACGGCATGCGCGCTACGGCCCTGGGCCAGCGCCGGGTCGAGGCTCAGGCTCAGGCCACCTTCTGCGGCGATGCGGTTGAGGGTGCTGGCCAGCGGGCCGGCGGGCAGTTGGTAATCACGCACGGCGTCGGCGGCGAGGGCCGAGGAGGTAGCCAGCAGAATGGCGGTGGCCAGCAGGCAGGGGCGAAGCGAAAGCTCGAACGGGCGGCGCATTGAAAACGACTCCTGAATGAAAACGTTTCTCGATGCCTCTTTGCCGGACGAGAATCAAAAAGTGATAGGGCTGGGTGAAACTATTTTTCCGGATGGCTTTTCGCAGGACCGAGGGGGGCGCCTAGCCCTTGCTCGCGAATCTCTGGATGCCGTGGTAACCGGGGGGAATCCGTTCGCGAGCAAGCTCGCTCCTGCACAAGAACCTTCAGCCGCGCGGCACCACGCGTGACCACCAGGGGCCGTGATTCTCGATACGCACCGGCAGCGTCGGCTCCAGCGAGCCGAGCGCCAGGTCGATGTTCTTCAGCGGGAAGCTGCCGGTGATGCGCAGGTCCGCCAGCGCCGGGTCCACCGCCAGGTAGCCGGGGCTGTAGCGAGCCAGTTGGTCGATCAGCTCGCCCAGGCGCACGTTGTCCACCACCAGCATGCCGTGGGTCCAGGCATCGGCGGTGGCGCTGTTGGCCTCCACGTTGCCGAAGCCATCGGCGCGCAAGCGCACCTGCTGGCCCTGGTTGATCACGCGCTCGTCCGGCAGTTGTTCGGGGCGCGCGGCCACGGCGGATTGCAGGACGCTGAGCAAGGTACTGTCGCCTTCGTCACGCTCCACCAGGAAGCGCGTGCCGAGGGCACGCAGGCGGCCCTCGTCGGTTTCGACGATGAAGGGGCGGCTGTCGCCGTGGGCGGTCTCTACCAGGATCTCGCCGCTGAGCAGCACGATGCGGCGCTGCTGGGCGTCGAAGCGCACGTCGACGGCGGTGCGGCTGTTGAGCTTGAGCAGGGTGTTGTCCGGCAGGCGCAGTTCACGCTGCTCGCCGGTGGCGGTTACCAGGTCGGAGAAGACGTAGCGTACCGGCGTATAGCGATTGCCGACGCCCAGCGCGAGCGCTCCGACCAGCAGCAGCGACAGCCCGGTGCCGGCCAGCCGGCGGACCTTGCGCCGCGACTCGCCGGGCGAGCGCAGCAAGGCATTGCGTGCGGCCTTGGGGGCGGCGCCGGCAAGGCTGCGGTCGAGCATGCCCAACTGGCTCCAGGCGCGGGCATGTTCGCTGTGGGCGGAATGCCAGCGAGCGAAGGCGGCCTCATCGTCCGGGCGCGATTCACCGGAGCCCAGGCGCAGCTGCCAGCTGATCGCCTCGTCCAGCACCTGCAGGGAAACCGGTCCCTTCACGTCGGCTCGCCGTACAGGGCGACGTAGCACTGGCGCAGGCCCTGGGCGATGTACTGGCGCACCCGCGGTACGGAAACGCCCAGTTGCTCGGCGATCTCGGCGTGGCCCTGGCCATCCAGGCGGTTGAGCAGGAAGGCGCTGCGCGCGCGGGTGGACAGCTTGCCCAGCAGGCGGTCGATCTCGCGCAGGTCGGCGAGGATCAGGCAGTGGTCCTCGGCCGAGGGCTGCACGGCTTCGGGCAGGAACTTCAGCTCTTCGAGGTAGGCTTGCTCCAGCGCCACGCGGCGCCAGTGATCCACCAGCAGGCCCTTGGCGACGGTGACCAGGAAGGCGCGCGGTTCGCGCAGGGAAGGCAGCTCGCGACGGCCAAGCATGCGGACGAAGGTGTCCTGGCTCAGGTCTTCGGCGCGCTGCGGACAGCCCAGGCTGCGGTTCAGCCAGGCAGTCAGCCAGTCGCGGTGATCGCGATACAAGGCGCCAACGAGTTCGCCGCTACCCATCTGGATGGCCGACAAGCTACTCCCCCAATGATCTCGAATGGGATCAAGTTCAAAAACGATAACTATTCGCAAATGATCGCAAAGTGCAGTCACGCGCGCAATTGGCGCCCGTCGGCTTTTGTCTGCCGTTCGCGGCACGATCTACAATCGGGCGCCCATTCCTATAAGAAAAACAGCCATGTCCGACCCCGTACTCATCATCGGCTCCTACCTGTCCCCCTATGTGCGCAAAGCGCTGGTCCTGCTGGAGATGAAGGGCGTGGACTACCGCATCGATTCCGTCGTGCCCTTTTACGGCAACACCGAGTTCGAGCGCCTCAGCCCGCTGCGCCAGGTGCCGGTGCTGGTGGATGGCGAGCTGGTGCTCAACGACTCCTCGGTGATCTGCCAGTACCTCGAAGAACGTTATCCACAGCCCGCGCTGTACCCGGCGGATGTCGCCGACCGTGCCCGCGCGCGCTGGATCGAGGAGTTCGCCGACAGCCGAATGGGCCAGGTGGTGATCTGGCAGCTGTTCGACCAACTGGTGATCGGCCGTGGCGTCTGGGGCCGCGAACCGGACGCGGCGGTGCTGGAAAAGACCTATCAGCAGGATCTGCCGTCGATCTTCGACTACCTGGAAGCACAGTTGCCGGCGACCGGCTGGCTGTTCGGCGAGCTGTCCATCGCTGACATCAGTGTTGCCTGCTTCATGCGCAACGCGCAGTTCGCCCGCTACCAGCTCGACGCCCAGCGCTGGCCAAAACTGGCGGCGATGCTGGAAGCGGCCTTCGCCCTGCCGGCATTCGAAAAACTCCACTATTTCGAGCGCGCCATCGCCCGCACGCCGATCCTGCAGCAGCGCGAGGCGCTGATCGCAGCGGGCGCGCCGGTCAGCGAGGTCAGCCACCTGCACGAGCAGCCAGTGCGCGGGCCGATGAGTCGCAGCTGATCAGCTCGCCTGCAGGAAGCTCCAGAGCCGTTGCGCGACCGGGCCGTGGGCACGGTCGCGGCGGCGCGCGGCGACCAGTTCCTCGCGGCGGCCGGGCAGCTGTGCTCCGCTCAGATCGCGCAGGCGGCCATCGGCGAGCTCCTCTTCTATCAGGTGACGCGGCAGGTGCCCCCAGGCCAGGCCGTACAGCACCAGCTCTTTCTTCATCGCCTGGTCCGGCACGCTGCATTGCGGCGCGCCATCCAGCGTGAAGAACTCCACTGGCGGCGAGTGCCGGGCGCTGTCGCGCATGACGCACTGGGTGAGCGGGCGCAGGTGTTCCGGGCCGGGGCTCTTCATTTCCGGCAGGAGCGCCGGGGCGATGACCGGGATGAAATCCACGGCGCCCAGGTCCATCCATTCCAGGCGCGGATCGGCCTTGTCGACGCGATGCAGGATCAGGTCCGCTTCATCATCCAGTAGCCGCTCCAGCGGGCCGCTGACGCTTTCGAAGTACAGCTGCAGGTGCGTCTGCGGTTCACCGGAGAAAAAGCGCGCCAATCGCTCCAGCAGGGCAGGGCGCGGGCAGAAGTCGCCGAGCACCACGCGCAATTCACTTTCCTCTCCGGCGGCCAGGTGCGTGGCGTGGTCGCGCAGGCTGCCCAGCTCGCGCAGCAAGCCCTGGGCGCGGCGATGGAAGGATTGGCCGGAGGCGGTCAGGGTGACGCGGTAGCCGCTGCGATCCAGCAGCGCGAAACCGAGCTGCCGCTCCAGTCGGGCGACGGCGGCGAACACCGCCGGGTGCGAACGGTGCAGTTGCTGTGCCGCCGCCTGGAAGCCGCCCGCCGTGGCCACGGCATAGAAGCATTGCAGGTCGTGCAGGGTGAAATCGTGCATGTCAGCTTTCCTGACAGTCTTGGTCAGCTCTTTGTAATTTCTTCGGAATGCCGCGGCAACTACCTTCGTCTGCACCTTCACCGACGGAGACGCTCCCATGAGCCCGCTGCATTACCTGACGACCCGCGACAACGCGCGTATCGCATACCGCCTGGATGGCGCCGCTGGCTTGCCGCTGCTGGTTCTGTCCAATTCCATCGGCACCGACCTGCACATGTGGGACGGCCAGATTGCCGCGCTGAGCGAGCACTTTCGCGTGCTGCGTTACGACGCTCGCGGCCATGGCGCTTCCAGCGTGCCGCCGGGTCCGTACTCGCTGGGGCGGCTGGGCGAAGACGTCATCGAATTGCTGGATGCACTGGGCGTGCGGCGTGCGAATTTTCTCGGCTTGTCGCTCGGTGGCTTCGTCGGGCAATGGCTGGCGCTGAACGCGCCGCAGCGTATCGAGCGACTGGTGCTGGCGAATACCTCCGCCTGGCTGGGGCCGCGGGAGCAGTGGGATGCGCGCATTGCCGAAGTGTTGGAGGCGAACGATATGCGGGGCACCGCCGCGACCTTCCTCGGCAACTGGTTCCCGGCGACCTGGCTGGCGCAAGAGCGCCCGGAGGTGGAGCCGTTCCGCGCGACGCTGCTGGCGACCAACCGACACGGGCTGGCCGGTTCCTTCGCCGCCGTCCAGGAAACCGATCTGCGTACGGCCTTGCGGGACGTCCGCCTGCCCACACTGGTGATCGCTGGCCAGTTCGACACCGTCACCGCCGCCAGACACAGCGAGCTGATCGCCGAAGCGATCCCCGGCGCTCGTCTGCTCAGGCTGCCGGCCGTGCATTTGTCGAACATCGAGTTTCCCCGTGAGTTCGAAGGCGCGGTGCTGGATTTTCTGCGGGTTCGCTGAATGAACAAGGCCGCCCGAAGGCGGCCTTGTCGTTTATCCACAACCTCAATGATGCGCAGCGTCCACTGCGATGGATTCGCCGCAGACGTCCACATGGCTGCGCTTGCGATCGGCGAGGGCGAAGTGGATCAGCGCGCCAAGCCCGGCGCCAAAGAACCAGGAGAAATGCGACAGCGTTTCGAACGCCGGCACCAGCGCGAGGACGATGGCGATCAGCGCGGCGGGCACGAACGCCGCCAGCGCGCGCAGGTTGACCCCGCCGCTGAAGTGATAGGCCGCCTCGCGGCTTTCGCTGTAGAGCTCCGGCAGGTTCACCCGGCCACGGCGCACCAGGTAGTAGTCGGTGACCATGATCCCGTACAGCGGGCCGAGCAAAGCGCCCAGGCCGCCGAGGAAATACACGATCACTGCCGGGCTGTTGTACAGGTGCCACGGCAGGATCAGCACGGCGATGGTGGCGCTGAGCAGGCCGGCGCGGCGGAAGTTCAGCAGGTTCGGCGCGAGGTTGGTCAGCACGTACGCGGGGGCGACGAAGTTGGCCATGATGTTCACCGCCACGGTGACGATCAGGAAGGCCAGGCAGGCCAGCACGAGGCCGAAGGTGTTGGGGATGGCGGCGACGATCTCGGTGGGGTTCTGCACTAGCTTGCCGTCGATGCTGAACTGCGCGCCGGCCAGCACCACGGCGATCAGCGCGAAGCCCAGCATGTTCACCGGCAGGCCCCAGAAGTTACCGACGCTGATGGTGCGGCGGTCCGGGCAATTGCGGGTGAAGTCGCAGAAGTTGAGGATCATGGTGCCGTACAGCGAGACCCACAGTGCGGCGGCGCCCAGCACCTTCAGCCACATGGTCGAGCCGGTCGGTGCGTTGCCGCTGGACCAGGCAATCGACAGCCCGGCACGCCAGTACATCCAGCCGGCGAGGCTGGCGAAGGCGACGAGGATGATCGGGCCGGCGAAGGATTCGTAGCGGCGCACCATCTCCATGCCGTAGGCGAAGATCACCAACTGAACGCACCAGATGCCGAGGAAGGTGATCCAGCCGAGGCTCGACAGGCCGAGGATCGAATCCTGGTCGTAGGCCGCAAGACTCGGTGCAATGGCGGTGAGCAGCACCCGCAGCACGACCGAGGCGAGGTAGGTCTGGATGCCGAACCAGGCGATGGCAATCACCGCGCGGATCAGCGCCGGCACCTGGGCGCCGTGGATGCCGAAACTGATGCGGCACATCACCGGGTAGGGCAGCCCAGTCTTCTGGCCCATATAGCCGGAGAGGTTCATCAGCCCGTAGATCACCAGCGCGCCGAGGGCGAAGGCAGCGAGGATCTGCGCGCCGCTCATGCCCAGCGCGAACAGGCCGATGGCGAACGAGTAGTTGGCGATGTTGTGCACATCGTTGGTCCACAGCGCGAACAGGCTGTAGCGCCCCCAACTGCGGCCGGCGGCCTTGGTCGGTGCCAGGTCGGCGCTGTACAGGCGCGGGCTCAGGGTTGGCACGGCCGGCCGGGCGGCGGTCGCGCTCTCGACAGATTGGAGGGGGGTAACGCCGGACAGGTGCGTAGGACTGCGGGTCATGGGCTACTCGGCTTTGTATGCACGGCTTTTTATGGTTTGTGTGCAAAAGCCAATTCCGTGCCAGCCCAGTCCTCCCTGCCGTTCCGGCGGATTTTCCACTTCCTTTCGAATCGAGCAGAGCCCCCGTTTGGTGCGGCTTTGCCAGGAATCCAGGAGGTCAGGAAATAATTTTTCCATAGCAATCATTGACTTGATAGTCAGCTATTGCGTGCGCGGGAAATAGTTGGATTGTGGATTTTGTACACAATAATTGTGCACAGGCGTTACGTATGGGCTCCGCAATGGCCCTGGGACAGCCGCGGACAGAGTTCGCGACTGCACGGAGGCTATCCGTGTGCGCAGGAGCGGGCTCTGTCCGCGATCGGGTGGGAGCGGCGCCAATCCCAACCGATAGCCATAAAAAAACCGCCCCGGAGGGCGGTTCTTTCAACGCTTGGCGAAGCGCTTACAGACCGTTCTTCGCTTTGAACTCGCGGCGACGGCGGTGCAGGACCGGCTCGGTGTAGCCGTTGGGCTGCTTGGTGCCTTCGATGACCAGTTCCAGTGCGGCCCGGAAGGCCACGTTGTCGTCGAAGTTCGGCGCCATCGGGCGGTACTGGGCGTCACCGGCGTTCTGGCGATCCACCACCGAGGCCATGCGCTTGAGGCTTTCCAGCACCTGCTCTTCGGTCACTACGCCGTGGCGCAGCCAGTTGGCCAGCAGCTGGCTGGAGATGCGCAGGGTGGCGCGGTCTTCCATCAGGCCGACGTCGTTGATGTCCGGCACTTTGGAGCAGCCAACGCCCTGGTCGATCCAGCGCACTACATAGCCGAGGATGCCCTGGGAGTTGTTGTCCAGCTCGTTCTTGATCTCTTCCGCGCTCCAGTTGGTGTTCGGGGCGAGCGGAATGGTCAGGATGTCGTCCACCGAAGCCGGTGCGCGCTTGGCCAGTTCGGCCTGACGGGCGAACACGTCGACCTTGTGGTAGTGCAGCGCGTGCAGGGTGGCGGCGGTCGGCGACGGAACCCAGGCGGTGTTGGCGCCAGCCAGCGGGTGAGCGATCTTCTGCTCGAGCATGGCGGCCATCAGGTCGGGCATGGCCCACATGCCCTTGCCGATCTGCGCCTTGCCTTGCAGGCCGGTAGCCAGGCCGACGTCGACGTTGTTGTTCTCGTAGGAGCCGATCCACTTTTCGGTCTTCATGGCGCCCTTGCGCACCATGGCGCCGGCTTCCATGGACGTGTGGATTTCGTCACCGGTGCGGTCGAGGAAGCCGGTGTTGATGAACACCACGCGCTCGGCAGCGGCCTTGATGCAGGCCTTCAGGTTGACGGTGGTGCGGCGCTCTTCGTCCATGATGCCGACTTTCAGCGTGTTGCGCGGCAGGCCCAGCAGGTCCTCGACGCGGCTGAAGATCTCGGCGGCGAAGGCGACTTCTTCCGGGCCGTGCATCTTCGGCTTGACGATGTAGACGCTGCCGGTGCGGCTATTCTTGCGGGTGGCGCTGCCGTTCAGGTTGTGAATGGCGATCAGGCTGGTGAACAGGCCGTCCTGGATGCCTTCGGGCACTTCGTTGCCCTGGGCGTCGAGGATCGCCGGGTTGGTCATCAGGTGGCCAACGTTACGCACGAACAGCAGGGAGCGGCCATGCAGGCTCAGCTCGGAACCATCGGCCTTGGTGTAGACGCGGTCCGGGTTCATGGTGCGGGTGAAGGTGCTGCCGCCCTTGGAGACCTGCTCGGCGAGGTCGCCTTTCATCAGGCCCAGCCAGTTGCGGTAGACCACGACCTTGTCGTCGGCATCGACGGCGGCCACGGAGTCTTCGCAGTCCATGATGGTGGTCAGCGCGGACTCCATCAGGACGTCTTTCACGCCAGCGGCGTCGGTCTGGCCGATCGGGCTGGTCGGGTCGATCTGGATTTCGAAGTGCAGGCCGTTGTGCTTGAGCAGCACGGCTTTCGGCTTGGCGGCATCGCCCTGGAAGGCGAGGAACTGAGCGGCGTTCTTCAGGCCGGTCTCGCTGCCATTCTTCAGGGTCACGGCCAGTGCGCCGTTCTTCACGACATAGGCGGTGGCGTCGACGTGGGAGCCGGATTCCAGCGCGGCGGCTTCGTCGAGGAAGGCGCGGGCGAAGGCGATGACCTTGTCACCACGGACCTTGTTGTAGCCCTTGCCCTTCTCGGCGCCATTCTCTTCGCTGATTGCGTCGGTGCCGTAGAGTGCGTCGTACAGCGAGCCCCAGCGGGCGTTCGCGGCGTTCAGGGCGAAGCGCGCGTTCATCACCGGTACGACCAGCTGCGGGCCGGCCATGCGGGCGATTTCCTCGTCGACGTTCTGGGTGCTGGCCTGGAAGTCGGCCGGCTCGGGCAGCAGGTAACCGATTTCCTGCAGGAAGGCCTTGTAGGCGGCCGCGTCATGCGGCTGGCCGGCGCGGGCCTGGTGCCAGCCATCGACCTTCGCCTGGATCTCGTCGCGCTTGGCGAGCAGGGCCTTGTTCTTGGGGGCCAGGTCGTTGATTACGGTTTCGACACCTGCCCAGAACTTGCCGGCGTCGATGCCGGTGCCGGGAATGGCTTCGTTGTTTACGAAGTCGAACAGGACTTTGGCGACCTGCAGGCCACCGACTTGAACGCGTTCAGTCATTGCTTGCCTCACTCTGCTCAGGACCAGCTCTGGACACAGGCAAAACGCCTTGTAGTCCGAGCCGCGGAATACTACATGATGCCGTGGGAAAAATCAGTGGGCTAGCGTCGCGGTTAGACCAAAGTACGCATATCAGTCACGTAGCAGGTCATATGTTCGCAAAAATCTTCTGGATTGTTCCAGATAAATCTTAAAACTGTACACGCATAACATCTTCGGGTACCTGTGGCAGCCCGTCGCAGCCGGCTAACCTCGCCGTGCCTATACTGCTTTTTCCCTTCTGGAGAATCCCGCATGTCCGTGACGCTTGCCACCCCCTCCGATCTGGATGACCTGGTTCTGCTGTTTTCCGGCTACCTCGATTTCTACGAGGTGCCTGCGCCCCACGCAAAGATTCGCGAGTTTCTCGAGGCGCGCATCGGCAGCGGGCAGTCCACGGTCTTCATCGCGCGCAGCATCGATGGGCTGGCGGTCGGCTTCGTGCAGCTGTACCCCTTCTTCGCTTCCCTGGCGTTGCAGGCATCCTGGCTGGTCAGCGACCTCTACGTGCTGCCTGCCGCGCGTCGTGACGGTTATGGCGAAGCGCTGATGAACGCCGCCCGTGCCCACGGCGAAAGCACCGGTGCCTGCGGCCTGATGCTGGAGACGGCGAAGACCAACCACGCGGGCCAGTCGTTGTATGAGCGCCTGGGCTACAAGCGGGACGACAAGTTCTACACCTATTGGCTGGACCTCACGGCCTAGCCCTTCGCGGAGACTGCTCATGGACCACCTCGTATTGACCGTCATCGCCCAGGACCAGCCCGGCCTGGTGGAGCGCGTGGCCAAATGCATCGCTGCGCACGGCGGCAACTGGCTGGAAAGCCGCATGTCGCGCATGGCCGGGCAGTTCGCCGGAATCCTTCGCGTGGCGGTGCCCGCCGAGGGCTATGACGAACTGGTGGAGGGCCTGCAGGAGCTCAGCGAGCACGGTATCCGCGTGCTGCTGGCGGAGAGCGGTATCGAGCCAGCCTGCAACTGGAAACCGATCCACCTCGACCTGGTGGGCAATGACCGCCCCGGCATCGTCCGCGACATTACCCAGTTGCTGGCCGAACACGGCGTGAACCTGGAGAGCCTGACCACGGAGGTGCTACCGGCGCCCATGAGCAGCGAACCGCTGTTTCACGCTGAGGCCCTGCTGGCCGTGCCGCTGACCTTGCCGCTGGAAACCCTGCAAGGAAAGCTGGAAGAACTGGCCGACGACCTGATGGTGGAGCTGAATTTCCACAGCGGGGAGTAACAGCTCTGCTCCGATCCTCCGTCTTGTGGAAAAACCTGTGGGCTCTCTGTTGATGAATTGACAGAGGGCCCATTTTATTTGGGCCTGGCGCCAATCTGTTTATCCACTTCCTGCCTTGAAGCTGTGCACAGATCGCGGGGATCGCACCGTGGGCATTCTGTTGATAACTGTCTGCGGTGCACTGTTTTCGGGGGTTTGATGGTGCTGATTGTTTTTTGTACAGCAGCGTCTCAGGGAAAACAGTGCTTCGAGCCTTCCAGACACTGTGCACAAATCCACTGGAAGAGTCTGTGGAGAAGCCGTTCATGGAACGCTGCAGATAGCGCCGCTTCTGACGTCCAGAGAGTTGTCCACTTTCTGATCGGGCGGCGTTCGCTCATCCACACGAAGCGGGGATCAGCCTGTGGAAAAGCCGGGGGAATGTTCTTGCAGGCCAGAGGGAGCGGGGACTCTAAGGATTTGATCAGATATTGATCGGTCGGCATTCTGCCGCCGCAGAAGTAGGCAGTGAGAGGAGCGGGTTGGGGCCGGTTGTGGAAGAAACGAGCGTTATCCCCGCAATCGCGGGATAGAGCTGTGGACAATCTGCGGGTGACTGCCTGCAAGCCACAGCTGGTGTGGCTTGCAGGCGGTGGATCAATTAATGATCAGTCGCCGCGGGAGAGGCGATACCAGATGTCCACGCTGTACACGACCAGCCCCGCCCAGATGCAGCACAAGGAAATCAGGCGCGTAGTGTCCAGGTGCTCGCCGAACAGCAGGATCGCCTGCAGCAGCACCAGGGTCGGCGCCAGGTACTGCAGGAAGCCAAGGGTGGCGTAGGGCAGGTGGCGTGCGGCGGCGTTGAAGCACACCAGCGGCACCAGGGTGATCGGGCCGGCGGCGGCGAGCCAGAAGGCGTCCTTGGTGGTCCAGAAATCGAGATGCGCGCTGGGGCCATCGGCGAACAGCACGAGGTAGCCGATCGCCAGCGGCAGCAGGATCCAGGTCTCCACCACCAGCCCCGGCAGCGCGGCCACCGGCGCCTGCTTGCGGATCAGCCCGTAGAAGCCGAAGGTCAGCGCCAGCGCGAGTGATACCCAGGGCAGGCTGCCCAGCTGCCACAGCTGTTGGGCCACACCCAGCGCGGCGAGGCCGACCGCGACCCACTGCAGCGGGCGCAGGCGTTCGCGCAGGATAACCAGGCCCAGCAGCACGTTGATCAGCGGGTTGATGTAGTAACCCAGGCTGGCCTCGATCATGTGGCCGTTGTTCACCGCCCAGACGTAGACCAGCCAGTTGCTGGCAATGAGCAGCCCGCTGGCGGTGAGCACGGCGATGCGCTTGGGATTCTCGCGCAGCTCGCGCCACCAGCCGGGATGCTTCCACACCAGCAGGAGTAGCGCGCCGAACACCGCCGACCAGATGGCGCGATGGGTGATGATTTCCAGGGCGGGGATGCGTTCGAGCAGCTTGAAGTAGATCGGGAAGAGCCCCCAGATGACATAGGCAGTCAAGCCCAGGGCGTAGCCCCGGCGGGGATTGGCGATGGCCATGGAACATCCTTGGTTAGGCAGCTAATGAGTGGCTGCACAATTCTAGGGCGCTCGCGAGGGCTTGTCTGTGCTGCCACGTGAGTAACCGGGTGGCAGCCGACGATTGTGCGTAACGGCGGCTTTACGTCGCTCTACTGATCACCATAAAGCTCCTTGAACGGAACCTTGCGCGATGAGGTGGTCTGCCACTTTCCATCGACCAGTTCCTCCGTGCTCAGCAGCACCATTTCCGGATCGCCGCTTCCGCCGGTGGCATCCTCGATTTCGCGTTTCACGGCGAGCGGCTGGTTGGCTTTGATGATGTACTCGTTTTTCTCGTGGTAGCAGCAGCCGCTCTTGGCAAAGGTGATGAGCCGCTTGCGCTTGCTGTCGACATCGAAGAACCCCAGGTTCTCCAGCGTCAGGCTGCTCAATTCCGGGCTGTGGATAAAGTGCTGGCGCGGTGCATCGAAGAGGAATACGTCGTAGCTGGGCCCGCCGTAGGAGCCGCGATTGCCATTCTGTACAGCGAAGTCCGGCTGGCCGTCGAAATTGAAGTCGCCGCTATTGATCACACCCTGGTAGTCGTAGAGGCGGGCCGAGTTCACCAGCGGTTCGCCATTGTCCTGGCGAGTGAGGAAGACATTGGGCAGATAGATCGCTTGCAGGACGTGGTTGCTGTCCTTGCGCTGGATGCCGAGATAGGCCGGCCCCTCGCAGGTCTGCTCTGCGCAGGGCTGCATGTCGAGGAGGAAGTCGTAGCCTGGAGCGGCGTTGCCGATACGCAATGCCCGTGTCCAGTCGTGACCCTGTGAGGCGGCATTGATGGCGGGGCCGAGGTTCTCCAGCCGTTCGCGATAGGCGTCGCTCAGGCAGTCGGTTATTTCATCGACCGCTTCGCAGCGTTGACGGACCGTTCGGAGCCAGGTGCGCTGGGAAGTCTTGAGTGCGCTCGCGTTCTGCCCCGTATCGCTCAGATGCGCGCGGTAGGAGGCGTTCAACTGGTCATCCAGCGCAGACAGATCGCCGCTTGCGCAAATGGCTTCTTCCATCGGCGATCTGGCCTTCCGGCAATCGAAGCTGGCCGCCAGCGCCGGCGTCAGGCCGGTCGCCAGACCGGCAGCAAGGATCAGTGAGAGGTGCAGTTTCATGGTGTTTCTTCCTTGAAGTGGCGCAATGCCGAGCGCTCCTGCGTCGGCGTGCCGAATCAGAACAGCCGCAATGGCTCTTCATCCAGCGCCGCCAATTGCTCGCGCAGCACCAGTACCTGCTCGCCCCAGTACCGCTCGCTGCCGAACCAGGGGAAGCTCGGCGGGAACGCAGGGTCATCCCAGCGGCGTGCCAGCCAGGCGCTGTAGTGCATCAGGCGCAGGGAGCGCAGGCCTTCGATCAGCGGCAGTTCGCGCGGGTCGAAATCGTGGAATTCCTGGTAGCCGTCGACCAGTTCGGAAAGTTGCCCCAGGCGCTCGTGGCGCTCGCCGGCGAGCATCATCCACAGGTCCTGCACGGCCGGGCCCATGCGGCAGTCGTCGAGGTCGACGACGTGGAAGGTGTCGTCGCGGCACAGCAGGTTGCCGGGGTGGCAATCCCCGTGCATGCGGATAGGCGTGTATTTCACGCGGGCGTACAGGTCATCGACTTTTTTCAGCAGGTCGCGGGCCACGGATTCATAGGCCGGCAGCAGGCTTTTCGGGATGAAGTTGCCTTCCAGCAGGGTGGCCAGGGACTCGTGCCCGAAGTTCCGCGGCGTCAGTGCCTCGCGGTGCTCGAAGGGGCGATTGGCACCTACGGCGTGCAGGCGACCGAGCAGTTGGCCGAGGCGATAGAGCTGATCGAGGTTGCCCGGCTCCGGCGCGCGGCCGCCACGGCGGGGGAACAGGGTGAAGCGGAATCCGGCGTGCTCGAAAAGAGTCTGCCCCTCATGCACCAGCGGCGCCACTACCGGGACTTCGCACTCGGCCAGTTCGGCGGAGAAGGTGTGCTCCTCGAGGATCGCCTCGCTGGTCCAGCGCCCGGGGCGGTAGAACTTGGCGATCAGCGGCTCGCTGTCCTCGATGCCCACCTGGTAGACGCGGTTCTCGTAGCTGTTGAGCGCAAGAACACGGGCGTCGCTGAGAAAACCGATGCTTTCCACTGCATCCAGTACCAGATCGGGCGTGAGGTCGGAAAAAGGATGAGACATGGCGACGATCCGGCAGTGGTAAAGCTGCCTAGTGTACCCAGTCCACCGTCAATGGGTGGGAAGTCGCCTCAGTGGTCGGCGCAGTGCTTGCTCAGGTAGTCGACGAAGTCCGTAGCCAGTGCACGGCGCTCGCCTTTCACCAGGGTCAGTTTCTGCATCGAACGGGCTTTGCACTTGACTGCTTGGGACGGCTTGGCCGTGTTGTGCAGCGGCGTCAGCAGCAGGTCGTAGGGTGTGCCCTGGCGGGCCTGTTCGGCGAGTTCACCCTCGTTGCCGCCGATCAGCAGGACCTTGTTGCGGGTTTGGATCTGGTACTGGTCCACCAGCGGCTCCAGTATCGGCATCAGCTCGGTACTGGCGCCAACACGCAGCACGTCGGGGCCGGCGTGGCTGGCAAAGGGCAGGAACAGGAGGGCGAGAAGCAGTAAGGGGCGGCGCATGGTGGGAGCTCCGGGTGGCCGGGGTCCCGCCCGGCATGAGCGGGACTCTGGCTGCTATTGGAGCGCGGCGCGTCGTCACGGGGGTTGATATGAGGCAGGGAATCTCATGTGCCTGGGAGGCTACAGCGGCGTGCCGAGGATCACCTGGGCCGGGGAGAACTGTGCGCGCACCGGCGAGCCGGCTTTCAGGCCGAGGATCTCGATGCGCTCCGGGTCGGTCAGGGCGCAGAGCATCTGCCCGCTGGGCAGCTGGATGCGCACTTCGCTGGGCCCGTCGTCGGCTTCGCGGATGTCGTCGATGTGCCCTTCCAGGGCATTCAGCCCTTCCGGGCAAGGGATGTGCGGGAGGTCGACATAGAGCCAGCCGGCCTTCATCAGGGCGACCACCGGAACGCCATCGGCCAGCTCCAGCTTCTCGGTGCTTTCGCGGGTGACCCGCGCCTGAATGCGCGAGCCGCCGGGCAGCTCGATGCTGATCAGGTCATTCAACCCGGACGCCTCCACCGCGCAAACGTGCCCGTGCAACTGGTTGCGCGCGCTGGTGCGCATCATCAGGCGGCCGATCAGTTCCAGGTCGGCCTGGTGTTCGACGTGCTCGACAATGTGTTCGCGCAGCGCTTCCAGGCGCTGGTAGAGCGCCAGCAGGCGCTCGCCCTCGACCGTCAGGCGTGCACCGCCGCCGCCCTTGCCGCCGACGCTGCGTTCCACCAGCGGGCGGTCGGAGAGGTTGTTCAGTTCATCGATGGCGTCCCAGGCAGTCTTGTAGCTCATCCCGGCGGCCTTGGCGGCGTGGGTGATCGAGCCGAGCTGGGCGATCTGCGCCAGCAGGGCGATGCGCTGCGGGCGACGGGTAACGTGTTGGGTCAACAGGCTGAGGGTGGTCATGGTTCCGCGGGTACTTATTGGTATGCAGGGAGGCTCCGTTGCTGGCGGGCAAAACGCAAGGGGCAGATGCCAGGAATGTGGCTGAACGGTCGTCTATTCCGGGGCCGGCGTGCGCGCCAGGCAGTAGACATCCACCCGCCTGGCTCCCGCGCGACGCAGCAGGCGGGCGATGCGTTCGGCGGTGGCGCCAGTGGTCAGCACGTCATCCACCAGCGCCAGGTGCAGGCCATCGACCATGGCTCCGTCGGCCAGGACGAAGGCATTGCGCAGGTTGCGCTTGCGGGTGGCGGCATCGAGGCCTTGCTGTGCCGGGGTGTCCTGCGCGCGCAGCACCAGGCGGTTATCCACAGGCACGCCGAGGGGCTCGGCGATCCAGTCCGCCAGCAGGGCGGCCTGGTTAAAGCCGCGCTGGCGCTCACGCCGACGGGAGAGGGGAACGGGGATCAGCCGCTCCGGTCGCGCCAGACCCTCGTCGAAGGCGTGCAGCAGATGGCGCGCCAGTAGCTGGCCGAGCAGTCGACCCAGCGGCGCATTGGCCTGGTGCTTGAAGCGGGTAATCAGCGCATCGACGGAGAAGCCGTAGCGCAACGGCGATTCCACTTTATGGAAAGCTGGCGCTCGACGCAGGCATTGGCCGCAGGCGAGATCGAGGGTCGGCAGGGGCAGCGCGCAGATCACGCAGTGGCCGGCGAGCCAGGGCAGGTCGTCGTCACAACCGGCGCACAGCGGCAGCACGGCCGGTTCCGCCGTTCCACCGCAAAGCAGGCATTGCACGCGTGGGCGCCACCAGACGGGGCGCCAGTGAAGCAATCGCATTCCGCCCTCCGCAGGGCGGCGCCGTCAGTGGATCAGCCAGCTCAGGACCACCAGGCCCAGCACCGTCCAGATCAGCCCGCCGAAGATCGAGCGCCGCAGGAAGGCGCGGATGCCACTGTAGAGCAGCAGCAGGCCGATAAAGAGCAGGACGAAGCTGAAGATCGAGACGTCGATTCCCACAGCGCGTGCCAGGCCGTGGAAGAAGTCGTCCATGGCGCGCCAGAGGCCGCCGAGTACGCCCGATAGCAGATCGACGATGAAGCGGATGGCCTTGCCGGCCATCTGGCCAAGGCCGTCGAAGAATCCTTCTGTTCCCATCTGGGTAATGACTCCTGAGTGTGCTGTCTGGTTGGAGCGGCAAATGGCCGGATCGGTTCAGAAACAGCAGCCACCTGCTGTTTGCTAATGATCAATAAATGATCACTTGTCGACCTGTGTCGCGAGAGTGGTTGACAGCGTCACAGCTCCACATATGATGCCTTGAGCCTGATTTCCCCGGTGGCGCGCCGCCGGGGCACCTTAGACAAGAGGCGCGCCCCCAAGCGTCGAAGGACTTTGCCGATGAGTGCCACCGCAGCCCAAGTAACCCGCCACGACTGGACCCTTGCCGAAGTCCGCGCCCTGTTCGAACAGCCGTTCAACGACCTGCTGTTCCAGGCGCAGACCATGCACCGCGCGCATTTCGATCCGAATCGCGTGCAGGTTTCCACGCTGCTGTCGATCAAGACCGGTGCCTGCCCGGAAGACTGCAAGTATTGCCCGCAGTCCGGCCACTACAACACCGGCCTGGACAAGGAAAAGCTGATGGAAGTGCAGAAGGTGCTGCAGGCCGCTGCCGAGGCCAAGGCCATCGGCTCGACCCGCTTCTGCATGGGCGCCGCCTGGAAGCACCCGTCCGCCAAGGACATGCCCTACGTGCTGGAAATGGTGAAGGGCGTGAAGAAGCTCGGCCTGGAAACCTGCATGACCCTGGGCAAGCTGACCCAGGAGCAGACCCAGTCCCTGGCCGAAGCGGGCCTGGACTACTACAACCACAACCTCGATACCTCGCCGGAGTTCTACGGCAACATCATCACCACCCGCACCTACAGCGAGCGCCTGCAAACCCTGGCGTACGTACGTGAGGCGGGGATGAAGATCTGCTCCGGCGGCATCCTCGGCATGGGCGAGTCGGTGGACGACCGCGCCGGCCTGCTGATCCAGCTGGCCAACCTGCCCGAGCACCCGGAATCGGTGCCGATCAACATGCTGGTGAAGGTCAAGGGCACCCCGCTGGCCGAGGAGAAGGACGTCGATCCGTTCGACTTCATCCGCACCCTGGCAGTCGCCCGGATCATGATGCCGAAGTCCCACGTGCGCCTGTCCGCCGGCCGCGAGCAGATGAACGAGCAGATGCAGGCCCTGGCGTTCATGGCCGGCGCCAACTCGATCTTCTATGGCGAGAAGCTGCTGACCACCACCAACCCGCAGGCCGAGAAGGACATGCAGCTGTTCGCGCGACTGGGCATCAAGCCCGAGGAGCGCGAGGAGCACGCCGATGAGGTACACCAGGCTGCCATCGAGCAGGCGCTGGTGGAACAACGCGACTCCCAGCTGTTCTATAACGCGGCTTCGGCCTGACCTGCTTTTCGTAGGAGCGAGCAAGCTCGCTCCTACGGGCTCGGCCTTCAGCCGGAAGCCTGAATTGCAGCTAAGGGGTTGCGTATGCCTTTCGATCTCGCCGCCCGCCTGGCCCAGCGCCAGGCGGAGGACCTCTACCGCCGCCGCCCGCTGCTGGAATCGCCGCAGGGCCCGGAGGTGGTCATTGACGGCCAGCCGATGCTGGCCTTCTGTTCCAACGATTACCTGGGGCTGGCCAATCACCCCGAGGTGATTGCCGCGCTGCGTGCCGGTGCCGAACGCTGGGGCGTCGGTGGCGGTGCCTCGCACCTGGTTAACGGCCACTGTGGCCCGCACCACGAACTGGAGCTGGCACTCGCCGAGTTCACCGGTCGCCCGCGCGCGTTGCTGTTTTCTACCGGCTACATGGCCAACCTGGGCACCGTCACCGCGCTCGTCGGCAAGGGCGACAGCGTGCTGGAGGACCGCCTCAACCACGCCTCGCTGCTGGATGCCGGATTGCTTTCCGGTGCGCGCTTTTCGCGTTATCTGCACAATGATGCCGCCAGCCTCGCCTCGCGCCTGGAGAAGGCCGAAGGCAACACGCTGGTCGTTACCGACGGCGTGTTCAGCATGGACGGCGACCTGGCCGACCTGCCCAGCCTTTGCGCGACGGCTCGCCAGCAGAATGCCTGGGTGATGGTCGACGACGCCCACGGCTTCGGCCCGCTGGGCGCGACCGGCGGCGGTATCGTCGAACACTTCGGTTTGAGCATGGAGGACGTGCCTGTACTGGTCGGTACCCTCGGCAAGGCCTTCGGCACCGCTGGCGCCTTCGTCGCTGGCAGCGAGGAGCTGATCGAGACGCTGATCCAGTTCGCCAGGCCCTACATCTACACCACCAGCCAGCCGCCCGCCGTGGCCTGCGCCACGCTGAAAAGCCTGGAACTGCTGCGCGCCGAGAGCTGGCGCCGTGATCACCTGAATGCGCTGATCGCGCGTTTCCGCACCGGCGCCGCGGCGATCGGCCTGCGCCTGATGGACAGCCCGACGCCGATCCAGCCGATCCTCATCGGCGGCAGCGCCCAGGCCATGGCGTTGTCCGCGGAGCTGCGCCAGCGCGGCATTCTGGTCGGGGCGATCCGCCCGCCCACCGTACCCGCCGGCACCGCGCGCCTGCGCGTGACCCTGTCCGCTTCGCACACCGAGGCACAGGTCGACCGCCTGCTGGTGGCGCTGGCCGAAAGCTGGCAGCGCGTGTCGTCTAGCCTTCTGGCAGAGATCGATGCCGAGGAGGGCGATGATGCGTGACCAACTGATCCTGCTGCCGGGCTGGGGCCTGGGCAGCGCACCGCTGGAACCGTTGCGCGATGCGCTGCTGGAGCAGGCGCCACATTTGAACGTACAGATCGAGCCGCTGCCCGACGACGCCGATCCGAACGTGTGGCTCGACGAGCTGGACGACAACGTCGCCCACGACGCCTGGATCGCTGGCTGGTCGCTGGGCGGCATGCTTGGCGCCGAACTGGCCGCGCGCCGGGGCGAGTCCTGCCGCGGCCTGGTCACGCTGGCCAGCAACCTCTGCTTCCGCCGCCGCGAGGACTGGCCGGAGGCGATGGCCAATGAAGTGTTCGAGGACTTCTTCGAAGCCTTCCTGCTGGAGCCGCACCTGGTGCGCAAGCGCTTCACGATGCTGGTCAGCCAGGGGGCTCGCGATGCGCGCACCCTCGCTCGCCAGCTGCAGGTGGCGCTGCCGCAGATGAATGTCGAAGGGCTCACCGCCGGCCTGCAACTGCTGGGGCAACTGGATACCCGCGCCGCATTGGGGCGCTATCCCGGACCGCAGTTGCACCTGTTCGCTGCCAACGATGCGCTGGTCCCGGCGAGCGCCGCGGATGCCTTGCTGGAATGGCTGCCGGACGTCGAGGTCAACCTGCTGTCTGGAACCAGCCACGGGCTGCCACTGGAGCAGCCGGACGAAGTGGCCGGCGCCATCCTGCGTTTCATCCACGAGGGCGACGATGCCTGATTGCAGTAGTACCGGCTTGCCCGACAAGCGCCAGGTGGCCGCTTCCTTTTCCCGCGCCGCGTCGACCTATGACGCGGTAGCCGAACTGCAGCGAGCTGTCGGCAACCGTCTGCTGGAGTCTTTGCCAGCCGAGGGCGCGCCGCAGCGCTGGATCGACCTGGGGAGCGGTACCGGTTATTTCACCCGCGCGCTGGCGGCGCGTTATCCACAGGCGCAGGGGCTGTCCGTCGACATCGCCGAGGGCATGCTGCGCCACGCCCGCGAGCAGGGTGGCGCGCAGTATTTTGTCGGCGGAGACGCCGAAAGCCTGCCGCTGCGCGATGGCGCGACGGATCTGCTGTTCTCCAGCCTCGCCCTGCAGTGGTGCGCTGATCTTCCGGCCGTGCTCGCAGAAGCGCGCCGAGTGCTGCGCCCCGGTGGCGTGCTGGCCTTCAGCAGCCTGTGCATCGGTACCCTGGGCGAATTGCGGCAGAGCTGGGAGGTGGTGGACGGTTTCGTCCACGTGAATCGCTTCCGCGCCTTCGAGCAGTACCAACGGCATTGCGCCGACAGCGGCCTGGACGTGCTGGAACTGCGTACCGATGACCGTGTCCTGCACTTCCCCGACCTGCGCAGCCTGACCCATGAACTCAAGGCCCTCGGCGCGCACAACCTCAATCCCGGCCGGCCCGACGGCCTCACCGGGCGCGAGCGGGTACGCGCGCTGATCGCCGCCTACGAGCGCTTCCGGCAGCCCGAGGGGCTGCCGGCGACCTATCGGGTGGTCTACGCCGTCCTGCGCAAATCTTTTTCCTTGTAAACGTTGTTGCTGGGCGGACACCCTCTCCCCAGCCCTGGCTGCGCGCCCCGCTCCGAAGGGAGAGGGAGTGGTCCGTGCCTGCTGACGCTACAGATTCATCTTGCGCCGATCAGTCCCTTCTCCCTTCAGGGAGAGGGTTAGGGAGAGGGAAAAACCCTGAGCGTATATGTCCACGTAGGAGCACTGAAGAAAGCCATGTCCCACGCCTACTTCGTCACCGGCACCGACACCGAAATCGGCAAGACCACCATCGCCGCCGGCCTGCTCCACGCGGCGCGGCAGGCGGGTTTGTCCACCGCCGCTGCCAAGCCCGTGGCCTCCGGCTGCGAGCGTAGCCCCGAGGGCCTGCGCAACTCCGACGCGCTGGCGCTGCTGGGCGAGTGCAGCGTGCCGCTGGCCTACGAGCAGGTGAACCCCTTTGCCTTCGAGCCGGCCATTGCGCCGCACCTTGCGGCCCGCGAGCAGGGCGTGAAGCTGACGGTGGAAGCGCTCAAGGGCCCGGTGCGCTCGGTGCTGGAACTGGGTGCCGACTTCACCCTGGTAGAAGGCGCCGGTGGCTGGCGCGTGCCGCTGGCGGGGGAGGAGAACCTGTCGGACCTCGCCGTCGCCCTCGGACTGCCGGTGATCCTGGTGGTCGGTGTGCGCCTGGGCTGCATCAACCACGCCGTGCTCAGCGCCGAGGCCATCCAGCGCGACGGCCTGGTACTGGCCGGCTGGGTGGCGAACATCGTCGACGCGCAGACCTCTCGTCTGGAAGAAAACCTCGCGACCCTCGCCGAGCGACTGCCCGCACCCTGCATCGGGCGCGTGCCGCGCCTGGCCTCGGCGACTCCGGCAGCGGTGTCTGCGCATCTGGACCTGGGCATCCTGGATTTGTAACCGAGCCTTGGCCTGGGGCGGTCTGTCTGCTTGAATAGTGGCCACTTGCTGCTTTTTGTTGTGGAGGCGCTGCGATGGAAATTTCCGGTAATGCTTTCTCTGCGGGCCTGTATGGCGTGCAGAGCGGCCAGCGCCGCGTCGACCGCGCCAGCACCGACATCGCGACTGCCGGCACAGCTCCCAGCGAAGTGCTGAACGATCGCCTCGTGGACCTGCGCCGCGGCGAGCACGAGGTCAAGGCCAACGCCAAGGTCATCCAGGCAGCCGACGAAACGCTCGGCACGCTCATCGATATCCGCGCCTGACGGCCACTTTTCCCTGAACTGAATTTCCCTGGCGGCCGGCTGTCCTCACGACACGCCGGCCGCTCTGCCATGGGCTTTAATCAAGCTCAGGAGTTCGCTGCCGGAATGCCCGGCGAAGCGCCTTGCGAGCGTGACCGGATGGTCGGTTTGCACGCTTGACAAGGGTATGGCGTAAACGTATGTTTCAAACGCCTGTTTGACTGTCCGGATGCGTGCGCGCACCGACTGGGCGGCCGGGAATGCTCCCGCACTGCGACCGCAGCAACCGGTCGCCCATTAACCAGAACCCTTCGTAGAGGTTTACCGCTATGCCTGATTACAAGGCCCCCTTGCGTGATATCCGTTTCGTTCGCGACGAGCTGCTGGGCTACGAAGCGCACTACCAGAACCTGCCGGGCGCCGAAGACGCCACCCCGGACATGGTGAATGCTATCCTCGAAGAGGGTGCGAAGTTCTGCGAACAGGTAATCGCTCCGCTGAACCGCACTGGCGACCTGGAAGGCTGCAAATGGAGCCCGGAAGGCGTCAAGACTCCGACCGGCTTCAAAGAGGCCTACCAACAGTTCGTCGAAGGCGGCTGGCCGAGCCTGGCCCATGACGTCGAGCACGGCGGTCAGGGCCTGCCCGAATCCCTCGGCCTTGCGATCAGCGAAATGGTCGGCCAGGCCAACTGGTCCTGGGGCATGTACCCGGGCCTGTCCCACGGCGCCATGAACACCCTGCACGCCCACGGCACCTCCGAGCAGCAGCACACCTACCTGACCAAGCTGGTTTCCGGCGAGTGGACCGGCACCATGTGCCTGACCGAGCCGCATTGCGGCACCGACCTGGGCATGCTGCGCACCAAGGCCGAGCCGCAGGCTGACGGCACCTACAAGATCACCGGCACCAAGATCTTCATTTCCGCTGGCGAACACGACATGGCCGACAACATCGTCCACATCGTGCTGGCCCGCCTGCCCGACGCCCCGCAGGGCACCAAGGGCATCTCGCTGTTCATCGTGCCGAAGTTCCTGCCCAACGCCGAAGGCAACGTGGGCGAGCGCAACGCCGTTTCCTGTGGCTCGCTCGAGCACAAGATGGGCATCCACGGCAACGCCACCTGCGTGATGAACTTCGACGCTGCTACCGGCTTCCTGATCGGCCCGCCGAACAAGGGCCTGAACTGCATGTTCACCTTCATGAACACCGCTCGCCTGGGTACCGCGCTGCAAGGCCTGGCCCACGCCGAAATCGGTTTCCAGGGTGGCATCGCCTACGCTCGCGAGCGTCTGCAGATGCGTTCGCTGACTGGCCCGAAAGCGCCGGAAAAAGCCGCTGACCCGATCATCGTGCACCCGGACGTACGTCGCATGCTGCTGACCGCCAAGGCTTTCGCCGAAGGCAACCGCGCCATGCTGTACTTCGCTGCCAAGCAGGTCGACATCGTCCAGCGCAGCCAGGACGAAGAAGAGAAGAAAGCCGCTGACTCGATGCTGGCCTTCCTCACCCCGATCGCCAAGGCGTTCATGACCGAAGTGGGCTTCGAAGCCGCCAACCACGGCGTGCAGATCTATGGCGGCCACGGCTTCATCGCCGAGCACGGCATGGAGCAGAACGTCCGCGACAGCCGCATCTCCATGCTGTACGAAGGCACCACCGGCGTTCAGGCGCTGGACCTGCTGGGCCGCAAGATCCTCATGACCCAGGGCGAAGCGCTCAAGGGCTTCACCAAGATCGTGCACAAGTTCTGCCAGGCCAACGAAGCCAACGAAGCCGTCAAGGAGTTCGTTGCACCGCTGGCTGCGCTGAACAAGGAGTGGGGCGACCTGACCATGAAGGTCGGCATGGCCGCCATGAAGGACCGCGAGGAAGTCGGTGCCGCATCGGTCGACTACCTGATGTTCTCCGGCTACGCGTGCCTGGCCTACTTCTGGGCCGACATGGCTCGCCTGGCTGCCGAGAAGCTGGCTGCCGGTACCAGCGAAGAGGCCTTCTACCAGGCCAAGCTGAAGACCGCGCGCTTCTACTTCCAGCGCATCCTGCCGCGCACCCGCGCGCACGTTGGCTCCATGCTGTCCGGCGCCAACAACCTGATGGACCTGGCCGAGGAAGATTTCGCCCTCGGTTACTGATCAGGGGAGGGCGGCTTGCCGTCCGTCTGCTGAACAGGAAGGAGCCCGCCGCAAGGCGGGCTTTTTCGTATCCGATCCCACACAAATGTCCGCAGAAAATGCCATCATTACGCCACTTGCCGATCGACTGACGGCGAGCCCGGCACCCACCTTGCGGAACCCCCTGTGCGACCCACGGCCCCCTACCGGCTCAGCCACTTCCTCACGCCCCTGTTGCTGATCCCGGCCGGCATCGCCGCCGGCTCCCTGGCCGAACTGTCCGATTTCTTCACCTCCCTGTTCAACGTCCTACCGACCCTGTTGCTGCTGCTCGGTGGTGCGCTGTGCATGGTCTATGGGCGCCAGCGTCAGCTGTTCATGCTGGCGGTGGTCTACATCGCCTATTTCCTCCTCGATACCCAGGTCGACTACTTCCAGGCGCATCGCGTGGTGCTTCCGGAGGCGGCGCTGGTGTTCCATCTCTGTTGCGTGCTGCTGCCGCTGCTCTACGGTATGTACGGCATCTGGCAGGAGCGCATGCACATGCTGCAGGACCTGCTCGCCCGCAGCGCCGCGCTGATCGCCGTGGTGGGCGTGGCGACAGCCCTGGCCAAGCGCTTCCCGCAGGGCCTGGCGGAGCTGCTCAGCGACACCTACTGGCCGTCGCTGCACGGCCAGTGGATGAGCCTCGCGCAGCTGTCCTACTTCGGCTTCATCATCGCCTTGATTGCGCTGGTCGCGGCCTACGTGCGCCAGCCGCGACCGTTGCATGCGGCGCAACTGCTGGGGCTGCTCGGCCTGCTGTGGATGCTGCCCAAAGTCTTCATCCTGCCCCATGCACTCACCGTGATGACCAGCCTGGTGATGCTCACCCTGGCCGGCGCCGTCGCACACGAGGCGTACCAGATGGCCTTCCGCGACGAGCTCACCGGCCTGCCGGGGCGTCGCGCATTGAACGAGCGCTTCCAGCGCCTGGGCCAGCAGTACGTGCTGGCGATGATCGACGTCGACCACTTCAAGAAATTCAACGACAGCCACGGCCACGACGTCGGCGACCAGGTGCTGCGCATGGTTGCCAGCCAGCTGCGTCGCACGGGTGGCGGCGGCAAGGCGTACCGTTATGGCGGCGAGGAATTCACCCTGGTGTTCGCCGGCAAGACGGTGGAACAGTGCCTGCCGTACCTCGACGGCGTACGCCAGGCCATCGAGGGATACGCCATGCACCTGCGCGACCGCGGCAACCGCCCCAAGGATGACCGCCAGGGTCGCAGCAAACGCGCTGGCAAGGATGCGCAGACCGTCTCGGTCACCATCAGCGTCGGCGTCGCCGAGCGCGACGGCGAGCGGCGCAGCCCGGAGGAAGTCATCAAGGGCGCCGACGAAGCGCTGTACTCGGCCAAGAGCGGCGGACGCAACCGCGTGGCTGTACATGGGCAATCCCGTCGCGGCGCGGTGCGCACTGCCTGACCCGGCCGGGTTATGACCCCGCATTCAGCGCGTGCAGCGTGATTGTCCGGGCGGTCACGCACCGTTAGGTTCGAAGTTTGCGCGCCATTGTGGCGCCCTGAACCGAACGGAGATTCGTGATGCCCGAGTACAAGGCCCCCCTGCGCGACGTGCGCTTCCTCACCGACGAAGTCTTCGACTTCACCGGCCGCTACGAAGCCCTCGGCGCCACCGACGCCACCCCGGACATGTTCGCCGCCATCCTCGAGGAAGGCGCGAAGTTCTGCGAGCAGGTCATCGCCCCGCTGAACCGCTCCGGCGACGAGGAAGGCTGCCATTTCGACAACGGCGTGGTGACCACGCCCAAGGGCTTCAAGGAAGCCTTCGCGCAGTACGTCGAGGCTGGCTGGAACGGCGTTTCCAGCGACCCCGAATACGGTGGCCAGGGCCTGCCGCCGTCCCTCGGCCTGCTGGTCAGCGAGATGATCGGCGCCTCCAACTGCTCCTGGGGTATGTACCCCGGCCTGACCAAGGGCGCCATGGCGGCCATCCACGCCCACGGCAGCGAGGAGCAGAAGAACACCTACCTGCCGCGCATGACCAGCGCGGTGTGGACCGGCACCATGTGCCTGACCGAACCGCATTGCGGCACCGACCTGGGCATCATCAAGACCCGCGCCGTGCCCAACGCCGACGGCAGCTACGCGATCACCGGCACCAAGATCTTCATCTCCGCCGGCGAGCATGATCTCTCCGAGAACATCATCCACCTGGTCCTGGCCAAGCTGCCTGACGCGCCGGCCGGCACCAAGGGCATCTCGCTGTTCATCGTGCCCAAGTTCAACCTGGACGCGAACGGCGAGGCCGGCGAGCGCAACGCCGTGGCCTGCGGCTCCATCGAGCACAAAATGGGCATCAAGGCGTCCGCCACCTGCGTGATGAACTTCGATGGCGCCAAGGGCTTCCTGATCGGCGAGGCCAACAAGGGCCTGGCCTGCATGTTCACCATGATGAACCACGCGCGCCTGGGCACCGGCATGCAGGGCCTCTGCCTCGGCGAGACCAGCTACCAGGGCGCCGTGCGCTACGCCCAGGACCGCCTGCAGATGCGTTCGCTGACCGGCCCGAAGGCGCCGGAAAAGCCCGCCGACCCGATCATCGTCCATCCGGACGTGCGCCGCATGCTGCTGACCATGAAGGCGTTCAACGAAGGCAACCGCGCGCTGGCGTACTTCACCGCGCAACTGCTGGACATCGAACACCTCTCCCTGGACGCCGAGGAGCGCGAGCGTGCCGGCAACCTGCTGGCCTTCCTGACGCCGATCTGCAAGGCCTTCATGACCGAGACCGGCCTGGAAGTCACCAACCACGGCATGCAGGTGTTTGGCGGCCACGGCTTCATCCGTGAATGGGGCATGGAGCAGCTGGTGCGCGACTGCCGCATCGCGCCGATCTACGAGGGCACCAACGGCATCCAGGCGCTGGACCTGCTGGGCCGCAAGGTACTCGGTAGCCAGGGCAAGCTGCTGATGGGCTTCACCAAGCTGGTTCATCAGCTCTGCCAGCAGCACGCCGAGCACCCGCAGCTCAAGGCCCAGGTCGCCCAGTTGGCGGCGCTGAACAAGCAGTGGGGCGAACTGACCCAGAAGCTCGGCCTGGCCGCCATGAAGAACCCGGACGAAGTCGGTGCCGCCTCGGTGGATTACCTGATGTACTCCGGCTACATCACCCTCGGCTACTTCTGGCTGCGCATGGCGCTGGTCGCCCAGCAGAAGCTCGAAGAGGGCGCTGGCGAGAAGGCCTTCTACGAAACCAAGCTGGCCACCGCCGAGTTCTACTTCAGCCGCCTGCTGCCCCGCGCGCTGTCCCATGTGGCGGCGGCGGAGGCAGGTTCCGAGGTGCTGATGCGCCTGTCGGCCGAGCAGTTCGCCTTGTAATTCCCGCGCCAGATAAGGAGGCCCGCCCTGCGCGGGCCTTCTGCCCATTGCTACAAAATGTGACCAAACTGTAGTTGTATGGTCACAACATGACGCTTAAAGTCTGAAAAGTTGTTGGAGTAAACTCCGGCGGCGTACCTTCGTGTACCTCCTATTCTGATACCGCTGGCTGCCTGATCAGCCGTCGTTTTCGTTCGAGGATCCATCATGGCTGACTACAAAGCTCCCCTGCGCGACATGCAATTCGTCCTCAATGAAGTCTTCGAGGTCGCCAATCTCTGGGCCGAGCTGCCCGCCCTGGCCGAGACCGTCGACGCCGAGACCGCGTCCGCGATCCTCGAAGAAGCCGGCAAGGTCACCGGCGGCGTGATCGCCCCGCTGAACCGCAGCGGCGACGAAGAAGGCTGCAGCTGGAGCGCTGAGGGTGTGAAGACCCCGGCCGGCTTCCCCGAGGCCTACCGCACCTACGCCGAAGGCGGCTGGGTGGGCGTGGGCGGCGCGCCGGAATTCGGCGGCATGGGCATGCCCAAGGTGATCGGCGCCCAGGTCGAGGAAATGGTCAACTCGGCCAACCTGTCCTTCGGCCTGTACCCGATGCTGACCGCGGGTGCCTGCCTGTCGCTGCTCAACCACGCCAGCGAAGAGCTCAAGGCCAAGTACCTGCCGAACATGTACGCCGGCACCTGGGCCGGTTCCATGTGCCTGACCGAGCCGCACGCCGGCACCGACCTTGGCATCATCCGCACCAAGGCCGAGCCGCAGGCTGACGGCAGCTACAAGATTTCCGGCACCAAGATCTTCATCACCGGCGGCGAGCACGACCTGACCGAGAACATCATCCACCTGGTGCTGGCCAAGCTCCCCGACGCGCCGGCAGGCTCCAAGGGCATCTCGCTATTCCTGGTGCCGAAGGTGATGGTCAACGCAGACGGCTCCCTGGCCGAGCGCAACGCCGTGTCCTGTGGCTCCATCGAGCACAAGATGGGCATCAAGGGTTCCGCCACCTGCGTGATGAACTTCGACGGCGCCACCGGCTGGATCGTCGATGCCCCGAACAAGGGCCTGGCCGCCATGTTCACCATGATGAACTACGAGCGTCTGGGCGTCGGCATCCAGGGCCTGGCCACCGGCGAGCGTTCCTACCAGAGCGCCGTGGAGTACGCACGCGAGCGTATCCAGAGCCGCGCGCCGACCGGCCCGGTCGCCAAGGACAAGGCCGCCGACCCGATCATCGTCCACCCGGACGTGCGTCGCATGCTGCTGACCATGAAGGCGCTGAACGAGGGCGGCCGCGCCTTCTCCAGCTACGTCGCCATGCAGCTGGACACCGCCAAGTACAGCGAAGAGCCGACCACCCGCAAACGCGCCGAGGAACTGGTCGCCCTGCTGACCCCGGTGGCCAAGGCCTTCCTTACCGACATGGGCCTGGAAACCACTATCCACGGCCAGCAGATCTTCGGCGGCCACGGCTTCATCCGCGAGTGGGGCCAGGAGCAGCTGGTGCGTGATTGCCGCATCACCCAGATCTACGAAGGCACCAACGGCATCCAGGCGCTGGACCTGATGGGCCGCAAGATCGTCGGCAGCGGCGGCGCCTACGCCAAGCTGTTCACCGATGAGGTCCGTGCCTTCACCGCATCGGCGTCCGCCGAGCTGGCCGAGTTCACCGGCCCGCTGAACGCCGCCGTGCAGAACCTCGACGAGCTGACTGCGTGGGTCCTGGATCGCGCGAAGGGCAACCCGAACGAGATCGGCGCGGCTTCGGTCGAGTACCTGCACGCCTTCGGCTACACCGCTTACGCGTACATGTGGGCCCTGATGGCTCGCGCTTCGCTGGGCAAGGAAGGCCAGGACGAGTTCTACGCCAGCAAGCTCGGTACCGCGCGCTTCTACTTCGCCCGCCTGCTGCCGCGTATCCACTCCCTGACCGCCTCGGTAAAGGCCGGCAGCGAGTCGCTGTACCTGCTGGACGCTGCGCAGTTCTAAGCAGTCGCGTATGAAAAGCCCCGCCTCGGCGGGGTTTTTTTATTGGGATATTTCCTTTGAGAAGAAGGGTATTTCGAATCTTTGTAAGCCATGGCTTACAAACAGCGGTGGTGATCGGCGTCTTTCTGGCAAAGGCTTACAGCGGTAACCTTTATCTCAGTCAGGACATTGCGCAGGAAGCGCCAACGACAATACGGAAACAAGGGAATCCACCAAGGACGGTGGCTAGCACGGACGTCAGGATATCGGTCTGCAAAACCCCGCCTCGAAAGAGGCGGGGTTTTTTCTTTGCCTGTGACCCCTGCCCGCCCGAGGGCTGCCCACTCGTAGGACGAGTAACGCGCCAGCGTTATCCGCCCTACGCGGCTGGAGAGCCTTGAGCATGCCGATACCCATCAGCAATAGTGGCCATCAAACCGCGCCGTCGAGCAACGAGCGCAGCAACTCCACTGTCGGCTGCTGGCGCTGCGCATCGCGATAGACCAACCCCACGCTCAGCGGAATGCGCGGCTCGCTCAGGGGTTTCCAGAGCAAATCCTTGTGCGCATGCATCTGCCGCGCGCGGCCGGGGAGAACCGTGGCGAAACGGCTCTGCGGCAGGCTGTCGAGGATGCCACCCATGTGGTTCAACTCTGCTTGCACCCGTGGCCGCCGGCCAATGGCCGCCAGTTGCTCCTGCCAGATCTGCCGGGCACGAAATTCTTCGCCCAGCAGCAGCATCGGCAATTCGGCGGCCTGGGCCAGAGACACCTTCTTGAAGTCCTTCAGCGGATGGTCCGCCGGGATCACCAGTTGCAGTTCGTCCGGGTACAACTCCACGCCGTGCAGCGCCGGCTGGCGCGGCGGCAGGAAGCCGATGCCGATATCCAGCTGGCCGATCAACAGGCGCCGTTCGATCTCCACCCCAGAGAGTTCGTAGATGCGCACCTGCACGTGCGGCTGCACCGCATGCAGGCGCTCCACCAGGTGCGGCACCAGGCTGGCGTTGACCGTCTGCAGCACCCCGATAGCCAGGCTGCGTGCGCTCTGCCCGCGGAAGCCGCGCAGCGCCTCGCGGGCGCGCTCCAGGCCTTCGAGCAGCGGCACTGCATGGTTGTACAGCGTGTGCGCGGCGGCCGTCGGCAGCAGGCGCTTGCCGCTGCGCTGGAACAGCGCCACGTCGAGGTTCTGCTCCAGCTGGCGAATCTGTTGCGACAGCGCCGGCTGGGAAATCGCCAGGCGTTCGGCGGCGCGCCCGACATGGCCTTCCTCGTAAAGCGCGACGAAATAGCGGAGCTGGCGGAAATCCATAAGGCCTGCTTATCAACGAAACTGGAAAATCGAAATGGAGTGTCACCCATCCAGGCCACTACTCTAGCGCTTGTCCGCTGTCTCAGATGGGTAGACAAAGGTGGAAAGCATCGTCATCCAGGGCGTTTTCATAGGCAAAGTCGAAGAAAGCTGGGGAGGTCTGCTCAGCGATATCGACAAGCTGGAAACGCATCAGGAAGTCTGGCTCGGCGCCGAAGGGCTGCCGGGGGACGCACGGGCCGACCTGCGCCGCGATGGCGGCCTGGACCGCGCCCTGCATCACTATCCGGCCGAGCACTACCGCCACTGGCGCAAGCAGCACCCGCAGACGCGCTGGCGACAGCCGGCCTTCGGCGAGAACCTGTCGACCTTCGGCCTCAATGAACACGAGGTGTGTATCGGTGACCTGTTCCGCTGGGGCGAGGCGCTGATCGAAGTGAGCCAGCCGCGCTCGCCCAGCTACCGCCTGGCGCGGCGCTGGAACCTGCCCGCGCTGCCTTTCGAGGTGCAGGAGCAGGGCCGTTGCGGTTGGTTCTACCGGGTGCGCCGTTCCGGCATGGTCGCGCCCGACGCACCGCTGGAACTGGTGCAACGGCACTACCCGCAGCTCTCCGTGGCGAGCCTGCTGGACTGGTACTTCGGCCACCCGCTGGACCGTACCGGCCTGCGCCTGATGATGGCCTGCGACGCTTTATCCCTGCGCTGGCGCAAGACCGCCGCGCAACGCCTCACCAGTGGCGTGCTGGAAGACTGGACGGCCCGCCTGGCGGGCCCCGAATGTTCGGAGCAGGGCGGCCTGCACAGCTGAGCCGCACTGTTCCGCAAATGCCCTCGCGCCCGCCCCCGGACGTCGTCTTGGTCCTGCGGGGCGGCTTTTATTCCCGCCGCCGAACCTGTCACACGGCTCGGCGGCGTTGTCATGCCGACGTAACACCGCGTTCCTAACCTTCCGCCGATAGCTTCTACTGGTAACCCGAGCCGACCATAGAGCGGCCCTGCGGAAGGACTCCCCGTGATGAGCGAACGTTTCCAGGATTTCCACGACCGATTGGCCGCTTTCGACGACCAGTCGATCAACCCCTCCGCCAATGTGCCGATGAGCGAGCTGATCGACGCCTCGCGCCGCCGCCTGCTGAAGAACAGCCTGGTGCTCGGCGCCGTCGGCTTCCTCGGCGGCGGCCTGTTCCCCGGCCGCTCCCTGTTCGCCGCCGACGCCCCGGTGCCGACCGGGCTGCTGGGCTTCAAGGGCGTGCCGGTGCAGCAGGACGCGAAGTTCGACCGGGTGATAGTCGCCGACGGTTACACCGCGCGGCCGTTCTTCTCCTGGGGCGATGCCGTGGTGACCGGCTCGCCGGCCTGGAAAGGTGATGCCAGCGAAGACTGGAAAGCCCAGGAGCTGCAGGCCGGCGACAACCATGACGGCATGCATTACTTCCCCTTCCCCGATGCGCCGGACAGCCACGGCCTGCTGGTGATCAACCACGAGTACATCAACCCGACGCTGCACCCCAAGGGCCAGACCTTCGAGGATCGCCCCGACGGCACCCGCGGCCGCCCGGAAGGCGAGGTGCGCAAAGAGATCGCCGCCCACGGCCTCAGCGTCATCGAGGTGAAGAAGGACGCTGGCGGCCAATGGCAACGCGTCGAAGGTTCGAGCTACAACCGCCGTATCACCGGCAGCTCGCCGCTGGCCCTCTCGGGCCCGCTGGCCGGCCACGACCTGCTGCGCACCGCCAGCGATCCGGAGGCGAAACAGGTGCTGGGCACCCTGAACAACTGCTCCATGGGCGTCACGCCGTGGGGCACCTACCTGGCGTGCGAGGAAAACTGGCACCAGTACTTCGTCAACCGCGACAAGGCCGACTATGCCAAGCGCGTCTCGCACAAGCGCTATGGGCTGTCCAACGGCCAGTTCAGCAACTACTACGCCTGGGAGGCGGTGGACGAGCGCTTCGACGCCACGCCGAAAGCCGGCCAGCCCTATGGCGGCCACGTCAACGAGCCGAACCGCTTCGGCTGGGTGGTGGAAATCGACCCGTTCGATCCGAAATCCACGCCCAAGAAGCGCACCGCCGTGGGCCGCTTCTGCCGCGAGTGCTCGACCCTTTCGCTGGGCGCCGACAACCGCATGGCCTTCTACTACGGCGACGACACCAAGGGCGAGTACATCTACAAGTTCGTCCCGGCGGGTCAGTACGAGCCGAACAACCGTGCGGCAAACGTCGACCTGCTGGACGAAGGCACCCTCTACGTCGCGCGCTTCAACGCCGACGGCAGCGGCCAGTGGCTGCCGCTGGTGCATGGGCAGAATGGCCTCACCGTCGAGAACGGTTTCGCCAGCCAGGCCGAGGTACTGGTCAACGCCCGTGCCGCCGCCGATCTGCTGGGCGCCACGCCGATGGATCGTCCCGAGTGGGTCGCGGTGCAGCAGACCACCCGTGAGGTCTACGTCAGCCTCACCAACAACGATGCGCGCGGCAAGAAACAGCCGGTGGACGCCGCCAACCCGCGCAAGGACAACCTGCACGGGCAGATCCTGCGCTGGAACGAAGCCGGCGGTGATCCGACCGCCACCACCTTCGAGTGGGAAATCTTCCTGCTGGCTGGCGAGCACAAGGGCTCTACTGCGCCGGAGAACCTGATCGGCACCATCAACGGCGATATCTTCTCCTCGCCGGATGGACTGTATTTCGACACCACCGGCCGCCTGTGGATCGAGACCGACTACGATGATGCCGAGGCGCCGATGCAGGCCATGGGCTGCAACCAGCTGCTCTGCGCCGACCCGCACAGCCGCGAGGTGCGCCGATTCCTGGTCGGCCCGCGAGGCTGCGAGCTGACGGGGATTACCCAGAGCCCGGATGGCAGGACGATGTGGGTGAATATCCAGCACCCCGGCCTCAGCTTCCCGGCCAGCGACGGCAAGAGCATTCCGCGCTCAACCACGCTGGTGATCACCAAGGATGATGGGGGAGTGATCGGGACTTGATGGGCAGAGTGGCGAGGGTGAGGGGCTTTAGGGAAACGCGCCGCTCGGGCGGTTCGCGAGCAAGCTAGCTCCTGCAAGAGCAGGAGCTAGCACGGAACTAGCGGGGGAATGCGGACCCTGTAGGAGCGAGCTTGCTCGCGAACAAGGTCCGCTGGAACCTTAAAGCTCGACTTCTCCGCCCGCCAACGCGCACAACTCGGTGAAATCGACGATCTCCGTCTCCCGCCCGTCGACCCGAATCAAGCCGTGCTTCTGCAGGCGGGTGAAGCTGCGCGACACCGTTTCCACCGCCAGCCCCAGGTAATCGCCGATCTCGTTGCGCGACATGCTCAGGCGGAAGCGCGTGGCAGAGAAGCCACGCTCGCGGAAATGCGCGGAGATGTTCAGCAGGAAAGCAGCGATGCGCGAGTCCGAGTTCAGCCGCGAGAGCAGCAGCTTCATCTGCTGATCCTCACGGATCTTGCGGCTCATCATCAGCATGATCTGGTGCGACAGGCCGGGAATCTGCAGCGACAGTTCCTCCAGCTGGTTGAACGGAATCTCGCTGCACAGCGTGCTTTCCAGTGCCTGCGCCGACACCGGATAGCTGCCTTCGCCCATGCCGGAGAAGCCGAAGATCTCGGTGGCGAAATAGAACCCGGTGATCTTCTCCAGCCCCTGCTCGTTGGTGGTGAAGGTCTTGATCGAACCGGAACGCACCAGGAACACGCTGTGGAAGGGATCGCCCTGGCGGAACACGAAGTCGCCCTTATGCAGCAGGTGCCCCGGCTTGATGATCGCCTCCAGCTCCTCGACCTTCTCGTCGCTAAGAGTGGGCGGCGCCAGCCGGCAGTTCTTGCAGTACGGTTGCGGTTTGATCATCTGATTCATCCATATCCCCATGCGCCGGCCAATCGCGCGCAATTCAGCGTTTCTCGGGCGCATCGCCCCCTCATGGAACCATAGCAACTGACAGCCATCTGTCATCCGTCGGATCACCAGTCGGGAAGCAGGCCAATGGATTTTTCATACCCGCTTGACCCTTTCTTCACTGCGCCGACTTCAGTCTCCACGCCCATGCACCGGGGTCATTGGGGGAGACCACAGGAACTCCGGGGTGCCGTGACGCGACCCGCGCGTCGATCCCGCTCATTTTCCGGAGATACGTCGTGAATAAACTGCCACAGATCACCCTGGCCTTCTGGGTGATGAAAATCTGCGCCACCACCCTGGGGGAAACCGCCGGCGACCTGCTGTCGATGACCCTGAACGTCGGCTATGCGATCAGCTCGCTGATCCTCATCAGCGTCTTCCTCGTCACCCTGGTCGGCCAGCTCGCCAGCAAGCGCTACGTGCCCTGGCTGTACTGGCTGGTGATTCTCTCCACCAGCACCGCCGGCACCACCATGTCCGACTTCATGGACCGCACCCTGGGCCTGGGCTACGCCAGCGGCTCGGCGATCCTGGTCAGCATCCTGGTGGCGATCTTCGCGGCCTGGCGCTTCAGCGGTACCTCGCTGTCGGTGGACAACATCCGCAGCTTCAAGGGCGAGATGTTCTACTGGGTCGCCATCCTCTTCTCCAACACCCTGGGCACCGCGCTGGGCGACTTCCTCGCCGACGACTCCGGCCTGGGCTTCGCCGGCGGCGCGCTGCTGATCGGCAGCCTGATCGCCGTGGTGGTGGTGCTGCATTACTTCACCAAGCTCTCCTCGGTGCTGCTGTTCTGGGTGGCCTTCGTGCTGACCCGGCCGTTCGGCGCGACCCTGGGCGACGTGCTGACCAAGTCCCACGAGAAGGGTGGGCTGGACTTCGGCACCATCGGCTCCTCGGCCATTCTCGCCGGCATCCTGGTGGCGCTGGTGGTCATGGTCAGCGTGCGGCAGAAGCGCGAAGGGCAGGACAGCGCAGCGGTGCTGTCTTCCTGACGAGTTGAAGCGGAGTCCGCCGGGCGAAAAGATCGGCGGACTAGTCTTGTGAAATTTGTTCTGTTATTTTTCATGAAAAATAAACAGAACAATTTCACGAGGTCGCGATGTTCCTGCGCTCCGCCGAGCCGGTCGGCACCTACTACGCCGGCACCAACCCCGAGCTGATCCAGCCGCGCGATGTGCTGCGCGAGCCGCTGGAGTGCGAAGTCCTGGTGATCGGTGCCGGGTTCAGTGGCCTGCACACGGCGCTGCAACTGGTGGAAGGCGGCCGTCAGGTCTGCATGATCGAAGCCAGCCGCATTGCCTGGGCTGCCTCCGGACGCAACGGCGGGCAGGCATTGCCGGGCTGGTCCAGCGACCTCGGTCCCATCGAAGACGACCTCGGCCATGAAGGCGCGCTGCGCCTGTGGCAGGGCATGCTGTGGGCCGCCCACGAACTGCGCGACCTGCCGCAACGCCACGGCTTCGACTGCGATTACCGCATCGGCCACCTGTGGACCGCCGTGCTGCAACGCCGCGTCGGCTCGCTCTACGACTGGCAGGCTGAAGCCAACCGTCGCTGGGGCTACGAAGGCCTGCAATTCATCCCCCGTGAAGACCTGCCGCAGTGGATCGCCAGCGACCGCTACCAGGCCGGCCTGTATGACCCCAACTCTGCGCACCTGAATCCGCTCAAGCTGGCCTACGGCCTCGCCGGGGCCATCGAGCGCGCCGGCGGCCGCATCTTCGAGCAGACCCGCGCGCTGAGCTTCCGCGAGAGCGGCAACGGCTACGAGGTGACGACCGAGCATGGCAGCGTGCGCTGCGCCTCCCTGGTGCTGGCCTGCAACGCCTATATCGACGGGCTGGACCGCGACGTCTCCGAGCGCATCCTGCCGGTGGGCACCTACCAGGTTGCCACCGCTCCGCTGGGCGAGGAGCTGGCTCGTTCCCTGCTGCCGAAGAACTGCTGCGTCACCGACAACCAGTTCGTCCTCGACTACTTCCGCCTGACCCCCGATCATCGCCTGCTGTTCGGCGGCGGCTGCACCTACCTGGGCGGCATGCCGTCGGACATCCGCGCTGCCACTCGCCCCTATGTCGAGCGGGTATTCCCGCAACTCAAGGGCGTGGAACTGGAATACGCCTGGGGCGGGCACATCGACTGCAGCATGCGGCGCACCCCGGACATCGGCCGGCGCGGCGATCTCTACTGGCTGCAGGGCTATTCCGGCCACGGCGTACTGCCCAGCCTGGCCGCTGCCCATGCGGTGAGCGAGGCGATGCAGGGGCGCAGTGACGAGCTTGACCTCTATCAACGCATCCGCAATCCCGGGTTCCCCGGCGGCCAGCGCTTCGCCGCGCCACTGGAAGCCGTCGGCAAGGCCTGGTATCGATTGCGGGACTTTGTCTAATTCGGAACCTGCCATGACCCAGACGGCCACCAACGAACACCTTGCCACGCTGATCCGCGACCTGCGCAAGCACAAGAACCTCACCCTGGGTGAGCTGGCCGAACAGATCGGCCGCTCGGTGGGTTTCCTGTCCCAGGTCGAGCGCGGCCTGTCGCAACCCACCGTGGCCGACCTCACCGCCATCAGCGAAGCCCTGGGCGTACCGACTACCTACTTCTACGCCGGCGACACCCGTCGCGAACGCGACTGGGTCACCCGGCCGAACGATCGCCGCACCCTGTACTACGCCGGCGGCGTCACCGACATCCTCGCCTCGCCGAACATGTCCGGCGGCTTCTCCATGCTCGACAGCATCCTCGCCCCCGGCGCCACCAGCGGCGAAGGCCATCTGGACGACAGCTCGGAGCAGGGCGGCTTCGTCCTCGAAGGCGAGCTGACCATCTGGTACGAGGACGACACCGTCACCCTCTATCCCAACGACAGTTTCCAGCTGCCGCCGCACAGCCAGTTCCGCTACGGCAACCTCACCGATAAACCCACTCGGGTGCTGTGGATCTTCACGTAATTTCCCAAGCCAGCCCGCGAGGGTTGGCTTGGGAAAACGATCCGGCCGCCCCCGCACAAAGGCCCCAGAGAAAATCATGAACCGCCCGATGCATCCCGACCTGCTCAGCGAAGTCCGCGCCTTCCGCCAGCAATACCCGGACATCCGCTACGTCGACCTGATCTGCCTGGACATTCCCGGCCACTTCTACGGCAAGCGCTACCCCGTGGACATGCTCGAGAAAGTCGCCGCTGGCAGCCCGCTGAAACTGCCGCAGAACTGCGTGCTGCTGGGCGTACAGGGCGGCCTGCACCCCATCGGCGACTACTGCTTCAACGACGGCGACCCGGACGCGCCGCGCCGCCTGATCCCGGGTTCGCTCAAACCGGTGCGCTGGGAGAACCAGCCGCTGGGACAGATGCTGATCAGTTCCGACGGCACCGAGGCGCCCATCGAATTCGAACCGCGCGAAGTGCTCGCCCGCGTCATGCAGCGCCTGGAGTCCAAGGGCATCCGCCCGGTGGTGGCCTTCGAGCTGGAGTTCTACCTGTTCGACAAGAAGCTCGACAACGGCCTGCCGCAATACCCGCGCGACCCGCTGTGTGACGACGAGGACGACCAGCCGAACATGCACATCGAGCGCCTGTCGCGCTTCTCCGATGTGCTCCACGAGATCGTCGAAGCCTCCCGCGAGCAGGGCGTGGATGCCAACGTGATCACCGCCGAGATCGGCCCTGGCCAGTTCGAGATCAACTTCGCCCACTGCGACGACGGCCTGCACGCCGCCGACCAGGCCGCGCTGTTCACCCGCGCTACCCGTGGCGTGGCGCTCAAGCATGGGCACCGCGCGAGCTTCATGAGCAAACCCTACCTGCATGCGCCGGGCAGCGGCATGCATGTGCACGTCAGTCTCTACGACCGCGACGGCAACAACCTGCTCGACCGCGACAACCAGCAGGCCCTGCGCCACGCCGTGGCCGGTTGCCTGGAGCTGCTGCCGCACTGCATGCCGATCTTCGCCGCCAACCACAACGCCTACCGCCGCTATGGCTCCCGCGTGAATGCCGCGAGCAAGGCCAGTTGGGGCTTCGAGGATCGCGATGCGTGCATTCGCATTCCCGAGTCGGATGGCAAGAACCTGCGCATCGAACACCGCCTCGCCGGCGCCGACGCCAACCCTTACCTGGTGCTCGCGGCGATCCTCACCGGCATGGAGCACGGGCTGGAAGCCCGCCAGGAACCCATCCCGCCGCTCAACGAAGACCGCTCCAGCGGCATCGACTTCCCCCGCGACATGCTCGGCGCCGTCGCCGAGATGGAAGACCATCCGGTGGTGAAGGATGGCCTGGGCAGCGAGTTCGTCTTCGTCTACTGCGAGAACAAGCGCCACGACCACCTGGACTTCATGAACGAAGTCAGCGCGCGGGAGTACCGCTGGTTCCTCTGACGCCTGTGGCTGACCTCACCCTGTAGGAGCGAGCTTGCTCGCGAACCAGTCCCGCGTCGGGGATTGTTCGCGAGCAAGCTCGCTCCTACAGAAAGGCCTCTCACGTGAGTGAGCACGGCGCAGCGCTTCACCAATTTCTCTGAACCCGCTTCGCTTTCCTGCGGTCAATTCCATGCACAAGGCAATCTCACAAGGAGCCACCGCATGGACCTCATCCGCATTCTGATCGCCATCCTTCTGCCGCCGCTGGGCGTGTTCCTCCAGGTCGGTTTCGGCGGCGCGTTCTGGCTCAATATCCTGCTGACGCTGCTCGGCTACATCCCCGGCATCGTCCACGCCGTGTACATCATCGCCAAGCGCTAACCCGCCCGGCTGCCCTCCCAGAAATGCTCCGCCAGCATCCGCAGCTCCGCCGACAGTTCCGCCATGCGCGCGGCGCTGCACTGGCAGGTGCCGACCTTTTGCGCATTGCTGTCGGCTGAGCTGCGAATGGCGTGCAGGCTGCGCTGCACGTCTTCGCTGGCGACGCCCTGTTCCTCGATGGCCTCGGCGATTTCCAGGCTCATGCGCTGGATCGCCGAGACCTGCTCGCTGATCTGCTCCAGCGTGCCCGCCGCATGCCCGGCCTGCTCCAGGCTGGCGACTGCCTGCTCGCAGCAATGCCATAGCGCGCGCACTGAATCCTCGGCGCCCTGCTGGAGATTACCGACCAACGACTGGATGTCCCGCGCGGAATTCTCCGTGCGCGAAGCCAGCGCACGCACCTCATCGGCGACCACTGCGAAACCACGCCCGCTCTCCCCGGCGCGTGCCGCTTCGATGGCGGCGTTCAGCGCCAGCAGATTGGTCTGCCCGGCGACATCGCGGATCACTTCGAGCATCCGCGAGATAGCCTCGCTGTGCTCCTTCTGCTGCTCCACCGCGACGCTCGCCGCGCGCACGCCGGCTTCCAGCGCTGCCAATTGGCCGCGGGTGCCGTGCACATCCTGATGCCCGGACTGGGTGATGCGCTCGCTGCACTGCGCCGCCACCGCGCTGTGCTGCGCGTGGCGGGCGACTTCCTGGACGCTCTGTGCGAGCTGCTGCATGGCGCTGGCTACCTGTTCGGTCTCGCGCTGCTGCAGCTGCGAAGCGGCGCTGCCGCCGGCCATGGCGTCGGCCAGTGCCGCGGAATGCTCGGCCAACTGATGCGAGGCGTCCGCCATGCGCCCGACCACCGCGGCGGTTTCCGCCTCCAGCATGCGGAAGGCGAACTCCAGCTCGCCGAATTCGTCGTTCCGGCCCGTATACAGCTGCTGGCTGAGCGGGTTGTCGGCGATCTTCCGCGCTCGCCCGAGCAGCGCGCCCAGCGGTTGCAGGCGTAGCACCAGCCAGGCGCCCGAGGCGCCCAGCGCCAGCAGGAATGCCAGCACCGTCAGCTTGGGCAGCAACAGCGCCAGCAGGGCACCGCCGGCCTGCGCCAGCACCAGTCCGATCAGCAGTTGCACCGGCAGTGGCAGGCGCGGGCGGGCCATCTTCGCTCCCCCGCGCATCCGCGCGTAAAGGCGCTCCGCCGCATCGACCTGCTCGGCGCCGGGACGGGTGCGCACCGACTGGTACTCCACGACTTTTCCGCCATGGCGAATCGGTGTGACGAAGGCGCTGACCCAGTAGTGGTCGCCGTTCCTGCAGCGGTTCTTCACCAGGCCCATCCAGCTGCGCCCGGCCTGCAGCGTCTGCCAGAGGTGGGCGAAGGCGGCGGGCGGCATGTCCGGGTGGCGCACGCGGTTGTGGTTGAAACCCACCAGCTCCTCGGCCTGAAAACCGCTGACCTGAATGAAGTCCGGGTTCACATGGGTGACCGCGCCCTTGAGGTCGGTGGTGGAGAGAATGTTGGCGTTGATCGGCACATCCACCTGGCGCCCGGTGATCGGCAGGTTCTGCTTCATCGCTGGTGCTCCACGCGGGTCTGGAAGAGTTGTTCCGGCGCCAGCGGCTTGCTGAACAGGAAGCCCTGGGCGTGGCGGCAGCCTTCGGCGCGCAGGAAGTCGAGGTGTTCCTGGCGTTCGACGCCCTCGGCCACCACTTCCAGGCCAAGGCTGTGGCCCAGGCCGATGATGGCGCGGCAGATGGCGCTGAGTTCCGGGTCGTCCGGCACGCGGGTGATGAAGCTGCGGTCGACCTTGAGGATGTGCAGCGGGTAGCGCTTGAGATACCCCAGCGAGGAGTAGCCGGTGCCGAAGTCGTCCAGCGCCAGGCGCACACCCTCGGCGGCCAGTTCGCGCAGGCAGGCGAGGGTTTCCGCGCCATCCTGCATCAGCAGGCTTTCAGTGATCTCCAGTACCAGGCTGCGCGGCGACAGGCCGCTCTCCGCCAGAATCTGCTGTACCCGCGCGGCGAAGCCCGGTTGCTGCAGCTGCCGGCTCGACAGGTTGACCGAACAGTAGAGGTCGCGGTACCCCTGGCTCTGCCAGAGCGCCGTCTGCCGGCAGGCCTGGCGCAGCACCCAGTCGCCGACCGGGACGATCTCGCCGGATTCCTCCAGCGCCGGGATGAAGTCCAGCGGCGAGACGGATTGGCCGTCGTGCTTCCAGCGCAGCAGCACCTCCACCGCCTCCCAGTGCGGCGAATCGCTGTCCAGGCGGACGATGGGCTGGTAGTGCAGGCTGAACTCCTCGCGCCGCAGCGCCTGCGCCAGCGCGCTTTCCAGGTCGAGCCGGCGCTGCGCCTCGGCCTGCAGCTCGAGGCTGAAGCGCGCGTACTGCGCCTTGCCGGCTTCCTTGGCGCGATACAGCGCCAGGTCGGCGGCCTGCAGGGTGTCGATGGCCTGGCCGTCGGTCATCAACCCGGTGATGCCGATGCTGGCGCTGACCACCAGCGTGCGGCCGTCCACGTGCAGCGGCTGGCGCAGGCAATCGAGCATGCGCTGTGCGACCTGCTCGGCATCGCAGAGGCTGGCGAGGTCGTCCAGCAATACGACGAATTCGTCGCCGCCGAAGCGCGCCAGGTGATCGCCCGGTCGCAGGCAGCGTAGCAGCCGCTGCGAGACTTCCACCAGCACGCGGTCGCCGACGGCGTGGCCGAGGCTGTCGTTGATCAGCTTGAAGCGGTCCAGGTCGATGAACAGCAGGCCGGACTCGCGCGCGCCGGGGCGGCGCTGGCGCATCAGGGCCTGCTGCAGCAGCTCGTCCAGGCGCAGGCGGTTGCCCAGGCCGGTGAGCGGGTCGTGCCGCGCCGCGTGGCTGAGCTGGTGTTCGCTGGCCTTGTGCTGGCTGATGTCGGTTTGCGAGCCGGCCATGCGCCCATCGGTGACTACTCCACGCGCCAGCACCCAGAGGTAATTGCCGTCGCGCTGGCGGATACGGTACTCGTGGCTGAGCAGCGCGCTGCTGCCGCGCAGGTGCGCATCGATGGCCTTGCGCAGGCCGGGCAGGTCGTCCGGATGCACGCGGGCGAACCAGCTGGTACTGCCTTCGCCGAGGTTGTCGCGGGTCAGGCCGAGCATGCGCGCCCAGCGCTCGGAGACGTAGAGGCGGTCGTTGCCCAGGTCCCAGTCCCAGATGCCGTCGTTGGCACCGCGCAGCGCGCGGGCGAAGCGCGCCTCGCTGTCCTCCAGCGCCTGGCGCTGGGCGGCGCCGTAGGTATCGATGGCCAGGGACATGTCGAAGAACACCCGCTTGAGCAGGCTGGCGTAGGTCTTGGCTTCCGGGGCGTCGCCCATCAGGTCGGCGAGCATCTGGTCCAGGTACAGGCGATAGGCGCCCAGGTACCACTTCAGCTCGACGCCGACCTGCTGGTGCACGAGCCCGATACGCAGGCGGTCGCGCACGTAGTCGGCGTCCTGCGGGGCGTCCCACAGCTGGCGGTAGTATTCGAACTGGCTGCATTTCAGCCGCGCCAGCGTCGCCGGCTCGGCGAGAATCGCGCCCAGAGGCGGGTAGTTGCGCAGGTGATCGTAGAGCTGCTCGATGAAGCGCTGGTGGCAGCCCTCCAGTTCGCTGGCGCGGCCGTGGAGATGGCCGCCGTCCTCCTCGCGCCACTCCAGGTAACTCAGGCGCTGATCGACTTCCATCGTCGACAGGCCGATGCGCTCGAGCACGCTATCGAGCTTCGGTCCCAGGCCCATGTTTGGCTCCTTGCGGGTCTGCTGTTTTTGTCGGGCATGAAAAAAGCGCCGGCTCGTCGTCTCGTCGAAATCGACGGCGACCAACTCGGCGCTTTGTCTTGCAGGCCCATAAGTCCTGCCCGGCAAAGCCAGCTTCCGCAACGCGGAACGCGGGTGGAAGTCTTTTACACCAGCGGGCGCGGCCCCGACAACTCCTGCAGTGCGCCACTCAGGCGCTGGCGCAACTCGCCCAGTTCGCGGGAGCGGAAGGCATGGCGGGTTCGCTCCAGCACACCGATGGCGTCGGCCAGCAGCGCGAGCATCCGCGCCGAATCGCTCAAGGGCGCGTCCTTGAACCATCGGCATAGCGGCGCCTGCTCGCAGTTGCGCGGTCCCTCCATCACCGCGCAGGGCAACTCGTAGGCCGCCAGCAACGCACGAACCTGGCGCGCCAACGCCGGATCCTGGGAAGTGACCAGCAACTGGACCGGATACCGGTGGAGAGTCATGACGGATTCGCTCATATCAGGGAGATGCCAATTTAATGGCTAGTGGCTATCTGATATTGACCCCAGTCATCTCGGCGCGGCGCTCGCGTCAGATGGTCGACGGCGGGTGTGAAGTGGCTCTCGTTTGGCTGTTGGAGAATTGACTGGCAGAAACGCAAAAAGCCGCGCATCTGCGCGGCTTTTCGCTGAAGAGGTGGTGGGCCCACACGGACTTGAACCGTGGACCAAAGGATTATGAGTCCTCTGCTCTAACCAACTGAGCTATAGGCCCCCAGAAGGCGGGCGGATTATACCGGCGCGTTATGCGTCGCGCCAATCGGATGCAGCGGAACCAGGAAACGGTTGGCAAAGGCGTCGGCCGGCAACGGGGCGCTCAGGGCGTAGCCCTGGATCTGGTCGCAACCTTCGGCTTCGAGGAAGCGTTCCTGGGCTTCGTGTTCCACGCCTTCGGCGATCACGGTGAGGTTCATGCTGCGGCCCAGGGCGATGATCGCCCGGGCAATGGCGGCGTCGTGGGGGTCGTCCGGCAGGCCATGGACGAAGGACTGGTCGATCTTCAGGGTGTCCAGCGGCAGCTGCTTCAGGTAGCTGAGGGAGGAGTAGCCGGTGCCGAAGTCGTCGATGGCCAGTTGTACGCCCAGGTGCTTGAGGCTGTGCAGGATCGATAGGGCCTCTTCGGTCTGGTGCATGAGGAAGCTTTCGGTGATCTCCAGTTGCAGGCGCGAGGGCTGCAGGTTGTAGTGGGCGAGCAGCTCGCGGATGCGTTCGACCAGGTTGGTCTGGCGCAGCTGGGCGCCGGCCAGGTTGACCGAGAGCGGGCCGAAGGCGGCGTGGCTGTCCTGCCAGCGGCTCATCTGCCGACAGGCTTCGCGCAGGACCCAGTCGCCCAATGGCAGGATCAGGCCGTTTTCCTCGGCCAGAGGAATGAAGCGATCGGGCGAAATCGCGCCGAATTGAGGATGTTTCCAGCGGATCAGGGCTTCGGCGCCGACCAGTTGGCCTGTGCCGAGGGAGAGCTTGGGCTGGTAGTAGAGCTGCAGCTGGTCGCTTTCCAGCGCGCGGCGCAATTCATGCTCCAGGGCCATGCGCTCGGTGGCCTGGAAGGTCAGTTCGCGGGTGTAGAACTCCACCCGGTTGCGGCCCTGGGCCTTGGCCCGGTACATGGCGGCGTCGGCGTTCTTGACCAGAGTGGCTACATCCGAGCCATCGCTGGGGTAGAGGCAGATGCCGATGCTGGCGCTGACGAAGAACTCCTGTTCGCCGGCGATGAACGGCTTGTCGAAGCAGAGCAGCAGCTTGTTGGCGACGTGTTCGGCGTCCAGTGCGTGGTGCAGGCCGGGCAACAGGATGATGAATTCGTCGCCACCCTGGCGCGCTACCGTGTCGACGTCGCGCAGCTGCTCGCGCAGGCGGGTGGCAATGGACTTGAGCAGCAGGTCGCCGACCGGATGGCCGAGGCTGTCGTTGATGTGCTTGAAGCGGTCCAGGTCGAGGAACAGCACGGCGCCCTGATGATCGTCTTCCTGGGCTTCCTTGAGGGAGGCGTTCAGGCGGCTTTCGAACAGCAGGCGGTTGGGCAGGCCAGTGAGTGGATCGTGGTGGGCTTGGTAGTCCAGCCGTGCCTGGGCGTACTTGAGGGTGGAGATGTCGGCGAACACGCCGACATAGTGCGATAACTCGCCGTCGGCATTGCGCACGGCGCTGACGGTGAGCCACTCCGGGTAGAGCTCCTGGTTCTTCCGGCGGTTCCAGATTTCGCCCTGCCAATGGCCCTCGGCGTTGAGCTGGTGCCAGAGGGCGACGTAGAAGCTGCTGTCGTGCTGGCCGGAAGCGAGGAGGCGCGGTGAGTTGCCGAGGGCTTCCTGTTCGCTGTAGCCGGTGATCTCGGTGAAGGCGCGGTTGACGGCGACTATCTGCTGGCGCGCGTCGGTGATCATCACGCCTTCGGCGGTGCTTTCGAACACCGTGGCGGCCAGCTGCAGCTTTTCCTGCATCTGCTGGCGCTCGGTGATGTCGCGCGCGATGGTCAGCATGCAGTCGTCGCTGCCGATGGTGATGCGGTGGGCGGACAGTTCGCACAGGCGCAGGCTGCCGTCGCGAGTGCGAATTTGCGCGGTGAAGTCCGGGGCGCTGGCGGCGTTGTCGAGGATGCCCAGCAGTTTGCTGCGGTCGGCCGGGTTGGCCCACAGGCGCAGGTCGAGGGTGGAGCGCTCGGCGGCTTCCTCGCGGCTGTAGCCGGTGATGCGGGTAAAGCCCTGGTTCACTTCCACCAGCCGGCCATCGCTGATGCGGGAGATGAGCATGCCGTCGGGCGAGGCGTGGAAGGCTTTGGCGAATTTCTCCTCGGAGACGCGCAGTTGCTCCTGGGTTTCCTTGACCTGGGAGATGTTGCGCACCACGACGACCAGCGCCGGCGTGTCGTCGAGGATGATGTGCTGCGCCGACAGCAGGGCGGTGAAGTGGCTGCCATCGCGGCGATTGAGCGGGATCTCGACGTTGTTCAGCGGTTCGCCCTGCAGGCGCTGCAGCATGGCCGGGCCCATGCCGGGCGCGCCCCAAATTCCCAGGTCGGTCGAGGTCTTGCCCAGGGCTTCGCTGGCGGGGATGCCGATCTGTCGTTCGAAGGTGCTGTTCACCGCCAGCAGCACGCCGTCGACCCGGCGGGCGAGGACGATGATGTCGGGGCAGTGATGGAAGACCGAGGCGAACTTCTGTTCGGACAGGCGCAGGGCCTGTTCGGTGTGCTTCGCCTCGGTGATGTCGATCATCAGGCCGCGCAGGATCAGGTCGTCGCCATGCTGGATCAGCGTAACGATGTCGCGGATCCAGACGATCCGCCCATCGGCGGCGAGCATGCGGTAATCGAAGCTGTGGTTGCGCCCGGCATGGCTCTCGCTCATGCAGAAGTGGATCGCGTGCTCGGCGTCTTCCGGGTGCAGGGTGCGCTGCCAGAAGCCGGGTTCCAGCCAGTCGGTCAGCGGGTAGCCGAGCAGCCGCTGGGCGTGGGGCGAGACGTAGGTGAAGCGATTCTCCGCCAGGCGCATTTCCCAGGCGATGGCGGTGAGGCTTTCCACCAGGCCGCGGTAGTGCTGTTCGCTGTCGCGCAGGGCCTGCTCGAGTTTCTCCCGGCGCTGCATCTCGCCGCGCAGGCGCCGGTTCATGGTGAACAGGACCAGCAGGGTGAGGGTGGTCAGAAACGCGATGGGTACGACCACGCGGAACACATCGGGCCACACGCTACGGTGGTCGACCAGGCCGCCGACCCACGGGGCCTGCAGTGCGTCGATCTGTTCCACGGTCATGTCCGCCAGCACCTTGTCGAGAATGCCAACGAAGATCGCCTCGTCCTTCGGCACACCCATTGCCAACTGGTAGCGGTAGGGGGTCTCGCCGCTGATCTGCAGGCCCTCGAGCTTGAGCTGGCGAAGGTTCCAGACACTGGAGGCGAGGTCGCCGACGAACGCATCCACCTGGCCGACCGCCAGCGCCTGCAGTCCGGCAGCGACACTGGGCAGCGGTTGCAGGTTGAGGTCGGGGTGCCGGGCGACCAGCAGTTCATGCGGGGCGTAGTGGGCGACCACGCCGACCTTGAGGCCGTAAAGCTCCTTCACGCTGGCTGGCGCGGGGCCGTTCTTGCGGGCAAGGATGATGATCGGGAAGTCGAGGTAGGGGCGGGTGAAGGTCAGGTACTCGAGGCGTTCCGGCGTGGCCATGATGCCGGGGAGCAGGTCGAGATGGCTGTCCCGGGCCTGTTGCAGGACTTCGCTCCAGCTTGCCGGTTCGATCGGTTGGAGTTGGACTTTGAGCCTGTCGCTGATGACTTTGACGTAGCTGGCGGCCAGGCCCTGGTAGACGCCGTCGCTGTCACGGAACTCGAAGGGGGGCCAGGAGGCGTCCACGCCCAGGCGCAACGTCGGGTGCACGTTCAGCCACTGCTGCTCCTCAGGCGTGAGGCTCAGGGCGAATGCCTGTCCCGCCCAGAATGCGAGGCACCACAGTAGAACTGCCTGCAGACGCGGCATGAACGGCCTCTTTCCAGGGGGGACTATGCCGAAGTGTAGACGTGGCACTTTGCCCGATGGAAGGCCCAAAGAAAAACCCCCGGTTTTGGGCCGGGGGTTTGTTCATCACTCGTCGAGGAAGGAGCGCAGATGCTCGCTTCGCGACGGGTGGCGCAGCTTGCGCAGCGCCTTGGCTTCGATCTGGCGGATACGCTCACGGGTTACATCGAACTGCTTGCCGACTTCCTCGAGGGTGTGGTCGGTATTCATGTCGATGCCGAAGCGCATGCGCAGGACCTTGGCTTCGCGAGCGGTGAGGCCGGCGAGGACTTCGCGGGTGGCTTCCTTGAGGCTCTCGCTGGTCGCCACTTCGATCGGCGACTGCATGGTGGAGTCCTCGATGAAGTCGCCCAGGTGCGAATCTTCGTCGTCACCGATCGGCGTTTCCATGGAGATCGGTTCCTTGGCGATCTTCAGGACCTTGCGGATCTTGTCTTCCGGCATGTCCATGCGTTCGCCCAGCTCTTCCGGGGTCGGTTCGCGACCCATCTCCTGCAGCATCTGGCGGGAGATACGGTTGAGCTTGTTGATCGTCTCGATCATGTGCACCGGAATACGGATGGTGCGGGCCTGGTCGGCGATCGAACGGGTGATCGCTTGGCGGATCCACCAGGTGGCATAGGTCGAGAACTTGTAGCCGCGACGGTATTCGAACTTGTCCACCGCCTTCATCAGGCCGATGTTGCCTTCCTGGATCAGGTCGAGGAACTGCAGGCCGCGGTTGGTGTACTTCTTGGCGATGGAAATCACCAGACGCAGGTTCGCCTCGACCATCTCCTTCTTCGCACGACGGGCTTTCGCCTCGCCGATGGACATGGAGCGGTTGACGTCCTTGATCTCGGCAACGGTCAGCTGCGAGCTGGTTTCCAGGTCGACCAGCTTCTGCTGGTTGCGCAGGATGTCGTCACGCAGGCGCTCGATGGCCTCGGCGTACTTGGGCTTGCCCTTGAGTACGGAGTCGACCCAGGCGGTGTCGGTTTCGTGGCCGGGGAACTGGCGCAGGAAGTCGGCACGCGGCATGCGGGCATCACGCACGCACAGCTGCATGATGGCGCGTTCCTGGCGGCGCACGCTGTCCAGCGCATCGCGGACCTTGGCGACCAGCACGTCGAACTGCTTGGGCACCAGCTTGATCGGCATGAACAGCTCGGCCAGGGCGACCAGTTCTTCGGTGGCCTGCTTGCTGCCGCGACCGTGTTTCTTCAGGGCCTTCTTGGCCTTTTCCAGCTGCTCGGAGACGGCGCCGAAACGACGAGCGGCTTCTTCCGGATCCGGACCGCCATCGCCTTCTTCTTCCTCGCTGTCGCCGTCGGACTCTTCGTCCTCTTCGTCCTTGTCCTTATCCTTGGCTTCGGCGTCGTCCTTCAGGCCGACCGGCTCGACTTCCTCGGCCGGCAGGGTGCCGTCATCCGGGTCGATGTAGCCGCTGAGAACGTCCGACAGGCGGCCGCCTTCGGCAACGATGCGGTTGTACTCTTCGAGAATGCCGTCCACCGCGCCCGGGAACTGGGCGATGGCGCTCATGACCTCGCGGATGCCTTCCTCGATGCGTTTGGCGATTTCGATCTCGCCTTCGCGGGTCAGCAGTTCCACGGTACCCATTTCACGCATGTACATGCGCACCGGGTCGGTCGTACGGCCAACGTCGCTCTCTACCGCGGCAAGGGCGGCAGCAGCTTCTTCGGCGGCAGCTTCATCGGTATCGGTTTCCGCCAGCAACAGGGCATCCGCATCCGGGGCTGTCTCGAATACGTTGATCCCCATGTCGTTGATCATGCGGATGATGTCTTCTACCTGTTCCGGATCAGAGATATCCTCCGGCAGGTGGTCGTTGACCTCCGCGTAAGTCAGGTAACCCTGCTCACGACCACGGGTGATCAACTCTTTGAGACGAGATTGCTGTTGCGCTTTTCCGGACATAACACCCTATCCACTGAAGGTCTTGGCGGGCTGAAATAAGCCGAGGATTATACCAGATTCGAGGCTTCAGGCGCCAGTTCAGCTCTGGCTGCCTGTTGAAGAGGGGGTGCTGTAGTGCTCCCGCAGTAACGCTTTCTCTTCGTCGGTCAGTTCACTGGGGTTCTTTCGCAGCACGCTGTGCAAGCGGGCTTCACGGCTGCTGTGCAGCTGGTTGTGTGCAAGTGTAGTAATGGTGTCGACGAACTGCTTTTCAAGATTGCCGTCGTCGATCAGCCATTCTTTCCCCGCCAGCACCTGTAGCAGGCGCCCTTGGGGCGTTCCGTGCCAGCGCGCGATGAGGTGCATCGAGCTCTGTTTCGGATTCTTCTGCAACGCTTCGACCAGTGCGGCGAGCAGTTGCGAATAGGTCTGTCCCTCGTTGGAGAAATGGCTCGCATCCTCGACGCTCTGCGCCAGCTGGGGATGGTGCAGCAGGGTGCGCAGCGCGGTCAGGGTCGGTGATTCGACGCTGATCTCGGTGCGCGGCTGGCGTGGTGTGAAGTCGCCTTTTCTGCCTTTGCCGTCCCATTTGCGATCGCCCTTCCAGGACTTCTTGCCCTGCTTGGCTCCGCCGCTGCCGGCGGAAAACTCCATCGGCGCTTCGAAGTAACTCGAAGCATCCTGGTAATGACTGTCGCCGTGGCCGGCGAACTGGCCCATGTCGTAGTCGGCGTACTCGTGGGCGTGCTGCTCCGGGCCAGGTGCCTGCGCCGTTGCAGGGGTGTGATTCGGTTTTGCCTGGCCGGTGAGGCCCGAGCGCGGCGCGCTGATCTGGCTGAGCGCTTCGGCGGACAGGCCGGTGATCTCTCCCAGGCGCTGGCGCATCAGCAGGCGCAGCGTGTTGCCGGGGATCTTCTCCAGCAGCGGTCCGGCCAGGGTTGCCAGGTGCGCCTTGCCCTCCAGCGTGCTGGGGTCGGCTTCCTCGGTCAGTTGCTGGAAGAAGTAGTCCGCCAGCGGCTGTGCCTGGTGGGCGAGGCGGGCGCGGAAGGCATCCGGGCCTTCGGCGCGCACCAGGCTGTCCGGGTCTTCGCCTTCGGGCAGGAACAGGAAGCGCACCTTGCGCCCGTCCTGCAGGTTGCTCAGCGCTGACTCCAGTGCGCGCCAGGCGGCATTGCGGCCGGCCTGGTCGCCGTCGAAGCAGAAGAGGATGTTCGGCACAATGCGGAACAGCCGCTTGATGTGTTCTTCGCTGGTGGCCGTGCCCAGGGTGGCGACCGCGTTGCGGATGCCCTGCTGCGCCAGTGCGATGACGTCCATGTAGCCTTCGACCACCATGATCTCGTCGAGATCCCGGTTGTTCTTCCGTGCCTCGAACAGGCCGTAGAGCTCTTGTCCTTTATGGAAGACCGGGGTTTCCGGCGAGTTCAGGTATTTCGGCTTGTCGTCGCCCAATACGCGGCCGCCGAAGGCGATCACCCGGCCGCGGCTGTCGCGGATGGGGAAGATCACCCGGTCGCGGAAGCGGTCGTAGCGCTTGCCGCTGTCGGGGTTTTCCACCAGCAGGCCGGCGTCGAGCATGGCCTTGAGTTGCAGGTTGTCGCCGCCCAGGTTCTTCAGCAGGTTGTCCCAGCCCGGCGGGGCGAAGCCCAGGCCGAAGTCGCGGGCGATTTCGCCGGTCAGGCCGCGACCCTTGAGGTATTCCACGGCGGCCTTGCGGGCCGGGTGGCTCTTGAGTGCCTGGCGGTAGAACTCGGCGGCGCCGGCCAGCAGCGGGTACAGCGGCGAGTCGACCGGTTGACGAGGCTTGTTGCCGCGCCGGCCTTCCTCGCGGGGGATGTCCATCCCGGCGCGCTTGGCCAGGTCCTCGACCGCCTGGACGAAGTCCAGCTGGTCGTGGTCCATGATGAAGCCGAGCGCGTTGCCGCCGGCGCCGCAGCCGAAGCAGTAGTAGAACTGCTTGTCCGGGCTGACGGTGAAGGAGGGTGTCTTCTCCTTGTGGAACGGGCAGCAGGCGCTGTAGTTCTTGCCGGTCTTCTTCAGCTGGATGCGCGAACTCACCACATCGAGAATATCGGTGCGGTTGAGCAGGTCATCGATGAAGGATTGTGGAATCAGGCCGGCCATAGACTCATCGGGACGCAGGGTGGACCCAAGCATAGCGCGGGGCGATGAAGCCGCGAGCGGGGCTTGAGACTAAGCATGGGGCTTGAAAAGCAAAAACTCCGAAGTCCGCGAATGCGAATCGGAGTCGGGTGCCTTGTTTCAGGCACTCGCCCGGCGAGTGGGCCGGGCGATGCGGAAAGCGTGCGACGAAGCGCTGTAACTCAGTACAGGCGCTCGCGGCGGCGCTGTTCGCGCTGCACTTTCTTGGCGTGACGCTTAACAGCGGCAGCGGCCTTGCGCTTACGCTCGGCGGTCGGCTTTTCGTAGAACTCACGGCTACGGACTTCGGCCAGTACGCCTGCTTTTTCGCAGGAGCGCTTGAAACGACGCAGAGCTACGTCGAAGGGTTCGTTCTCTTTAACTTTGACGGCGGGCATCCAGGTCGTACCTTCAATGATTACCGGAGGATTTATCGCGCTCCTGACGGTTGTTCGGAGTCGGCGGTTTTCAAGGGTTGCGGATATTAAACGTTCGGAAGGAGGAATGCAAAGCCTCCGATCGAAAAGCACTGGTCCGAAGCCCAGCCGACGATTATGATGCGCGGCTTCAATTTTGCCCAGAGTAAAGGCTCAAACCCATGCTAGTGCTGGGGTTGGAAACCTCCTGCGACGAGACCGGCGTCGCCCTGTACGACAGCGAAAAAGGCCTGCTGGCCGACGCGCTGTTCAGCCAGATCGACCTGCATCGCGTATACGGCGGCGTGGTTCCCGAGCTGGCGTCCCGTGATCACGTCAAGCGCATGCTGCCGCTGATTCGCCAGGTACTGGACGAGTCCGGCTGCAACGCCGAAGACATCGATGCCATCGCCTACACCGCCGGCCCCGGCCTGGTGGGCGCGCTGCTGGTAGGCGCGTCCTGCGCCCAGGCCATGGCGTTCGCCTGGGGCATACCGGCCGTCGGCGTGCACCATATGGAAGGCCATCTGCTGGCTCCCATGCTGGAGGAGCAGCCGCCGAAGTTTCCGTTCGTCGCCTTGCTGGTGTCTGGCGGCCACACCCAACTGGTTCGAGTGGATGGCATTGGCCGTTACCAGGTACTCGGCGAGTCGGTGGACGACGCTGCCGGTGAGGCCTTCGACAAGACTGCCAAGCTGCTCGGCCTGGCCTATCCCGGTGGCCCGGAGATCGCCCGTCTGGCCGAGCGCGGCACCGCGGGTCGCTTCGTCTTCCCGCGGCCGATGACCGATCGTCCGGGGCTGGACTTCAGCTTCAGCGGCCTCAAGACTTTCGCCCTGAACACCTGGCAGCGCTGCGTGGCCGAAGGTGACGACAGCGAGCAGACCCGCAGCGATATCGCCCTGGCGTTCCAGACTGCCGTGGTCGAGACGCTGACCATCAAGTGCAAGCGCGCGCTCAAGCAGACTCACCTCAAGAGCCTGGTGATTGCCGGCGGCGTCAGCGCCAACCAGGCCTTGCGTCAGCATCTCGAAAAGATGCTCGGCGAAATGAAGGGCCAGGTGTTCTACGCCCGCCCGCGCTTCTGCACCGATAACGGCGCGATGATCGCCTATGCTGGCTGCCAGCGCCTGGTGGCGGGGCAGCAGGACGGCCCGTCGATCGGCGTCCATGCGCGTTGGCCAATGGAGTCGCTGCCAGCGATCTGAATAATGAAGCTGCAAACGACGCGGCGCATGCTCTGAACGGCATGGGCCGTTTTTTCGCTTGCAGCGTGGTACGCGGGTCGGGAAGCTCGCGGCTCTAGAAGTGGCGCTCGCGTCCGGCGATGAGATCGCGCAGGTTACTGCGGTGACGCCAGACGATCAGGCCGGTGAGCACGGTCATCGGTAGTAGCGCCGACGGCTCCTGCCAGGCCAGCAGCGGTAGCGTCAGCGGCGTGGCGACCAGGGAAGCGAGCGAGCTGGTACGCGACAGCTTGAAAGTCACCAGCCAGGCGACTGCTGCGAGCAGCGCGGCCGGCGGGTAAAGCGCCAGCAGCATGCCGGCGGCGGTGGCGACGCCCTTGCCGCCGCGGAAGTTGAAGTACAGCGGGTAGAGATGGCCGACTACCGCTGCCAGGCCTACCCAGGCCTGCTCTACGTCGGACAGGCCGAGCAGGCGGGCGATGAGTACGGGCAGCAGCCCCTTGGCGAGATCGCCGAGCAGGGTGAGGATGGCGATCTTCTTGCCGGCCAGGCGCAGCATGTTGGTGGCGCCGGGGTTGCCCGAGCCGCTGGCGCGCGGGTCGGCAGTGCCGAACAGGCGACTGAGGAGTACCGCGAAGGACAGTGATCCGAGCAGGTAGGCGAGGATCGCCAAGAACCAGAACATGGTTTCCACCGGAGACGAGGTCGTTTCCGATTCTAACGGGGCGCCGGCCGCTTGTCGTGTCGCCTTGGAGCATGCAGTCAGTGGACAGAGTTTTCATCGAGGGGCTGGAAGTGGACACCGTGATCGGCGTCTACGACTGGGAACGGGGTATCCGGCAGTGCCTGCGCCTGGACCTGACGCTGGGCTGGGACAACCGCCCGGCGGCGGCCGACGACGATATCGCCAAGGCCCTGGACTACGCCGTGCTCTCCGAGCGGGTCATGGCCTTCGCCCGTGACGCGCACTTCCAACTGGTGGAGACCTTTGCCGAGCGCCTCGCCGAGCTGCTGATGGCCGAGTTCGGTGTCCAGTGGCTGCGCCTGAAGGTCACCAAGCCCGGCGCCGTTGCGGCCGCCATCGGCGTGGGTGTGGAGATCGAACGCGGATGCCGCTGACGACGGTCTACCTCGGGCTGGGCAGCAACTTCGACCGGGAGCAGCACCTGCTCGCGGGGCTGGAGGCACTGGACGAGTTCCTCGAGGATATCCGCTGTTCGCCGGTGTTCGAGAGCGAGCCGGTGGGTATCCGCAGCGGCCCCTTCTACAACTTCGTGATTGTGGCGCGCACCGACCTGCCGCTGGCGGAGTTGAGCCTGCGGCTCAAGCACATCGAGGCGGACAACGGCCGCTATGCGCCGGAACGCAAGGGCCTGCCGCTGGATATCGACGTGTTGCTGTACGGCGACCTGCATGGCGAGTTCGATGGCCTGACGCTGCCGCGTGCAGAAGTGCTGAAGAACGCTTTCGTGCTCTGGCCATTGGCGCTGCTGGCTCCTGAGGTGAAGCATCCGGGAGTTCGGCGTTCGTTCGCTGAGCTCTGGTCGGACGCGCAGATCGCCCAAAAGCTCTGGCCGGTGCCCTTCCAGTGGCGGGGTGCTGAGCTGACGCCGGCGGCGCTGACCGGCATGCACCCGGCGCCGTAATGGCTTTTCTGTAGGAGCGAGCTTGCTCGCGAACGATGTATCCGGTGACACGAGCGCTGGGCGGGTTCGCGAGCAAGCTCGCTCCTACAAGAAAGAGCAATCCGCCGTTTCAGGTGACGTGGTTTTCCTTGTAGGCCTTCAGAGCTTTCAGACGCTCACGCTTGAGCGCTTCGCCCAGCTCCGCCCCCTTGTATCCCTTCTCCAGCAGCGGCTGCACTGCGACCGCGCGTGCGGCTTGCGCTGCGCCGCGCAAGTATTCCGCCTGCGGGTAGTCGCGATCTTCCAGCCCATGGCGGCCGCGGGCGTCCATTTCGCTGGCGGCTAGGAATTCCTCGAAGCGTTGCGGGCGGCGATACACATCGAAGGACTGCAGCAATTCCAGAACGGTGTTCTGCCGCAGCTCCAGCGCCCGGTGGCAGTGGGTGTGGTACTCGCCGACCAGTCGCGCCAGCTCCTGGCAGTCCCGTGGCACCTTGAAGCGCGCATTGAGCGCGTCGATCAGCGGCAGGCCCAGGTGTTCGTGGGCGTGGTGTTTGGGCCAGTCTTCCTCGCGAGTCTCGCCCTTGCCCACGTCGTGGACCAGGCAGGCCCAGCGCACGCTCAGCGGCTGGACGTATTGGGCACACTCGCGCAATACGGCCAGCACGTGTTCGCCGGTATCCACTTCCGGGTGGTGCTGTGGCGGTTGTGGCACGCCGAACAGGGCGTCCACTTCCGGCATCAACACGGCGAGGGCGCCGCAGTCGCGCAGGACCTGGATGAACACGTCCGGGCGCGGCTCCATCAGGGCACGGGAGATTTCCTTCCAGCTGCGTTCGGCCGTCAGTGCTTCCAGTTCGCCGGATTCTGACAGTTCACGCATCAGTGCCAGGGTTTCCGGCGCCACGCTGAAACCCAGGGGGGCGTAGCGCGCGGCAAAGCGGGCGACGCGCAGCACGCGCAGCGGGTCTTCGGCGAAGGCCGGGGAAACGTGGCGAAGCAGGCGGGCTGTGAGGTCTCCCTGGCCGTGGTACGGATCGATGACGTTGCCGTGATCATCTTCGGCCATGGCGTTGATGGTCAGGTCGCGGCGGATCAGGTCCTCTTCCAGGGTGACGTCGGGGCTGGCGTAGAAGGTGAAACCACCGTAACCGCGCCCGCTTTTTCGTTCGGTGCGGGCGAGGGCGTATTCCTCGCCGGTTTTCGGGTGGAGGAACACCGGGAAGTCGGCGCCCACCGGCCGATAGCCCTGGGCGAGCATCTCGTCGGCGCTGGCGCCGACCACTACCCAGTCGGTGTCGCTGAAGGGGATGCCGAGCAGGCGGTCGCGCACGGCGCCGCCCACCTTGTAGATCTGCATGAAGCTGTCTCCTGTTCTGGGGGATAGCTTCGGGGTTTGCGGCGGGTGGGGCAAGCTCGGTGGCTTCTGGGGATTGAGGCGGTTCGCCAGCAAGCTCGCTCCGACAGGTTGCGCACGCCCCGGCTCTAGTAGGAGCGAGCTTGCTCGCGAAAGGGGGCGACGCGCACCTAGGGCGTGGCGGCAGGAATCTGTTGGACGAGGGCGCCGATGGCGTCCTGCAGGAGTGTTGCGCTGGCGTGGGCGGGACTGAGGCCGGTGCTGACGGTGCCTTCCCACAGGGTCTGCTCCTGCGCATCGGTCAGGCGCAGTCGCAGGGTGCCGGTTTCGTCGCGCAGGCGATGGATGGCGAGATAGGGGCCCAACGGATTGGGCGGCGGGGTATCGATCTTGAATTCCAGCGGCGCATCCTGCAGCGCCAGCCAGTAGTAGACGCGGATCTGCGGGCCCGCGCTCTCGCGGTAGCCGCGCTCGATCAGGCCCTGGCGCACCTGTGCGTTGATCAGCGGATAACGACTGCGGTAGGGCAGGGCGTCGACGGCGTTTTCCGGTGGCATCAGCTGGAAGTCGCGCAGCCCGGCCAGGCGTGCATCGGCAGGATGTGCGACCTGAGCGTGGGGGACGGGGTTGCTGCAGGTCGCGACAGCGAGGCAGAGCAGGAGAATGGCGAACAGGCGCATGGCGGTCTCCAGCGGGGTTGCCGCCATGCTTGTCACGCCTGCTGCTCCGGTCAACCGATCAAATGGGTGGGATGATCAGGTCGAGCCGGGGGTAACCCTCCTCGCTGTCGCGTTCACCCTTTGGGGGCATGTGGAAGGTGTTGACGATGTTCTCGCCCTGCAGGGTTTCCAGGTGGATATCGAAGCCCCAAAGACGGTGCAGGTGCTTGAGCACGTCGTCGGTGGATTCGCCCAGCGGTTTGCGGTCGTGCTGCTGGTGGCGCAGGGTCAGCGAGCGGTCACCGCGGCGGTCGACATCCCAGATCTGGATGTTCGGTTCACGATTGCCGAGGTTGTACTGCGCAGCCAGGGTTTCGCGGATCTTGCGATAGCCGTCATCGTCGTGAATGGCGTCGACCAGCATGTCGTCCTTCTGGTCGTCGTCGAGGATGCTGAACAGCTTGAACTCGCGAATGACCTTGGGCGAGAGGAACTGCAGGACGAAGCTCTCGTCCTTGAAGCTCTTCATGGCGAACTTGATGGTGGCCAGCCAGTCGCTGCCGGCGATGTCCGGGAACCAGCGCTTGTCTTCCTCGGTGGGGTGTTCGCAGATGCGGCGGATGTCGCGGTACATGGCGAAGCCCAGCGCGTAGGGGTTGATGCCGCTGTAGTAGGGGCTGTCGAAGCCCGGCTGGTAGACCACGCTGGTGTGGTACTGGAGGAACTCCATCATGAAGCCGTCGCTGACCAGGCCTTCATCGTAGAGGTCGTTGATCAGGGTGTAGTGCCAGAACGTCGCCCAGCCCTCGTTCATCACCTGGGTCTGGCGCTGCGGGTAGAAATACTGCGCCACCTTGCGCACGATGCGCACGATTTCGCGCTGCCAGGGCTCCAGCAGCGGGGCGTTCTTCTCGATGAAGTAGAGGATGTTTTCCTGCGGCTCGCTGGGGTAGCGGGCCAGCCCCTGCTCCTTGTCCTTGCCGGTGGCCTTGGGGATGGTCCGCCAGAGGTCGTTGACCTGGCGCTGGATCTGCTCCTCGCGCTCCTTCTGGCGCTGCTTCTCTTCCTCAGCGGAGATCGGGTAGGGCCGCTTGTATCGGTCCACGCCGTAGTTCATCAGGGCGTGGCAGGAGTCCAGCAGGTCTTCCACTGCGTCGATACCGTAACGCTCCTCGCACTTGTTGATGTAGGACTTGGCGAACACCAGGTAGTCGATGATCGAGGTGGCATCGGTCCAGGTGCGGAACAGGTAGTTGCCCTTGAAGAAGCTGTTGTGCCCGTAGCAGGCGTGGGCGATCACCAGCGCCTGCATGCACTGGGTGTTCTCCTCCATCAGGTAGGCGATGCACGGGTCGGAGTTGATCACGATCTCGTAGGCCAGGCCCATCTGACCGCGCTTGTAGTTCTTTTCCGTGCTGAGGAAGTGCTTGCCGTAGGACCAGTGGTTGTAACCGATGGGCATCCCGACAGAGGCGTAGGCATCCATCATCTGCTCGGCGGTGATCACCTCGATCTGGTTGGGGTAGGTGTCCAGCGCATAACGCTCGGCGAGACGACTGATCTCGCGGTCGTACTGCTGGATCAGCTCGAAGGTCCACTCCGAGCCGGTGGCGATCGGCTGGCGCTTGCTCATGCGACGAGCCTCCTCTGGAACAGCTCGCGGAACACCGGGTAGATGTCCGAAGCGGAGACGATCTGCTGCTGGGCGAAGCTGTCCTCGAAGGTGTCGCGGATCTTCTCGTACTCGAACCACAGCGCCTGGTGCTCGCGCGGGGTGATCTCGACGTAGGTGTAGTACTGGACGAACGGCATGATCTGCTTCATCAGGATGTCGCGGCAGACCGGCGAGTCGTCGTTCCAGTTGTCGCCGTCCGAGGCCTGGGCGGCGTAGATGTTCCATTCGTTGGTGGGATAGCGCTCGGCCATGACTTCCTGCATCAGCTTGAGCGCGCTGGAAACGATGGTGCCGCCAGTCTCGCGGGAATAGAAGAATTCTTCCTCGTCTACCTCGCGGGCGCTGGTGTGGTGGCGGATGAACACCACTTCGATCTTCTCGTAGTTCCGCTTGAGGAACAGGTAGAGCAGGATGAAGAAGCGCTTGGCGATGTCCTTGGTGGCCTGGGTCATGGAGCCGGAAACGTCCATCAGGCAGAACATCACGGCCTTGGAGGTTGGGTTGGGCTGCTTCACCAGGAGGTTGTACTTGAGGTCGAAGGTATCCAGGAACGGCACCTTGTCGATGCGTGCGCGCATGCCGGCAATCTTCTGCTCCAGCTCCTGGATGTCGCCGAGGTTGTCCGGCTCTTCGCGCTTGAGGCGATCCAGCTCCGCCACCGCGGCGCGCAGCTTGCCGCGGGTGGAGCCGGAGAGGGCGATGCGCCGGGCGTGGGCCGAGCGCAGCGTGCGGACAATATTGATGCGCGAGGGGTTGCCCTCGTTGCTGATGCCGGCGCGCACGGTCTTGAAGGTATCGCTGCCGGTGAGATGCCGCTTGATCAGGTTGGGCAGTTCGAGGTCCTCGAACATGAAGTCGAGGAACTCTTCCTGGGTGATCTGGAAGACGAATTCGTCCATCCCCTCACCCTGGTTGCTGGCCTTGCCGGCGCCGCGGCCACCGCCGCCGCCCTGGGGACGGGGAATGTGCTCGCCGGTGGTAAATTCCTTGTTGCCGGGGTGAACGACGGTCTGCTTGCCGCCGCGGCCGTGGTGGAGGACCGGTTCGTCGATATCGCGGCCGGGAATGCTGATCTGCTCGCCATGTTCCATGTCGGTAATGGAGCGGCGGCTGACGGCCTCTTCGACGGCCTTCTTGATGTGTTCGCGGTAACGCCGCAGGAAGCGCTGGCGGTTCACCGTGCTCTTGTTCTTGCCGTTCAGACGCCGGTCGATGACGTAGCTCATGAATGCTCCTCAGGGCCTGCTGCGAAGCGGAACGACCGCCTCGGACAGGTCCGAATGCGACGGCGACCGGCGCGGCGGGGAATCCCGCCGCGCCGATGGCAGACTACTGCGACTTGCGAACCCGCAGATACCATTCCGACAGCAGGCGCACCTGCTTCTCGGTGTAGCCGCGCTCGACCATGCGTTTGACGAAGTCGTTGTGCTTCTGCTGATCCTCCTTGCTCGCCTTGGCATTGAAGCTGATGACCGGCAGCAGGTCCTCGGTGTTGGAGAACATTTTCTTCTCGATCACCACGCGCAGCTTCTCGTACGACAGCCAGCTGGGGTTCTTGCCGTTGTTGCCGGCGCGGGCGCGCAGGACGAAGTTGACGATCTCGTTGCGGAAGTCCTTCGGATTGCTGATGCCGGCCGGCTTCTCGATCTTCTCCAGTTCCTCGTTGAGGGCGGCGCGGTTGAGGATCTCGCCGGTTTCCGGGTCGCGGTATTCCTGGTCCTGGATCCAGAAGTCGGCGTACAGCACGTAGCGGTCGAAGATGTTCTGACCGTACTCGCTGTAGGACTCCAGGTACGCGGTCTGGATTTCCTTGCCGATGAACTCGACGTAGCGCGGCGCCAGGTATTCCTTGAGGAAGCGCAGGTAGCGTTCGCGGGTTTCCGGCGGGAACTGCTCCTGCTCGATCTGCTGTTCCAGCACGTAGAGCAGGTGCACCGGGTTGGCGGCCACTTCATGCGGGTCGAAGTTGAACACCTTGGACAGGATCTTGAAGGCGAAACGGGTGGAAAGCCCGGCCATGCCTTCGTCGACGCCCGCCGTGTCGCGGTATTCCTGGATGGACTTGGCCTTGGGGTCGGTGTCCTTGAGGTTCTCGCCGTCGTAGACGCGCATCTTCGAGTAGATGTTGGAGTTTTCCGGCTCTTTCAGGCGCGACAGCACGGAGAACTGCGAGAGCATCTTCAGGGTGTCCGGCGCGCAGTGGGCGTGCGCCAGGGAGCTGTTGATCAGCAGCTTGTCGTAGATCTTGATCTCGTCGGAGACGCGCAGGCAGTACGGCACCTTGACGATGTAGATCCGGTCGATGAAAGCCTCGTTGTTCTTGTTGTTGCGGAAGCTGTGCCATTCCGATTCGTTGGAGTGGGCGAGGATGATGCCGCTGTAGGGCAGGGAACCGAGGCCTTCGGTACTGTTGTAGTTGCCTTCCTGGGTCGCGGTGAGCAAGGGGTGCAGGACCTTGATCGGCGCCTTGAACATCTCGACGAATTCCATCAGGCCCTGGTTGGCCCGGCACAGTGCGCCCGAGTAGCTGTAGGCGTCGGCGTCGTTCTGCGGGAATTCTTCCAGCTTGCGGATATCCACCTTGCCGACCAGCGCGGAGATGTCCTGGTTGTTCTCATCACCGGGTTCGGTCTTGGCGATGGCGATCTGGTTGAGGATCGAGGGGTGCAACTTGACCACGCGGAACTGGCTGATGTCGCCGCCGAATTCGTTGAGGCGCTTGGTCGCCCACGGCGACATCACCGAGCGCAGGTAGCGGCGCGGGATGCCGTAGTCTTCCTCGAGGATGGCGCCATCTTCGTCGGGGTTGAACAGCCCCAGGGGCGACTCGAACACTGGCGAGCCCTTGATCGCATAGAAGGGCACGTGTTCCATCAGTTGCTTGAGCTTTTCGGCGAGGGAGGATTTGCCGCCGCCGACCGGGCCCAGGAGGTAAAGGATCTGTTTCTTCTCTTCCAGGCCTTGGGCGGCGTGGCGGAAGAAGGAGACGATCTGGTCGATGCACTCCTCCATGCCATGGAAGTCGGCAAAGGCCGGATAACGGCGGATCACCTTGTTGGAGAAGATTCGCGACAGGCGGGAATCGACGGATGTGTCGAGTAGTTCAGGCTCGCCGATGGCCATCAGCATCCGCTCGGCGGCGGTGGCATAGGCGATCTTGTCCTGCTTGCAGATGTCCAGGTACTCCTGGAGGGAGTACTCCTCTTGACGGGTCGCTTCGAAGCGTTCCTGGAAGTGACTGAAAATGCTCATGACGTCTCCTCGCTCGATGCATGGAGCCGGCGCCGGATCGGTCTGTGCGGGTGCGGTCGGGCTGCCAGTGTTACCGGCGAGAATCCCCCAGAACTCCAACGGAACCTGGCGACTGCCCTGATCCGCCCCAATGGTCACTGCCGATTAACCGGAAGCCGGTGTGCCGGCTCTCCCTTTTTTGGATGGCCTGAGGGAAAGGATAGTTCGTTCTTTGATGTGTAAAGGACGAAAGCGCGAGAAGTTACAGATTTTTTGAAGGGGCTAATCCGCCCCTTTCGTAGGGACTTTCAGTCGGAACCGCCTGCGCTGGTATCCGCGGGATAGACGCTGCGCCACAGCTCGAAGCCGCCATCGAGGCTGTAGACCTCGGAGAAGCCCTGCTGGACGAAATAGGCCGCCGCACTCTGGCTGGAATTGCCGTGGTAGCAGACCACTACCAGCGGCGCGTCCATGTCGGCCTCGCGGATGAAGTCGGCCACCGAGTAGTTGTCGATGTGCCGTGAGCCGCTGATATGGCCCATTGCATAGCTCTGCGGGTCGCGGATGTCGACGACCTGGGCGCCGCCTTCGCGCAGCTGCTGGGCCAGGTCGGGGGCGATGCGCTTGAAGTCGCTCATGGGTAGTACCTCGCAAGGCGCGGAGCTTGCGGCTCCGCTGCAATCATTCTGGTTTATCGGCGCAGCTGCACTGGATGCGCTCGAAGGTATCGACGTTCATCAGCGTCATGCTGCCGCCCCATACACAGCCAGTGTCCAGGGCAAACAGGCCGGGGACGTCGCACTGGCCTTCCAGCGCGGCCCAGTGGCCGAAGATGATCTTGCGCCCGGCGGCCTTGCGCTCGGCATAGCTGAACCAGGGCGCGTAGCCCGGCGGCGCGGTGTCCAGGCCTTCCTTGGACTTCAGGTCGAGCTTGCCGTCCGGGGTGCAGAAGCGCATGCGCGTGAAATAGTTGGTGATCACCCGCAGTCGCGCTATGCCGTTGAGCTTCTTGTCCCACTTGGCTGGCTCGTTGCCGTACATGCCATCGAGGAACATCGGCAGCTGAGTGTCGTCGCGCAGCGCGGCTTCGACTTCGGCGGCGCGCTGCAGGGCCTTGTCGATGTCCCACTGCGGCGGGATGCCGGCGTGTACGAGGGTGATGTCGCGAGCGGCGTCGTGATGGACCAGCGGCATCTGCCGCAGCCATTCGATCAGTTGTGCGCAATCCGGCGCCTCGACGATCTCGCGCAGGGTGTCGTTCTTTTTCAGGCGCTCGGCGTTGTAGGCCACGGCGATCAGGTGCAGGTCATGGTTGCCCAGCACGCAGACCAGCGATTCGCGCATGCCATGGAGGAAACGCAGGGTTTCCAGTGACGCGGGGCCGCGATTGACCAGGTCGCCGACCAGCCAGAGCTTGTCCTGGGCGGGGTCGAACTTCACCTGATCCAGCAGGCACTTGAGCGGTTCCAGGCAGCCCTGCAGGTCGCCTACGGCATAGGTGGCCATCAGTGCAGCGCCCCGGGGACGGCGAGGCGGAACGCCGGGATCTCGGCATCGAAGTGGTGGCCGTCGGTCGCGACCATCTGGTAGCTGCCGTGCATGCTGCCGACCTTGGTCGCCATCACGGTGCCGCTGGTATAGGTGTGGCTGGCACCCGGCTCGATGAGCGGTTTTTCGCCAACGACGCCGGCGCCGCGCACTTCCTGCACGTGGCCATCGCCGTCGGTGATGATCCAGTGGCGGGTCAGCAGCTTGGCAGCCAATTCGCCGTGGTTGTGGATGGTCACGGTGTAGGCGAACACGTAGCGCTGCTGCTCCGGCTGCGATTGCTCGGGCAGGTGGCGGGTGGTGACGCTGACGCTGACCTGATAGCGGGGATCGCTCATGCGCTCGGTCCTTGCTCGGCTTCCGGGTTGGTTTCGCTGTAGCGGTTAGCCAGGCTGACGAAGTCGGCGACGCTCAGTTGCTCCGGACGCAGGGTCGGGTCGACGCCGGCGGCTTCGATGTCCTCGACGCTCATCAGCGTACGCAGGGTGTTACGCAGGGTCTTGCGGCGCTGGTTGAAGGCTTCGCGGACGATGCGTTCCAGCACGCGGTGATCCTTTGCCGGATGGGGCGGTTCAGCGTAGGGCACCAGCCGGACGATAGCCGACTCGACCTTGGGCGGCGGGTTGAACGCGCCGGGGCCGACGGTGAACAGGTAATCCACCCGGCAGAAGTACTGCACCATGATCGACAGGCGGCCCCAGTCGCCGTTGCCCGGCTCGGCAGCCAGGCGCTCCACCACTTCCTTCTGCAGCATGAAGTGCATGTCCTGGATGAGCGAGGCATGGTCCAGGAGATGGAAGATCAGTGGGGTGGAGATGTTGTAGGGCAGGTTGCCGACCACGCGCAGCTTGTCCTCGGGGGAGGCGATCAGGCTGGAGAAGTCGAACTTCATCGCATCGCCTTGGTGCAGGCTGAAGTTGGGCTTGAGGCCGAAGCGCCATTTCAGTTGGGGGATCAGGTCCAGGTCCAGCTCGATTACGTCGAGCTTCGCGCCGCTGTCCACCAGGCCTTCGGTCAGGGCGCCCTGGCCTGGGCCGATTTCCAGCAGGTGCTGGCCTTCCTTGGCGGCGATGGCGCGGAGGATCTTGTGGATCACTCCGGCGTCGTGCAGGAAGTTCTGCCCAAAGCGTTTACGGGCGCGGTGCTGGAAGAGTTCGGACATCGAAGGCTCCGGAGAGCAGCCGGACGCCCGAGGCGGCCGGCTGGAGGCGGAAAAACCATCAGTTTACCAGTCCGCGACGGCCAGCACGAAACGCTGGCCGAACGGAGTGCTGCTGATCAGCCTTTCGCGGCGCCGGCTTCGGCCATCTGATAGGCGGTTTCCAGGGCAACCTGCAGGCTGCCGCTGTCGATCCGGCCAGTGCCGGCGAGGTCCAGCGCGGTACCGTGGTCCACCGAGGTGCGGATGATCGGCAGGCCGAGCGTTACGTTCACTGCTGCACCGAAGCCCTTGTACTTGAGAACTGGTAGGCCCTGGTCGTGGTACATGGCCAGTACCGCATCGCAGTGCTCCAGGTGCTTGGGGGTGAACAGCGTGTCGGCCGGCAGCGGGCCGATCAGCTGCATGCCCTCGGTGCGCAGGCGCTCCAGTGTCGGTTCGATCACGTCGATCTCTTCGTGGCCGAGGTGGCCGCCTTCGCCTGCGTGGGGGTTCAGGCCGCAGACCAGAATGCGCGGGTTGGCCAGGCCGAATTTGTCGCGCAGGTCGGCATGCAGGATGCGGGTGACGCGCTCCAGGCGATCCGGGGTAATGGCATCGGCGATCTGTCGCAGCGGCAGGTGGGTGGTCACTAGGGCGACGCGCAGGCCGCGGGTGGCGAGCATCATCACCACCTGGGCGGTGTGGGTGAGATCGGCGAGAAACTCGGTATGGCCGGAGAAGGCGATGCCGGCTTCGTTGATGACGCCCTTGTGCACGGGGGCGGTGATCATCCCGGCGAAATGTCCGTCCAGGCAGCCTTGGCCGGCGCGGGTGAGGGTTTCCAGCACATAGGCGGCGTTGGCCTGGTTCAGCTTGCCCGGTTCGACCGGCGCTGCCAGTGGAGTGTCCCAGACATAAAGGCTGCCGGCCGGAGCAGCGACATCGGGCCAGTGGCCGGGGCCGACTTCCTGCAGGTCGATGTTCAGCCCCAGCAGCGCGGCACGCTCTGCCAGCAGTTCACGACTGGCGACGGCAACCAGTGGATGCGGTTGAATTTCGCGGGCCAGCAGCAGGCAGAGGTCGGGACCGATGCCGGCGGGCTCGCCGGGAGTGAGGGCGAAAAGGTGGGAAGTGCTCATGGATGACTCTCGAATCAGGATTTACCGCGAATGTTCCTACTCTACGACGAAGCTTCCTGCAGGCAAAAAGAAACCCGGCCATGGCCGGGTTTCTTCGTAGCGACTCGCACTGCTTACTGCTTGATCTCGACGTAGGCTTCGTCGCGGATCTGGCGCAGCCAGGCCTGCAGTTCCTCGTCGTACTTGCGTGCGCGGAGGGTCTGGGCGGCTTGTTGCTCGCGGAACTTGTCGCTGCTGTCGGTGGCGCGACGGCCGAGGACTTCCAGCACGTGCCAGCCGAACGGCGAGCGGAACGGCTTGGTGACCTGGCCTTGCGGCGCATTGTTCATCACGTCGCGGAATTCCGGTACCAGGGATTCCGGGTCGACCCAGTTGAGGTCGCCGCCGTTGAGCTTGGAGCCCGGGTCTTCGGAGAATTTCTTCGCCAGGTCGCTGAAGCTCTCGCCGGCCTGGATGCGCTCGTAGAGCTTCTCGGCCAGGCGCTGGGTTTCTTCTTCGCTGCGAATCTCGCTGGGCTTGAGCAGGATATGGCGGACGTGGACTTCGTCACGCAGCATCTTGCTGCCACCGCGCTTCTCTTCCAGCTTGATGATGATGAAACCGCCCGGGGTGCGGACCGGCTCGGTCACGTCGCCCACAGCCAGGGTGCCAATCATGCTGTCGAACGGCGAGGGCAGCTGGGCGGCCTTGCGCCAGCCGATCTCGCCGCCTTCCAGGGCGTTGTCGCCGGCCGAGCGGGATACCGCCAGCTGGCCGAAGTCCGCGCCCTGCTTGAGCTGCTGGTACATTTCCTGAGCCTGGCGAGCCGCAGCCTGCACCGTCTCGGGCGAAGCGCTGTCCGGCACCGGGATCAGGATGTTGGCCAGGCGGTATTCTTCCGAGAGCTGGATCTTGCCGAGGTCGGAGGCCAGGAAGTTCTGCACTTCCTGCTCGCTGACCTGGATGCGCTCGGCCACACGGCGCTGGCGCACACGGCTGATGATCATCTCGCGGCGCACCTGCTCGCGGGCCTCGTCGTACGACAGGCCGTCGTGGGCGAGGGCAGCACGGAACTGGTCCAGGCTCATGTTGTTGCGCTGGGCAATGGTGCCCATGGCCTGGTTCAGCTCTTCATCGGTAATGCGCACGCCGGAGCGGTCGCCGATCTGCAGCTGGATGTTCTCGATGATCAGGCGCTCGAGCACCTGCTGGGTCAGCACATGCTCGGGCGGCAGCGGCGCGCCGCGCTTCTGGATGGTTGCACGGACTTCGCGCAGGCGCTGGTCCAGCTGGCTCTGCATCACTACGTCGTTGTCGACGATGGCGACCACACGGTCCAACGGAACCACTTCGGCGTGCACGACGGAACTTGCCAACAGCGCGCCCAGCATCAGCGGGCGCAGGGCCTTACATAGCATTGTCTTCACGTTGACGATAACCCTGGATACCTTGGTCGAGGAAGCCTTCCACCTGGTTGCCAACCACGCCGCCAAGGCCTTTCAAGATGATTTGAAGGAACACACCGTGGTCGCCCTTCGACGTGTTGTTGGAGCTGATGTATTGGTCGTCGTCGTAGTCAACCCAGTAACGATTGATCAGACGAAGCTTCCAGCAGCAGCTGTCGTACTCGAAACCACCGAAGGCCTCCAGCGTGCGGCTCTGGTTGTAGTCGAACTGCCAGCGGCCGATGGCGGCCCACTGTGGCAGCACGGGCCACATGAAGGAGAAATCGTGCTGCTCGATCTTGTACTCGTCGCTACCGTATTCGAACCGTCCGGTGTTCGGGTCGAAGCGTTTGCTGTCCGCGCGGTAGCGATAGCCAGCGTTCAGCACCTTGCGAGGATCGGCTTCGGGCTGATAGTGGAACATCACGTTGCCGTTGTCGGTGTGGTGAGTGTTCGGGTTCCAGTTGAAGTCCGAGCTGGCGTACCAGTCGCGGTTGAAACGATAGATGCCGGTGAGTGCGTAGGGCGAGCGCCAGGTGTCTGCGTCGGCGTTATCAATCGTATTGTTCGGATTAGCCGCATTGTAATTGCGCAGATAGGTCTCGGTCAGACCAGGAAGTTGAACGCGACGATCGCTGAAGTAATAGATCTGGCCAGCAGCGATGTACGCCCGCTCGAAACCGTCGTCCTCGATGAAGCGCGAACCCAGGCCGAGGGACAGCTGGTTGGCGTCGCCGATTCGGTCGCGGCCGGTGAAGCGGTTTTCACGCCATAGCGAGTCGTAGCTGAAGGTGAATTCGCCTGTATCGAAGACGGGCAGGTTGTCCTGGTCCTTGTACGGGACGTACAGGTACATCGCCCGGGGTTCCAGGGTCTGGCGGTATTTGCTGCCACCGAAGGTGGTGTCGCGGTCGAAGTACAAGCCGCCATCCAGCTTGGCCAGGCCCAGCGAGCGGTCTGGGCTGCTGTCGAAGCTGACATCGCCGTAGTTCGTACTTGGATTGGCAAGCTGGGCTTTGCCAACGCTGTCCAAGTCCAGATCGTACTTGGTGTACATGGCCTTGACGGTCGGCGTAATGAAGCCCCAGCTGCGGTTCATTGGCAGGCTGATACCAGGCTCGGCATGGAAGCGATCACCGGTGGCTCGCGCGAGGCCCTGGATATTGGCGTCCGGGCGGGTGCCTTTGATGGTGCCGTCGTCGTTGAGGTAGACGGTTTCGTCGAGGTCACGATCAAAGCGCACGGCTTCGGTGCTGTAGGTGAAATTCAGGCCGCCCGGATTGAACGGCAGCTTGCCGTCAAGGGTGAGCTGCGGCAAGCGATCATACGGGGTGACGTCGGTCACGGTCGCCAACTGGTAGGACTGCGCGTTCAGCCGGGCGGTATAGCTGTCGCCGCGGTAGGTTAGCGAGCCCTGCTGGTTGACGTAGGTCGGCGAGCCAATGCCCAGCGAAGTGTCCAGGTCCTGGAAGTAGTACGGGTCGCTGATGCGGGTGTAGTCCACCTGCGCTAGCCAGCGGGAATCCAGTCCGCTGGTGTTTTTCCAGCCGTACAGCCAACGGGTGTCGGTGTACTTCGGGAAGTCTTCGCGGTCATCGTCCTTGTCGTTGAGGTAGGCCGCGTTGAACTGGCCTTCGCTGCTGTGGGTCAGGTAGCGGAACTCGCCTTCCATCAGCAGACCGCGCTTGACCATGTAGTGCGGGTACAACGTGGCGTCGTAGTTGGGCGCCAGGTTGAAGTAGTACGGCGTGGTCAGGGTGAAACCGGTGTCGGTCGAGCTGGCGAAGGAAGGCGCCAGGAAGCCGGATTGACGACGGTTGTCGATCGGGAAATAGATGTACGGGGTGTAGAAGACCGGAATGTCCTTCACCCGCAGGGTCGCGTTGGTCGCGGTGCCGAAGCCGGTGGCCGGGTTCAGCTTGATGTTGTTGCCCTTCATGACCCAGGCGTTGCTGCCCGGCTCGCAACGGGTGTAGGTGCCGTCCTTGAGCTGGATGATCGCGTCTTCCTGGCGCTTGGCGTACAGCGCGCTGCCGCGGATCTGCGCCTGGTGCATGACGTATTCGGCGTTGTCGATCTTCGCCGCGCCGTTGTCCAGTTGCAGCTCGGCATGGTCACCGACGATCAGCGCGCCGTTGTCGCGCAGCTTGACGTTGCCGACCAGCTCGCCGCGGTTCTCGGCCTGGTGCAGGTTGGCCTCGTCGGCCTCGACCTGCATGCTGCCCTGACGCAGGACCACGTTACCCGCGAGGGTGGCGATCTGCTTTTCCTGCTCGTAGCGGGAAACCTTCGCCGAGACGTAGGTCGGGGCCTCGTCGTTCGGCGTCTTGTCGTTCATGCCTGGACGTACCGGCTCGACGTAGGCGCCGCTGCAGTACGGGCCCATTTCGGCCTGTTGTGCAGCGGTGAGCTTGTCGCGTGGGATCCAGTCGAGGTGGCTGTAGTCGCTGCTGCGCGACTTCAGGCCGCGGCCGCCGGATTCGGTGACCAGTTGTTTCGGCTCTTCGCCAGCGGCGCTGCTCGAGCTGCCCGAGGACTTCGAGCTGCTCGCGGCCGTGCCGCCAGCGCTGACGGAGGTGGCCCCATGCTGTGGGCGCGGTACTGTGCTGGCGCTGTTCTGCGAGGAGCAGTCCCAGGCGCCGGATGCGGAGGGCTGGCAGGCGAACTGCTCGCCGGGCGCCGCGGTCACAGTGGCGAGCGGTTGGATAGCCAGCAGGCCACCGGTCACCAGTAAGGGGAATTTTCTACGGAACACGGGGAAATTCACTGCCATCTTGTTAATCCGGGCTTCCTGCGAGCCTTCAGCCCAAAACGGGCCGCACGCCTATCGATGGGCTCAAAAAGATGCTGGATAATAAAGCATGACCCGCGCAACGGCTAGCGCCGTGGAGAACCCCGAAAAATGACCGAGGATGCTCGTTACCAGCAGATGATCCGCTGGTTGGACTTGAGTTTGCCCGCAGTGTTCAACGTGCAAGGCTGGGGGCAGGTGCCCGAGGCCAGCCTCACCGCGGCCAGCAGCGACGCCAGTTTCCGCCGTTATTTCCGCTGGCAGGGAGCAGGCCGCAGCCTGATCGTGATGGATGCGCCGCCACCCCAGGAAGACTGCCGTCCGTTCATCAAGGTCGCCGGTCTGCTGGCCGAGGCTGGAGTGCACGTTCCGAAGATTCTGGCCCAGGATGTCGAGCAGGGCTTCCTGTTGCTCGATGATCTGGGGCGGCAGACCTACCTCGATGTACTCACTGCGCAGAATGCCGAGGAGCTGTTCGAGAACGCCCTGGATGCCCTGGTGGCCTTCCAGCAGGTGGATGTGGCCGAGCGCCTTCCGGCCTACGACGAAGCCCTGTTGCGCCGCGAGCTGCAGCTGTTTCCCGACTGGTACCTGCAGCGCCATCTGGGCGTGACGCTGGAGGGCGAACAGCTCGCTCGCTGGGAACGCACCTGCGACCTGCTGGTGCGCAGCGCCCTGGGACAGCCCTGTGTGTTCGTGCACCGCGACTACATGCCGCGCAACCTGATGCTCAGCGAGCCGAACCCCGGCATCCTCGATTTCCAGGATGCGGTCTACGGTCCGGTGACCTATGACGTGACCTGCCTTTATAAGGATGCCTTCCTCAGTTGGCCGGAACCGCGGGTCCACGACGGCCTGTCGCGCTACTGGCGCAAGGCCCAGGCGGCCGGTATTCCGCTGCCGGAGAACTTCGAGACCTTCTTCCGCGCCAGCGACCTGATGGGCGCCCAGCGTCACCTGAAGGTGATCGGCATCTTCGCGCGCATCTGCCATCGCGATGGCAAGCCTCGCTACCTCGGCGATGTGCCGCGTTTCTTCCGCTACCTGGAAAGCGTCATCGCGCGCCGGCCGGAACTGGCCGACCTTGCTGCGCTGCTGGCCGACCTGCCCGAAGACGAGACGCATCCCGCATGAAGGCCATGATTCTCGCCGCAGGCAAGGGTGAACGCCTGCGCCCGCTGACCCTGCACACGCCCAAGCCGCTGGTGCGCGCTGGCGGCGTGCCGCTCATCGAGTACCAGTTGCAGGCGCTGCGCCAGGCTGGCTTCGATCAGGTGGTGATCAACCACGCCTGGCTTGGCCAGCAGATCGAAGACCACCTGGGCGATGGCTCGGCCGTTGGCGTGAGCATCCGCTATTCGCCCGAGGGCGAGCCGCTGGAAACCGGCGGCGGCATCTTCAAGGCGCTGCCGCTGTTGGGGGACGACGCCTTCGTCATCGCCAACGGTGACATCTGGACAGACTTCGATTACGCAAGCCTGCACGGCGCGTTGGCCGAGGGCGACCTGGCGCATCTGGTGCTGGTGGATAATCCCGGCCACCACGCTCGGGGTGATTTCTGCCTGCGTGACGGCCGCGTCAGCGACTACCGGGAAGGTCAGCCGAGCCTGACCTACAGCGGCATCGCCATCCTCCGTCCGCAACTGTTCGACGGCTGCCAGCCCGGCGCGTTCAAGTTGGCGCCGTTGCTGCGCCAAGCGATGGAGGCGGGGTGCGTAAGTGGCGTGCACCATCGTGGCCGCTGGATTGATGTCGGCACCCACGAGCGCCTGGCAGACGTCGAACGCCAGTTGGCGGAGGGCTGAAGTGTTCTGGCCGGGTACCCTGGTGGGTGTCATCGCCGGATGGGCGTTGGCGAGCATTCCGGGCGCCATGCTTGGTGCGTTGCTCGGCCAGGTGCTCGACCGGCGCTTGAAGCAGCGCACCTGGCGGGGCTTGCTGGAGCAGTTGCGCGGCGGCCCTCGGGTAGGCGACCAGGAACTGCTCTTCCTGCTGCTCGGCAGACTGGCCAAGAGCCGCGGCCGTGTGGTCGATGCGCACATCCAGCAGGCGCGTTCCGAAATGCAGCGCTTGCAGCTGGATGACAAGTCCCGTCGCCAGGCCATTGATGCCTTCGGTCGCGGCAAGCTGGGCGGTGAATTGCTGGACGTCGGCCTGCGCCAGCGCCATGGCCAGGAGGCGACTGCCGAAGGGCTACTCCAGGCCTGTTGGCGAATGGCCTGGGCGAGCGGTACGCCGAACGCTGCGCAGAAGAACCTGCTGCTGCAGTGGGGCGATTCACTGGGGCTTTCTCGCTCCAGGGTATTGGCGATGTCGTCCGGTGCCGAGCCGCCCAAGCCGCCGGCTACTCCGCGCGAATCCTATACCGGAGCGCTGCGACTGCTGGGCGTGACGGCAGAGAGTGAGCCGGAGGAGATCAAGCGCGCCTACCGCAAGCTGATCAGCCAGAACCACCCGGACAAGCTCGAAGGCATGGGTGCCAGCCCCGAGCGGATTGCTGCGGCGACCAACAGGACCCGCGAGATCCAGGCGGCCTACCTGCTGGTGCGCCAGCGTCGCGGCTTCCGCTGACTCAGGGCTGCTCGATCGGCTCCAGGTGCATCGACAGCCAGCCGCGGATGCGCCGGTAGAGCTGTTCCTGCTCGGTGCCCAGGTCGGCTGGCAGGGCGTTCATGCCAATCTGCACATAGTTGGGGGCTTTCTGCCGCTTGCTGGCTTGCAGGCGCAGCTTGGCTGCCGCTACATCGGTTGACTTGTCCTTGTAGTAGAAATCGCCGGTGGCGAGGTTCAGCAAGGGGACGGTCTCGTCCAGCGATGGTTTGAAGTCGCGCGGCATCTCCGGCGCCACCAGCAGCAGGTTCTTGATGTCCGCTGGTGTGCGCTCGCCCAGGTAGCGAGTGGCCCAATAGGCGCCGGTACCATGACCAAGCAGGACGATGGTTTTGGGTTTGTGCTGCTGCGCCAACTCGACCGCTGCCTGGATGCGCGCCAGCACCCGTTCGGCGTGGGCCTTGCGCAGCTCCACCGGGTCGGTGGGCGGCGGCGGGGCTTCCGGGCTGGCCTGGGCCGGTTCCGCACTGCCGGTCTCGGCGGTGCTTTCCGGAGTTGGCGTCGCGCTGCCTTGGCTGCCTTTCACTTCCGGTTTGCTCGCGCTATCGGCAGCGCTGGCGTCGGTGTCGGCGCTGGCTTTGTCGGGCGATTCCTTCGGCCGTGGAATTGGTGCAGTGCTCTGTGGGTCGGGCAGGGTGACGGCCAGGGTCTGCCAGCCGGCATCGGGCAGCTTGCGCCGCAGCGGTCCGATCGCCACCGGCCAGTCGGCGCTTTCGCCATCGCCGGGGATGAGGATCACGGCGCCTTCGGCATCGGCGGTATTGGCCGGCAGCCAGAGGGCAAGGAAGGTTTCGTCGCCGGCCTTGAGTTCCTGGCGCTCGCTTTCGGGTAACTGGCGCACCAGGCCGTTGGCTTCGTCCTGGCTGCGCTCGCTCACCGCCTGGCGCACCACCGGTACCGTGGTTGATTTTGCGTCGGTGGCGGGCTTGGCGTCTTCGGCCCGACTGGCGCCCAGCGGTGACAGGCCGAGGGACAGGCAAAGGGCGAGAAGCGTCGGTCGAGACAATTGCGGCATCGGTGATATCCCAGTCTGGCGGGCAGCACGCGGCGGGGCGCGAGTGCGGCCAGCCTAGCGGCTTGTATTAGCTTTGTCAGGCGCAGGCGTGCCGGGTTCAACCGGGGTTGCGGTAAGGTATGCCGGCCCTTTGCTTTGACCCGAGTGAAATCCATGGTGTTGTCGGCATGAGTCGTGTGTTCTGGAAAGCCTGCCTGGCGTATTTCCTGTGCCTGCCCCTGCTGGCCATGGCGGAAACCGCCGTGCCGCCACTGGCGCTGGACGTAGCGCAGCGCGCCTGGCTTGCAGAGCATCCGCAACTGCGCGTGGGCGCCGTACTGGAGGCGCCCTATGTGCAACAGGATCGCCGGCTACAGCAGCTCTCCGGGGCCAACGTGGAATTGCTGGAATGGCTGGCCAAGGCCATGGGTGTCAGCCTCGAGTGGCGTACCTACCCGGACCAGGCCGCGTTGGAACGAGCCGTGCACAGCGGCGAAATCGACCTGGCGCCCGGCGTCAGCCAGACGCCCTCGACCCTTCGCGACTGGCTGTTTTCCGACCCCTACCTGCGCGTGCCGCGGCTGGTGGTGGGCGACCGCCGCAGCGGCACGTCAGTGGAGCTGGACAGCCTGCGCGAGGGCGAATCGGTCTCTGTGCGGGGGCCCGGCCCGGTGGTGGATTACCTGCGCAGCACCTATTCGGGCTTGACCCTGCAGATCGTCGACAGCGACCGCGAAGTGCTGCGCAAGGTGCTGGGCCGCGAGGCCAATTACGCAGTGATCGACGAGGCGCAACTGGCGCGGCTGACCCGCGAAACCGAATTTACCGGCCTCTGGGTGGTGGCCGATATCGGCTATCCACAATTGCTGCGCGTGGCGACGCGGCGCGGCTTGCCGGAATTGGCCGGGATCATCGACGCGGCCCTGCGCGCGGTGCCGGCCAAGGACCTCGACCAGCTGCACGAACGCTGGCTGCAACCGACCTACCCGCGCCTGGGGTCTTCCCCCGGCTTCTGGCAGAACCTCTGCATCCTGCTCGGCCTGCTGCTGCTGTTCGCCGTTGCCGCACTGCTCTGGCTGCGCCGGCAGCACCGCGCATTGGAGTCGCGCCTGCTGGCGGCGCGCCGCGACATCGAGCTGCGCCAGGCTGCGGAGCAGGCGTTGCGCCTGACCCAGTTCGCCATCGACAGCAGCACCGTCGGCATCCTCTGGGTCAACTGGGATAGCCATGTGCGCTATGCCAACCGCGCCGCCGAGGAGCTGCTCGGTTATGCCGCGGGCGCCGTGGTGGACCGGCCGCTGGCGGACTTCGAACCGACGCTGAACATGGACCGCTGGCTCAACCTCTGGCGCCGCGCGCGCAACGCCGACGAAGCTCCGCTGAGCTTCGAAACCCGCTGCCTGCGTGCCGACGGCCAATGGCTGCCGGCCGATGTCTCGCTGAGCTTCCTGCGCTTCGGTGATTCGGAGTACCTGCTGGTCTTCCTCAGCGACGTCACCGAACGCCGCCGCGCCCGCGCCGCGCTGGAAGAGAGCGAGGCGCGTCTGCAGGGCATCGCCGCCAACGTGCCGGGGCTGGTGTTCCGCCTGGAGCCCAATGCGCCGGACGACGACTCCGACTTTGCCTACATCAGCTTCATCACCGGCGGCAGCGAAACCTCGCTGGGCTACTCGCCCGGTTACCTGCGCGAGAGTGGCCTGGGCATCATGGGCCTGGTGCATCCGTCCGAGCGCGAGGGCTATCTCGCCAGCCAGCTGGAAGCGGTGGCAGGCCAGCGCAACTGGCTGTGGCAGGGCCGCATCCTCACCCGCAGCAACGAGCCGCGCTGGGTCGACATCAAGGCGACGGTGCGGACCCTGGACGACGGTCGGTCGGCCTGGGACGGCGTGGTCTGGGACATCACCGAGCACAAGCACATCGAGCTCGAACTGCAGGATTCCCGCGGGCAACTGCGCGAGCTGTCGGCGCACCTGGAGAGCGTGCGGGAGGAGGAGAAGGCGCGCATCGCCCGCGAGGTGCACGATGAATTGGGCCAGGTGCTCACCGTGCTGAAGCTGGAAACCTCGATGTGCGAACTGGCCTATGGCGAGCTGGACGCGGGGCTGCGCGAGCGCCTGGACAACATGAAGCGTCTTATCGCCCAGTTGTTCCAGCTGGTGCGCGATGTGGCCACCGCGTTGCGCCCGCCGATCCTCGATGCCGGCATCGGTTCGGCGGTGGAGTGGCAGGCGCGCCGCTTCGAATCGCGCACGCAGATTCCCTGCCTGGTGGAGGTACCGGAGAACCCGCCGGAGTTGTCGGACGCCAAGGCCATCGGCCTGTTCCGCATCCTCCAGGAGGCGCTGACCAATGTGATGCGCCATGCCCAGGCGCATACTGTGGAACTGCAGCTGAGCGTCGAGGGCAGCGAGCTGTGCCTGCGCATCGCCGATGACGGCGTGGGCTTCGATCCGCAGGCCACGCGCCAGGGTGTGTCCTTCGGCCTGGTGGGCATGCGCGAGCGGGTGCTGATGTTCGGCGGCACCCTGCAGATCGACAGCCAGCCTGGGGAGGGCACCACGCTGTGGATCCGGGTGCCTCTGCGCTCCCGAAGCGCTTAATCGGGCGACAACGGCATCGGCATCGATAACGACAATGACAATGACAATGACAAGTGCGAAGCGGGAGGAAGGGCAGTGATTCGAGTGCTGGTGGCGGAAGACCATACGATCGTGCGCGAAGGCATCAAGCAACTGATCGGCATGGCCAAGGACCTGCAAGTGGTCGGCGAGGCCACCAATGGCGAGCAACTGCTCGAGAACCTGCGCCAGACCCCCTGCGAAGTGGTCCTGCTGGATATCTCGATGCCTGGCGTCAATGGCCTGGAGGCCATCCCGCGTATCCGTGCGCTGAATAATCCGCCGGCGATCCTGATGTTGTCGATGCACGACGAGGTGCAGATGGTCGCCCGTGCGCTAAAGGTCGGCGCCGCTGGCTACGCCACCAAGGACAGCGACCCGGCGCTGCTGCTCACGGCGATCCGCAAGGTCGCCAGCGGTGGCCGCTACATCGACCCGGACCTCGCCGACCGCATGGTCTTCGAAGTCGGCCTTACCGATTCTCGCCCACCCCACGCACTGCTCTCCGAGCGTGAATTCTCGGTGTTCGAGCGCCTGGTGCACGGCGAGGGCGTCAACGAGATCGCCCAGCAACTGGCGGTCAGCAGCAAGACCATCAGCACCCACAAGGCGCGGCTGATGCAGAAACTCAATGCCAACTCGGTGGCCGATCTGGTGCGCTACGCCATGGAGCACAAGCTCGTCTGACCGACCCGTGCCGCCGGTTTGATCTGTGGCAGATGGCTCGCTGAATTTTCCCTTCACTCTGTGCGACGTGTCCGATTTCTGTAACAAACCGTCTATCTAGCGGGCGTGAGGCAGGGAATGATTGCCCGCTTCATGCGGTACGTCGTGATAACAAGGAGAAGAAGATGTTGCGAGCGGTAAGGGGAGGGCTGCTGTTCGGCCTGCTGGGGAGCGCTGCGATGCCGGCGCTGGCGGACTACGTCACGGTGATTTCCTTCGGTGGCGCCAACAAGGAAGCCCAGGAGGCAGCCTTCTACAAACCGTTCAAGGAAGTGACCGGCAACGCCGTCGTCCACGGCTCCTACAACGGCGACCTGGCCAAGCTCAAGCGCATGGTGGAAATCAGCCACGTGTCCTGGGATGTGGTGGAAGTCGAGGCCCCCGAACTCGCGCGCGGCTGCGAGGAAGGGCTGTTCATGAAGCTTGACCCCAAGACCCTGGGCAACACCGCCGATTTCGTTCCCGGCGCGGTGCAGCCGTGCGGCGTTGGCATCTTCGTCTGGACCACGCTGCTGGCCTACAACCAGAACAAGCTTCAGGGCACGCCCAGCAGTTGGGCGGATTTCTGGGACACGAAGAAATTCCCCGGCAAGCGCGGCCTGCGCTGGGGCGCGAAGTACAGCCTGGAATTCGCCCTGATGGCCGATGGTGTCGCGCCCAGGGACGTCTACAAGGTGCTCGCCACCAATGACGGCGTCGATCGCGCCTTCCGCAAGCTCGACGAACTGAAGCCGAACATCAACTGGTGGAAATCCGGCCAGGATCCGGTGCGCGATCTCGCCGACGGCACCGTGGTGATGAGCTCCGCCTATAACGGCCGGATCGCCGCCGCGCAGGGCGAGCAGAAGGGCTTCCGCATGGTCTGGGCCGGCGGTATCTACGACTTCGATTTCTGGGCGCTGCCCTCGGGCGTGTTCAAGAAGGAACTGGCCGAGCAATTCGTCAACTTCGCCGGCCAGCCGCAACAGCAGAAGGCCTTCGCCGAAAACATTTCCTACGGCCCGACCAACCGCAAGGCGGTGGAGCTGCTGGCGCCGGATGTGGCGGCCAATCTACCGACCGCGCCGCAGAACATCGCCAATGCCGTCGGCATGGACGTGGCGTTCTGGGCCGAGCACGGCGATGCGCTGGAGAAGCGCTTCCAGGCCTGGGCCAAGCGCTGATCCGCGGACTGCCGACCAGCTATTGGTCGGCAGTCGGTTTCCCTGTTTTTTGTAGGGCGATCCCTACAAAGCATCCTCTCTAAGCCTTATAGCAATCTCTCATACCGCCCGATTTGCGCGCCGGTCCAGCTTCTCTAGGCTTGAGATCAACGGCATTTACAAAAAAACAAAGGTGCGGTGATGGCCGAGAATCAGGCAAACGATGTGCTGGTGAGTTTCCGTGGCGTGCAGAAGAGCTACGACGGCGAATCCCTCATCGTGAAGGACCTCAATCTGGACATTCGCAAAGGCGAATTCCTGACACTGCTGGGGCCGTCCGGTTCCGGCAAGACCACCAGCCTGATGATGCTGGCCGGTTTCGAAACTCCTACCGCCGGTGAAATCCAGCTCGCCGGCCGCGCCATCAACAACGTCCCCCCGCACAAGCGCGACATCGGCATGGTGTTCCAGAACTATGCGCTGTTCCCGCACATGACGGTGGCCGAGAACCTGGCCTTCCCGCTCTCCGTGCGCGGCATGAGCAAGACCGATGTCAGCGAGCGCGTGAAGCGTGCGCTGTCGATGGTCCAGCTCGACACCTTCGCCGGCCGTTATCCCGCCCAGCTCTCCGGTGGCCAGCAGCAGCGTGTGGCCCTGGCCCGCGCGCTGGTCTTCGAGCCGCAACTGGTGCTGATGGACGAACCCCTGGGTGCGCTGGATAAACAGCTGCGTGAACACATGCAGATGGAGATCAAGCACATCCACCAGCGCCTGGGCGTGACCGTGGTCTACGTGACCCACGACCAGGGCGAAGCCCTGACCATGTCCGACCGCGTGGCCGTGTTCCACCAGGGCGAGATCCAGCAGATCGCTCCGCCGGCCGAGCTCTACGAGCACCCGCGCAACTCCTTCGTCGCCAACTTCATTGGCGAGAACAACCGCATCGCCGGCCAGCTCCAGGCCCGCGATGGCGACCGCTGCACCGTGGGCCTGGCCCGTGGCGAGAAGGTCGAAGCGCTGGCGGTCAACGTCGGCAATGTCGGTGACACCGTCAGCCTGTCGATCCGCCCCGAGCGCGTGCGCCTCAACGGCCACAGTGAAAACTGCGTGAACCGTTTCTCCGGCCGTGTCGCCGAATTCATCTACCTGGGCGACCACGTGCGCATTCGCCTGGAGGTCTGCGGCCGTACCGATTTCTTCGTCAAACAGCCGATCGCCGAGCTCGATCCCGCGCTCAGTGTTGGCGACGTGGTTCCGCTGGGCTGGGAAGTCGAGCACGTCCGCGCGCTCGACCCACTGTCCGCGGCGTAACGAAAGCGGACCGGCCACTCCCGGACGCATCCAAGAAAAACAAACTGCACACTGTGGAGACAACAATAATGTCGAAGTCCTTGAAAGCATCGGGGCTCAAACTCGCAGCGCTGACTCTGGGCGTGGCCTTTGCGGCCCAGTCCATGGCCGCCACCGACCTGACCGTGGTGTCCTTCGGCGGTGCCAACAAGAACGCCCAGGTGAAGGCGTTCTACGAGCCCTACGAAAAATCCACCGGCAACAAGATCGTCGCCGGCGAATACAACGGCGAGATGGCCAAGGTGAAGGCCATGGTCGACACCAACAGCGTCTCCTGGGACCTGGTGGAAGTCGAATCGCCGGAACTGGCCCGCGGCTGTGACGAAGGCCTGTTCGAAGAAATCGACCCGGCTATCCTCGGCAAGGCCGAAGACTACGTGCCGGGCGCCGTCAGCAACTGCGGCGTCGGCTTCTTCGTGTGGTCGACCGTACTGGCCTACAACGCCGACAAGCTGAAGAGCGCGCCGACCAGCTGGGCCGATTTCTGGGACACCCAGAAATTCCCGGGCAAGCGCGGCCTGCGCAAGGGCGCCAAGTACACCCTGGAATTCGCCCTGATGGCCGACGGCGTCGCGCCCAAGGACGTCTACAAGGTGCTGGCCACCAAAGAAGGCCAGGACCGCGCCTTCAAGAAACTCGACCAGATCAAGCCGAACATCCAGTGGTGGGAAGCCGGCGCCCAGCCGCCGCAGTACCTCGCCTCCGGTGACGTGGTCATGAGCTCCGCCTACAACGGCCGCATCGCCGCCGTGCAGAAAGAGAGCAACCTGAAGATCGTCTGGAACGGCGGCATCTACGACTTCGACGCCTGGGCCATCCCCAAAGGCGCCAAGAAGAAGGACGAGAGCCTGAAGTTCATCGCCTTCTCGGTCCAGCCCGAGCAGCAGAAGACCTACTCCGAGAACATCGCCTACGGCCCGGTCAACAAGAACGCCGTACCGCTGCTGAGCAAGGACCTGCTGAAAGACATGCCGACCACCCCGGAAAACATGCAGGGCCAGGTGGGCATGGACGTGACCTTCTGGGCTGACTACGGCGAGCAGTTGGAGCAGCGCTTCAACGCCTGGGCTGCCAAGTAAGCAGCCGTCCCTTGCCGTCGCGGCTGCCCGAGCCGCGACGGACCGGAGCCGCCGTTCCCCCTCGCGGCGGTTCCTCCTGACACCACACCTTGGCCGCTCCCGGGCGGCCTGTTTTACCGGAGTTCGCTATGGCCACCGCTGTGTCTCTGAACGAGGTCGCCGGCCCCACCCTCAAGCAGCGCCTGGCGCGCGCGGAGCGGATGAACCGTCTGAAGTCCCAGGCGCTGGTGCTGCCCCTGCTGGTCTTCCTGCTGCTGACCTTCCTGGTGCCCATCGCGGCGCTGCTCTACAAGAGCGTGAACAACCCCGAGGTCGTCGGCGCGATGCCGCTGACCGTCAACGCCATTTCCGAATGGGACGGCAAGTCGCTGCCCTCGGACGCGGTGTACAAGGCGCTGAGCGAAGACCTGGTCGCCGCGCGCAAGAACCAGACCATCGGTGACCTTTCCAAGCGCCTGAACATGGAACTGGCCGGCTACCGCAGCCTGCTATCCAAGACTGCCCGTGCGCTGCCGTTCAAGGAGCAGCCGGCGTCGTACAAGGATGCGATGGAGGCCCTCGACGAGCGCTGGGGCGACCCGGCCTACTGGCAGGCGATCCGCCGCAATGCCAGCTCCGTCACGCCTTATTACCTGCTGGCGGCACTCGATCACCGCATCGACGACCTGGGCGAGATCGCCCGCGCCACGCCTGACCAGTCGATCTACCTGGACATCTTCGCCCGCACCTTCTGGATGGGCGCGGTGATCACCCTGATCTGCCTGGCGCTGGCCTACCCGCTGGCCTACCTGCTGGCGATCCTGCCGACCCGCAAGTCCAACCTGCTGATGATCATGGTGCTGCTGCCGTTCTGGACCTCGATCCTGGTGCGCGTCGCTGCGTGGATCGTGCTGCTGCAGTCGGGCGGCCTGATCAACGGCGCGCTGCTGAAGATGGGCCTGATCGACCAGCCGCTGCAACTCGTGTTCAACCGCACCGGCGTGTACATCTCCATGGTGCACATCATGCTGCCGTTCATGATCCTGCCGATCTACAGCGTGATGAAGGGTATTTCCCCGAGCTACATGCGCGCCGCGATCTCCCTGGGCTGCCACCCGTTCGCCAGCTTCTGGAAGGTCTACTTCCCGCAGACCGTGGCCGGTGTCGGCGCCGGTTGCCTGCTGGTGTTCATCCTGTCGATCGGCTACTACATCACCCCGGCGCTGCTGGGCAGCCCGAACGACCAGATGGTCAGCTACTTCGTCGCCTTCTACACCAACACCACCATCAACTGGGGCATGGCCACGGCCCTGGGCGGCCTGCTGCTGTTCGCCACCCTGGTGCTCTACGTGATCTATGGCTGGCTGGTGGGCGCGAGCCGCCTGCGCCTGGGCTGATGGAGCCTGTTCAAGACCTTGCCGAACGCAGCTCAGGCAAGGCGAGAACAGGCGAGAAAGCGCAGTTTACGCGCTGTAAATGAGCATTTTGAGCCTGTTCTCAACGCCGCATGAGCAAGTGCAGGCTGGTATTGAGCAGGCTCCGAGGAGAACAAGAAGATGCTGAGTCCTTACATGTCCCCGGTCGAGCGCGTGTGGTTCTACACCCTGCGCATCCTCTGCGGCCTGATCCTGCTGTTCCTGGTGCTGCCGGTACTGGTCATCGTGCCGCTGTCGTTCAACTCCGGCACCTTCCTGGTCTACCCGCTGCAGGGCTTCTCCCTGCGCTGGTATGCCGATTTCTTCAACTCCGCCGAATGGATGCGCGCGCTGACCAACAGCATCATCGTCGCCCCGGCGGCCACCGTGCTGGCCATGGTCTTTGGCACCCTGGCGTCGATCGGCCTGACCCGTGGCGACTTCCGCGGCAAGGCGCTGATCATGAGCCTGGTGATCTCGCCGATGGTCGTGCCGGTGGTGATCATCGGCGTGGCGAGCTACCTGTTCTTCGCACCGCTGGGCCTGGGCAACAGCTATATCTCGCTGATCATCGTCCACGCGGTGCTCGGTGTGCCCTTCGTCATCATCACCGTGTCGGCGACCCTGCAGGGCTTCAACTACAACCTGGTGCGCGCCGCCGCCAGCCTGGGCGCGCCGCCGGTGCTGACCTTCTTCAAGGTCACCCTGCCGCTGATCGCTCCCGGCGTGATTTCCGGTGCGCTGTTCGCCTTCGCCACGTCCTTCGATGAAGTCGTGGTGACCCTGTTCCTTGCCGGCCCTGAGCAGGCCACCCTGCCGCGCCAGATGTTCAGCGGCATCCGCGAGAACCTCAGCCCGACCATCGCCGCCGCGGCGACCCTGCTGATCGGTTTCTCCGTCCTGCTCCTGCTGACCCTCGAGTGGCTGCGCGGCCGCAGCGAGAAACTGCGTACCGCCCCGACTTCCTGAGTTCACAGTGTTTCGCGGACGTTCCCGTCGCCGTGCTCACCCACGGCGGCGGGACCGGTCCGCGATTTTTTTTGCCTGAATTTCCGCCTGGGCTTGCCCCGCCCGGCATCGACTATCGGCCCAGTCCCCTTCCAGCCGTCCGAGCGGCTACAATGCGCGCCATCCGTGATTTCCGCCCACAGAGGTGCGCCATGCAACCCTACGCCATCGCTCCGTCGATCCTGTCCGCCGATTTTGCCCGCCTGGGCGAGGACGTCGACAAGGTGCTCGCCGCCGGCGCCGACATCGTCCACTTCGATGTGATGGACAACCACTACGTGCCGAACCTGACCATCGGCCCGATGGTCTGCACGGCCCTGCGCAAGTACGGCGTCACCGCGCCCATCGACGTGCACCTGATGGTTTCCCCGGTGGATCGCATCATCGGCGACTTCATCGAAGCCGGCGCCACCTACATCACCTTCCATCCCGAAGCCACCCAGCACATCGACCGCTCCCTGCAACTGATCAAGGACGGCGGCTGCAAGGCCGGGCTGGTATTCAATCCGGCCACCTCGCTGGACGCGCTGAAGTACGTGATGGACAAGATCGACATGGTTCTGCTGATGAGCGTGAACCCCGGCTTCGGCGGGCAGAAGTTCATCCCCGGCACCCTCGACAAGCTGCGAGAAGCCCGCGCGCTGATCGACGCTTCCGGCCGCGATATCCGTCTGGAAATCGACGGCGGGGTGAATGTGAAGAACATCCGCGAGATCGCCGCTGCTGGCGCCGACACCTTCGTCGCCGGTTCCGCCATCTTCAACGCACCGGACTACGCCGAGGTCATTCGCGCCATGCATGCCGAGCTGGCGCAGGCGCGCAAGTGATGAGCGCTGCACAACTGCCGTTCGCCGGGCTGCCGCGTCTGGTGATGTTCGACCTGGACGGCACCCTGGTGGACTCGGTCCCCGACCTCGCTGCGGCGGTGGACAAGATGCTGCTGGCGCTCGGGCGCCAGCCGGCCGGCCTGGACGCCGTGCGTCACTGGGTCGGCAACGGCGCGCGCGTACTGGTGCGCCGCGCCCTGGCGGGCGACATCGAGCATGAAAGTGTTAGCGAAGAAGACACCGAGCGCGCGCTGGAAATCTTCATGGACGCCTACGCCGACAGCCATGCGTTGACCGTGGTCTACCCCGGCGTCATCGAGACCCTGAAGTGGCTGAAGAAGCGCGGCGTCGAGCTGGCGCTGATCACCAACAAGCCCGAGCGCTTCGTCGGCCCCCTGCTGGACGAGATGAAGCTGGGCAAATTCTTCCGCTGGATCATCGGCGGTGACACCCTGCCGCAGCAGAAGCCCGACCCGGCCGCGCTGCTGTTCGTAATGAAGATGGCCGGTGTATCGGCAGAGCAGGCGCTGTTCGTCGGCGACTCGCGCAACGACATCCTTGCGGCCAAGGCCGCCGGCGTGCGCAGCGTCGGCCTGAGCTACGGCTATAACCATGGCCGCCCCATTGCCGAAGAAACCCCGACGCTCGTGCTCGACGACCTGCGCCATCTGCTGCCTTGCTTCGACTCGGGCAAAGCGATAGTGTTGCCCGACTCCGCTTCAAAACCCGCTCAGCGAGACAGCACCGTGGAAACGGCTCCCCACACACTCTGGATGAAAGTCATCAAGGCCCTGGCCCGCTGGCGCTGGCGCGCCTGACATCCTTTGGCCGGTACGACCGGCGTGTGTGCACCCAAGTCCGTTTCCCCCTCAGAGCCCGTTTACTATCTGCTGCGCGTCGGCGGCACTGCGTTGAAATCGCTTTCGAGATGCTCATTTACTGCGTGTAAACTCCGCTCTCTCAAGCGATTTCGCCTTGTTCCGCTCTAGCTCGCGAGATCCTAAACAGGCTCTTATTCCACGAGGCTGATCATGACCCGCGAAGAATTCCAGCGCCTGGCCGCCGAAGGCTACAACCGCATTCCGCTGACCTGCGAAACCCTTGCCGACTTCGACACCCCGCTGTCGATCTACCTCAAGCTCGCCGACGGTCCGAACACCTACCTGCTCGAATCCGTGCAGGGCGGCGAGAAGTGGGGTCGCTATTCGATCATCGGCCTGCCCAGCCGCACCGTGCTGCGCGTCTACGGCCACCAGGCGAGCATCAAGGTCGACGGCGTCGAGACCGAGAGCTTCGAATGTGCCGACCCGCTGGCCTTCGTCGAAGCGTTCAAGGATCGCTACCGCGTGCCGACCATCGCTGGTCTGCCGCGTTTCAACGGTGGCCTGGTGGGCTACTTCGGCTATGACTGCGTGCGCTACGTCGAGCAGCGCCTGGCGCAGTGCCCGAACCCGGACCCGCTGAACAATCCGGACATCCTGCTGATGGTCTCCGACGCGGTCGTCGTGTTCGACAACCTCGCCGGCAAGATGCACGCGATCGTCCTCGCCGATCCGGCCCAGGCCGACGCCTACGACAAGGGCCTGGCGCAACTGGACGAGCTGCTGGAGCGCCTGCGCCAGCCGATTACCCCGCGCCGCGGCCTGGACTTCAGCGCGGTCAACGCGCCGGAGCCGCAGTTCCGCGCCAGCTTCACCCGCGAGGATTACGAGCGGGCGGTGGACACCGTGAAGGAGTACATCCTCGCCGGTGACTGCATGCAGGTCGTGCCGTCGCAGCGCATGTCCATCGACTTCAGCGCCGCGCCCATCGACCTGTACCGCGCGCTGCGCTGCTTCAACCCGACGCCGTACATGTACTTCTTCAACTTCGGCGACTTCCATGTCGTCGGCAGCTCGCCGGAAGTGCTGGTGCGTGTCGAAGATGGCGAAGTCACCGTGCGCCCCATCGCCGGTACCCGCCCGCGTGGCGCGACCGAAGAAGCCGACCGCGCACTGGAAGAGGACCTGCTGTCCGACGCCAAGGAAATCGCCGAGCACCTGATGCTCATCGACCTGGGCCGCAACGACGTCGGTCGCGTGTCGCAGACCGGCAGCGTGAAGGTCACCGAGCAGATGGTGATCGAGCGCTATTCCAACGTCATGCACATCGTTTCCAACGTGAACGGCCAACTCAAGCCGGAGCTCTCGGCGATGGACGCCCTGCGCGCCATCCTGCCGGCCGGCACGCTGTCCGGCGCACCGAAGATCCGCGCCATGGAAATCATCGACGAGCTGGAGCCGGTCAAGCGTGGCGTCTACGGCGGTGCCGTGGGCTATCTCGCGTGGAACGGCAACATGGATACCGCTATCGCCATTCGCACCGCGGTGATCAAGAACGGCGAACTCCACGTGCAGGCCGGCGGCGGTATCGTCGCCGACTCGGTGCCGGCGGCGGAGTGGGAAGAAACCATCAACAAGCGCCGCGCGATGTTCCGCGCCGTGGCGCTGGCCGAGCACACCGCGCGTTTGCACGGTAACGATTGAGTCGCTGATTCGACTGAAAAGCCCCGCTTCGGCGGGGCTTTTTCTTTTCGTAGGAGCGGACTCCGTCTGCGATATCCAGCTACGAGTCGCGCCGGGAGCTATCGCGGACGGAGCCCGCTCCTACGCGATACATCAGGTTCCCTGACTCGGCTTTCGCGCAGTCGCCGGCTGCTCTGTGTAGGAGCGAGCTTGCTCGCGAACCGATCAACATCGGAGCACCCGGCCAACGCCGTTCGCGAGCAAGCTCGCTCCTACAAGAGCCTGATCACCCGGCCTGGCGCGCCTCCATCACCTGAAGACCCGACTTGCGCTGAACCAAGGCAGCATTCGCCTGCTGCGAGCGCTCCTCCACATACGCGGCGAGATGATCCACCGCGACGTATTGCATCGCCTTGTGGCTGTCATCCAGCGTGGTCACCGGCAGGGCGATGCGCCCGCAGGACAGTGCCTTGCTGAAATTCTCCCGGTTCAGGTTGCGGAACCAGCGCTCGCGCACTTGCTCCAGCGGCACCAGGACGTCCCCGAAGATCTGATAGACCAGGCTCACCGTCTCCGGGCGCGGGGCGGGGCGAATATCGGCGGTCGACTGCATGGGACTCTCCTGTTCCGATGGTGGTGGCGACAGGAGAAATATAGCAAAGGTTGTATTTCTTTTCAATCGCCGCGCAGAGAAAACCCCGCCGAAGCAGGGTTCATGACCAGCAGGCGATGCTTAGCGAACCAGGGTCGGTGCGCGGCGATGGCGTACCGTCGACCACCAGAACACCCAGCCGATCATGCGGATCTGGCCGCTGTCGAACTGCTCCGCCGGGTACTCCTCGTCAGGGTATTCGTCGCGGTTGAAGCTGCGCAGGCGGATGCCTCCGCCAGGCAGGCGATAGACGAACTTCACCCGCAGCATGCCCTCATGTTCCAGGGCGTAGATCTCACCGTCGGTGATGTGCGTGGTGGCCGTGTCGATGCCGATGGTGGAGCCATCCATGATCAGCGGCTCCATGCTGTTGCCGGTGAGCTGGGCGCAGATCGCCGCCGCCGGGTCGACTCCCGCAGCGCGCAAGGTGGCGTACGAGAAACGCAGCTTGCGCCCTTCTATCTCGCGCACCGCGGTGCGGCCGGCGCCAGCCGCCAGTTCCACTTCCTTGTACAGGCGTAGTTCCACTTCGTCCTCGTCCAGCGGTGTGTCGCTATCCCATGGGTGCAGCGGTTCCAGCCGCAGCGGGCTGCCATCGGCCGGGCGCACTACCGGCGCGCTGGTGGTGGCCGCCGGCGAACCTTCTCCGGTCGCCAGCCAGGTCGGCGAGACGCCCAGGGCGCTGGCGATCTCGATCAGCTTGCGCGTGCTCTGCGCCTTGCCCGAGGTCAGCTTGTGGATGGTGTTCTGCGAAACCCCGGCAGCTTCAGCCAGGGTTTCCTGCTTCAGGTTACGCGAGGCCATCGCCTGTTTGAGGCGGTCTGCCAGCGTCGATGAGGGTGAGTTTTCCATGGGGGCACTCTACCTCCTGGGTTGTAGGCTGTAAATAGCTTTGGTGTTGACTAAATATAGCCATGGTTGTAATCATAAAGCCAGCAGCCGACCGAAGAGATGAATACCGGTTCGGCTGAAGGGAGGCGAACGGCTTCCCCCTCACCGCGGCAAGGACGCCGCGGGTTGCCTGCGAAGCGCGATGCGCGGGGCAGGCTGGAGGGCGCGGGCAGGCCAGGGAGGTGCTGCCCGCGCACCGGCAAGGGACGCCGCCACGATGGTCAGGCGTCCGCGACGAACAGATCGCGACTGACCACCACAGGCCGACCGAAGGCTCGGCGACCACGGAGGGCAGGTCGCCAGGAGGACCTTCATGAATCAACACCTGCAACACGCCAGGCATTGCGCACAAACCGTCGATACGGAGGTGCGCCGTGGCTGATATCGCTGACTACGCCAACGACCTGGTGCTCGACCGGATCGAAGACCTGCTGCATAGCCGCCGCTCTCGCCTGGCAGTCAGCTCCGCCGAGTATTGCGAAGACTGCGGCGACGATATTCCACCCGCACGTCGACTGGCCGCACCGGGCTGTACGCGCTGCATCGACTGCCAGGCAATGGACGAACTGGAGCGGCGGCACTGAGCCGCCAGGGAGAAATGCCGTGATCAAACCGATCGATGAAATGCTCAAGCTCTGGGCCGAGGAAATGCACAATCCGGGTAGCGCCGGCGGTGGTTACGCGGGGGGCAACCTGCTGGCGATGATGATTGCCAACAGGGGCGAAATGATCCGCGGTACCCGGGGTAGCAAGGTGATCCTTGATCGCGTCGCCGAACTGGACCTGATCATCAACCAGTTGCCGGACGAGCAGAAAGACGTCGTCACCGAGCACTACCTCAACCGCGACAGCGAAGCCGCGCAGAAGTACCGGCACTGCCGCTGCAGCCGCAACACCTTCTACCTGCGCCTGCATGTGGCGCACCAGAGCATCCAGTCGCGGCTGATGCGCCGCGCCGCCTGAATCCTTCCAGCCCTTCTCCGAAGCCCGGCCCTGCGCCGGGCTTCGTGCTTTTCGTGGGGGACCTTGAGCTATGCTCGCGCCCCATGAAAACGCCTATTCTTCTCCGCCGCGCTGAACCGGCCGACGCCGATGCCATCCTGCGCATCCTCGGCGAAACCTATGAAGCCACCTGGAAGCCCGCGCTGAGTACCCAAGCCATCGCGCGCTTCGAGTCTTCCGCACATACCGTCGCCTATGTGCGCGAGCGCCTGCCGCATTTCCAGGTCGCCTGCATCGATGGCGAGATCGTCGGCCTGCTCGATTGGCGCGACGACTTCATCGATGCTCTGCACGTCTCACCCGGCCAGCAGCGCCGCGGTATTGGTGCTGTGTTGCTGGATCACGCGGAACAGAATATCCGCGCTGCAGGTTTCGCCCGGGCCCGGCTGGAGACCGACACCTTCAACCAGCAGGCGCGCGCTTTCTATGGCAAGCAGGGCTATGCGGAGGTTGATTTCTACCCGGATGAGGAGTGGCACAGCGGCTTTACCACCGTGCTGATGAGCAAGGTGCTCTGAAATTTCAGACGCTGGATTTCGGCGTTTCGGCAGCACATTACGGTGTGTCATCTGCGTATTGCAGCGCATTCCCTAAGAAGCCTTGTTCCGGCGGGAATCGGGGGGTAAAAAGTAGTCATTCTTGTAAAGGTGCGTCCCCAGGGAGCACAACGCGAAACCCCGAAAAGCCCGGCCTCAGCGCCGGGCTTTTTCATGCCCGCGTTTTTTGAACCGCCGATTCGGCGGGCGGCCGGCGAGCTTGCCGGCAGTGATCCCCGGCCGGCTGATAGCCGCCGGTTTCGCCCGTTCGCGGGCGTCTTTATCCAAGGTGAGCCAATGGGCAACGAACCTCAGACCCTGGCCGACGTGCCTTTGTGGGGGCTGATCCTGCTCGCGGTTGCGGGCGGCATCAGCGGTGAAATGTGGCGCGCCGACAAAGCGGGCCTGGGCGGCTGGCGATTGCTGCGACGCCTGGCGCTGCGCTCCGGTGCTTCCATCGTCTGCGGCATGGCGGTGATGTTCTTGGCCATGGCCTGCGGCGCCTCGCTGACTCTCGCTGCGGCCATCGGCAGCCTGACCGCGGCGGCCGGTGCGGAGATCGCCGTCGGTCTTTATGAACGCTGGGCGGCGAAGCGCCTGGGCGTCTGCGAACTGCCGCCGAGCGAGCGCGGACAAGAGTGATGCTTCAAGGAGACGACATGTCCGAACAACCTTTGACCCTCGCCCTGCTGCTCGACACGGTGGAGCAGGCGCTATCCACGCGACTGACCGAGATCGGCGCCATTCTGCGTGGCCCACTCAAGCAAGCGCCGGCGACACTTCCTGCGCTGGCGCTGGAGTACGCCGGCCTGCTGCCCGGCCGTGATCCCGGCAATGGCCAGACCGCACTGGTCTGCCGGCTCCAGGCGCGCATTCTGGTAGCAAGGGATGACGCGCAAGCCGAGGCTTTTGCACTGCGCAACGTCGCCGCGCTGGCCATGCTATTGCGCGCCCAGAACTGGGGGCTGGAACTGGAGCCGGTCAGCTTCATCCAGGCCCAGCCGGACAGCGAAAGTCCTGCGCTGGCGACGTGCCGGGCGTGGCTGGTCGAGTGGCAGCAACCGGTATTGCTCGGTGAAACGGAATGGCCGTGGGAAGACCAGCCGCCGGGCAGCCTGGTGCTGGGGTTCGATCCCGAGACCGGTCCCGGTCATGAGGACGATTACTTCGATCCTGGAGCGCTGCAATGAACCAGGACTACGTGAGCGCCGAGCACGACCGCATGCTGGCCGCGCTGGTCATGCCATGCGAGGTGGTAGCGGTGGACCTGGCGGCGGCGCGGGTACGCGTGCGGTCCGGCGAGTGGACCAGCGCCTGGGTGCGCTGGCACGCACAGGCCGCTGGTGCCGCTCGGCACTGGCGCGCGCCGAGCCTGGGCGAGCAGGGCGTATTGCTGAGCCCGTCTGGCATGGCCGCGATGGGCACCTTCGTGCCCGGCTTGTTCGGGGTGGCAGCGGCTGCACCGAACAATCGCGGCGAGGTGGAGAGCTGGCATTTCCCCGATGGCGCGGTGCTGAGCTACGACTGGCAGGCGCATCGCTACGACCTGCAACTGCCTGCTGGCAGTGCAACGGTGAAGGTCGGTGGCACCCAGGTGGTGATCGATCCGGGGGCGGTGACCGTCTCTGCCGCGAGCATCCAGCTGACCGGGCCGGTGAACATCAAGGGCGCGCTGACGGTGAACGGCAATATCAGCAGCACCGGTTCGATCATGGACACCGCCGGCAACAGCAATCACCACACCCACTGACGACAGTCGATTATCAACCCGGGCCCGCCATGTGCGGGCCTTTGCATTTCTGGAGACCTGCCATGGGCAAAGAATCCTGTGCGCACCCTGAGTGGCGGAGGGCGCGGCCATGATCGGCATGGATCGGCGCAACGGTCAGCCGCTCAGTGGGCTGGCACACCTGAAACAATCCATCGAGGACATCCTCGGCACGCCGCTGGGCAGTCGACGCATGCGCCCCGAGTACGGCAGTCGCCTGCGGCGCATGGTCGACCTGCCGGTGACCGAGGGCTGGAAGGGCGCAGTACAGGCGGAAGTAGCCCGCGCCATCGGCCGTTGGGAGCCGCGCCTGCGCCTGAGTTCCGTGCAGGTGACGGCGGTGATGGGCGGCCGCGTTTCGCTGCGCTTGCGCGGCATCTACCTGGGTGACGAAGTCGGTCTGGAGGTGGCGGCATGAGCCTCATCGACCTGTCCCAGTTGCCCGCCCCGGAAGTGGTAGAAAACCTCGACTACGAGAGCCTCTACGACGAGCTACTGGCAGATTTCCGCAGTGCCATGGGTGAGGCCTGGAGCGCCGCGCTGGAGTCCGATCCGGTGGTCAAGCTGCTGGAGTTGGCGGCCTACCGGGAGCTGCTGCTGCGCGCCCGGATCAACGACGCTGCCCGTGCCGTGATGCTCGGCTACGCAACCCAGGGCGACCTCGATCAACTGGCCGCCGGTTACAACGTCAAGCGCCTGGTGATCCAGCAGGCAGACGCCACCACCTCGCCGCCGACGCCGGCCGTGCTGGAGGGCGACGACTCGCTGCGCAACCGCACCCAGTTGGCCTTCGATCAGCTTTCGGTGGCCGGCCCGCGCAACGCCTATGTGGCCTTCGCGCTCGGCGCCGACGGGCGCATCGCCGACGTCTCGGCGGTCAGCCCGCAGCCGTGCGAAGCACTGGTCAGCGTGCTGTCTTCCGAGGGCAACGGTGCTGCTTCGGAAGAGCTGCTCCAGGCGGTGCGCACGGCTCTGAACGATGAGGATGTGCGCCCGGTAGGCGACCGCCTCACGGTGCAGTCCGCCGCCATCGTGCCTTACCAGGTCGATGCCGTGCTCTACATCTACCCGGGGCCGGAGGCCGAGCTGATCCAGCAGGCTGCCGAGGCTTCGCTGCAGAGCTACATCGCTACCCAGCGCCGCATCGGCCGGGATATCCGTCGTAGCGCGCTGTTTGCCGCCCTGCATGTGGAAGGCGTGCAGCGTGTCGAACTGGCGAAGCCGGCAGCGGACGTGGTGCTCGACTCCACCCAGGCGGCCTATTGCAGCGGCTACCAGATCCGCGTCGGTGGCTCCGATGAGTAGCCGCCTGCTGCCGATCAACTCGACGCCGCTGGAGCGTGCGCTGGCCGATGTGCAGGTCGGTGACCTGCCAGTGCCGCTGCGCGAGCTCATGGACCCGCAACGTTGCCCTGTCGCGCTGCTGCCGTATCTCGCCTGGGCCTGGTCGGTGGACCGCTGGGATCCGGCCTGGAACGAGGCGGTGAAGCGCAAGGCGGTGGCCGCTGCGTTCCGCATCCATCAGCACAAGGGAACCATCGCCGCGCTCCGGCGGGTGATCGAGCCGCTGGGTTACCTGATCGAGATCATCGAGTGGTGGCAGGGCTCGCCCATGGGCGAGCCGGGCACCTTCCGCCTGCGCATCGGCGTACTTGACAGCGGTATCAGCGAAGAGATGTACCAGGAGGTGGAGCGTCTGATCGAGGACGCCAAGCCGCTCACGCGGCACCTCATCGGGCTGGATATCAGCCTGGAATCCCAGGGGCGGATCACCGTCGGCTCCGGGCAATACGACGGCGACATCGTCACCGTCTATCCCTACCTCCCGGATGTGATCGAAGCGATCGGCAGCCACGGCTTGCCGTGCCGGGAGCACACCATCGATAGCTTGAGTGTCTACCCATGGCAGTAACCTACTACGCACTACTCACCACGATCGGTGCCGGCAAGCTGGCGAATGCCACTGCGCTGGGCACCTCCCTGAAAATCACCCAGCTCGCCGTCGGCGACGGCGGCGGCAACGTACCGACGCCCGATGCCAGCCGCACGAATCTGGTCAACGAAGTCCGTCGTGCGCCGCTGAACCGGCTGAGTGTCGACCCGGCGAACAGCTCGCAGATCATCGCCGAACAGGTCATCCCCGAGGACGTGGGTGGCTGGTGGATCCGCGAGATGGGCCTGTACGACGAAGTCGGCGCGCTGATCGCCTACGCCAACTGCGCGCCCTCCTATAAACCGCAACTGGCCGAAGGCAGCGGCCGCACCCAGACCGTGCGTATCGTGCTGATCGTCAGCAACGCCGCGTCGGTGGAGTTGAAGATCGATCCGAGTGTGGTGTTGGCAACTCGCGAGTACGTCGATAGCGCCATCGTCAGCGCGATGAATCGACTGGACTGCAAGCAGTCGGTGCGCGTGGCGTCGACCGCGAGCATCACCCTCAGCGGATTGCAGACCCTGGATGGCGTCGCCCTGATTGCTGGCGACCGCGTGTTGGTGAAGAACCAGAGCAACTCCGCTGACAACGGCATCTATGTCGCGGCGGCGGCCGCGTGGAAGCGGTCCACCGATGCCGACGAAAGCGGCGAAGTGACACCGGGCCTGACGGTGGTGGTGGAAAGTGGTACTTCCCAGGCAGACAGCATCTGGCAACTGGTGACCGATGGCGCGATCATCTTGGGCACTACGGCGCTGAGTTTCCAGAACATTACTAACGGCCTGGCGAAGCTGGCATCGCCGGCATTCTCCGGCACCCCAACTGCGCCCAATCCAGCTCAAGGTGATCTGTCCACACGCTTGGCGACTACCAGTTACGTCCGCAACCTGGTGGCTGGCCAACTGACGAAGTCTGTCGCGGGGGGAGCGGATGTCACCTTGACCGCTGACGAAGTCGGCTACGGCATGCTGGTGTTTACCGGTGTTCTCACCGCCAACATCAACGTGATCGTGCCGAATGTTTATCGTCAGTGGGTGGTGCATAACCGCACGAGCGGTGCGTTCACCGTGACGATCAAGACTGCTGCTGGAGCCGGCGTGACGGTGACCCAGGGGCGGCAGTGTTCGTTGGTCTGCAACTCGGTCGACGTGTACTACCCGGAAATGGATTTTGTGAACACATACCTGGCTGGAAGGCCCACCACCACGACGGCTGCGCGCGGCGACAGTTCGACTGCGGTGGCGACGACGGCTTACGTCCAGGACACGTTGAACAGTTCCGGTCTGGCAAGCACCGGAGCAGGAGAGGCTCCGGCCGATGCCTCGGCGCTGGCGGCATTGAAATCCGGTATGTATTACTTGCCGGCGAATGTTTCGCCTTACTCCAATTACGCGTTTCTGATGCGTATGACTTACGGCGGGAACAGGGGATTCGAGATCGCCAACATTCCCTCCGGCGATCGCTTCTTTGGTCGGTCCAGCAACAGCGACGGCACCTGGCGTGCACCGGTAGAACTGGCGAAGCTGGATTCGCCTGCTCTGAGTGGAGTGCCGACAGCTCCCACGCCGTCACCAGGAAGCAATTCGCAGCAACTCGCAACCACTGCGTTTGTACAATCGGCGGTGTCACCACTGGCACCACTGGCCTCTCCGACACTTACTGGGAATCCCACCGCCCCCACTCCGGCCCAGTACGACAACGATACATCGATAGCAACCACTGCTTTTGTCAAATCAGCAGGTGTGCAGTTCTCCAGTTGGCTGTCTTTTTCTACTGCTGGCGTTGCCATTCCGTCCAGTGCTTGTGGTAGGGCTATCCAGCTCTCTCTGCCAGCCAATGGCACCTTGACACTCCCGAGCGCCGCATCGGTTCCTAATGGCAGCGCTCTGTACTTCAGCAATTCCAGCGGTACTACCACTACCACGCTACAACGAGTGGGGAGCGACAACATCGCCCAGCCACAGGCCTCGATCATGATGGGAGTCGGCCCAGGTGACGATCTGGTGCTGATCAGTAATGGGGTGAACGCATGGTTTGCAGTGAGTGGTAGTGCCAGGTTGGGATCTGCAGCGGCGTTTGCGGCTAGTCCAACGGTTAGTGGTTATCAGCGGCTTCCCAGCGGTCTGCTGATTCAGTGGGGCAATGCTGTAATTGCCCAAGGGGCATCGTCTGGCAACTTCCCATTCACACTCCCGTTTCCCTCCACCTGTTTCCAGGTTATCGCGTGTGATGCAGGAAACAGCTGTATTCCGGTAGGAGCGTCCCCCATAACCAACTCCCAGTTCGTCGTCTACAGAGCAGGCAAGGTGTATATGAACTCGGGAGACTTGGTTGTGCCAGGAATTGTGACTTTCCGTTGGTTCGCAGTGGGCATCTAGTTACAGGTCTCACCGGAGCGTTGTCTTCATTGATCCAATCTTGGCGCGATGAGGACTCACAAAATCATCCATTACTTGTTCGAAAAACCGCCCTCACCTTCGTTGAATGGGCAAACCACCCGACCGCCTCCCGGCGGTTTTTTTATGTCTGGAGAAAACCCTATGAGCTTCTTTCACGGCGTCACCGTGACCAATGTCGACGTCGGTGCGCGCACCATTGCGCTACCGTCGTCCTCGATCATCGGCCTGGTGGATACCTTCACCCCCGATAGCAAACTGACCGCACAGGCGGACATGCCCGTGCTGCTCACCAACCTGCGTGAAGCGGCCGCCGCCTTCGGTACCGCATCGGCCATCTACAAGTCCTGCACCGCCATCTTCACCCAGTCCGCCGCAGTGGTCGTGGCGGTCGGCGTGGCGAAGGTCGAGGATGCTGCGCAGCAGACTTCCTCGATCATCGGCAGCGTCACCGAAGCCGGCCAGCGTACCGGCCTGCAGGCGCTGCTCGATGGCAAGTCGCGCTTCAATGCCCAGCCGCGCCTGCTGATCGCGCCGAAGCATTCCGCCACCCAGGCGGTTGGCACTGCGATGGGCGCGCTGGCCGAGAAGCTGCGCGCCATCGCCATCGTCGACGGCCCCAACACCACCGACGAGGCGGCGATCGCATACGCCGAAGAGTTCGGCAGCAAGCGCATCTACCTGGTCGATCCGGGCGTGCAGTACTGGGACACCGTCAGCAGCGCCACTGTTGACGCACCGGCATCCGCCAACGCCGCCGCGCTGTTCGCCTGGACCGACAGCCAGTACGGCTTCTGGTCCTCGCCGTCGAACAAGGAACTGCTCGGCATCACGGGTACCGGCCGCCCCATCGAATTCCTCGACGGCGACGAGACCTGCCGCGCCAACCTGCTCAACAACGCCAACATCACCACCATCATCCGCGACGACGGCTACCGCCTGTGGGGCAACCGCACCCTCTCCAGCGACGCCAAGTGGGCCTTCGTGACCCGCGTGCGAACCATGGACATGGTGATGGACGCAATCCTCGCCGGGCACAAGTGGGCGGTTGACCGCGGCATCACCAAGACCTACGTGAAGGATGTCACCGAGGGCCTGCAGGCCTTCATGCGCGACCTGAAGAACCAGGGCGCGGTGATCGACTTCGAGGTCTATGCCGACCCGGAACTCAACACCGCCAGCCAACTGGCCCAGGGCAAGGTGTACTGGAACATCCGCTTCACCGACGTACCGCCTGCCGAGAACCCCAACTTCCGCGTCGAGGTGACCGATCAGTGGCTCACCGAAGTCCTGGACGCAGCTTAAGGAGAACCCCAGATGATTCCGCAGATCCTCACCAATACCAACCTCTTCGTCGACGGCGTCAGCTTTGCCGGTGACGTGCCCTCCCTGACCCTGCCGACCCTCAAGGTGAAGACCCAGGAGTACCGTGCCGGTGGCATGGACGCTCCGGTCCTGCTCGACGTCGGCCTGGAGGCCATGGAGGCAAAGTTCACCACCAACGGCGCGCGCCGCGAGGCCATGAAGTTCTTCGGCCTGAGCGACCAGGGAGCATTCAACGGCACCTTCCGCGGCTCCTTCAAGACCCAGAAGGGCGGCACCGTTCCAGTGGTCGCCACCGTCCGTGGCCTGCTCAAGGAGATCAACCCGGGCGACTGGAAAGCCGGCGATCTGGCCGCCTGCACCTACAGCGTGGCGGTCACCTACTACAAGCTGGAAGTCGAGGGTCGCGAGATGTTCGAGATCGACCCGGCCAACTCGGTGCGCAAGATCGACGGCGTCGACCAGCTCGCCGCCATGCGTAACGACCTGGGCGTCTGAGGAGAGCCGTGATGCAAGACTCTGTCAAGCAGCCCGCGTGGCTGAGCCTTTCCGAGGACGCGGCGGTGGTGAAGCTGTCCCGTCCAACCTCCTGCAACGGCGTCGATGTGGACGTCCTCACCCTGCGTGCGCCGACCGTGCGTGACATCCGCCTGGCCAGCAAGGTGGCCAGTGATGACGAGGAGCGCGAGCTGCAACTGTTCGCCTCGCTGGTGCAGGTCAGCCGTCAGGACCTGGAGGGGCTCAAGCTCAGCGATTACCAGCGCCTGCAACACGCCTACTTTCGCCTGGTGCGAGAGGACGACGATGAGCTTCGCGCTGATGCGCCAGCTGGCGCGGCGACTGGCGACTGAGTCGGGCTTCACGGTCGGCGAACTGGAGTGCATGACCCTCAGCGACCTGCGTTGGTGGCTGGGGGACGAGGCGGGCTAGTTCGCCCTCGCGGAGCGTCGGGTGACCGGCGCTCCCTTGTCGTTGAAGTGACGAGTGTCGTCAGAGGGCGAGTGAAATGGAAATGAGTGAAAAGCCGGACGTGCTGGTGGCGGCTGTCGTCGGTCTGGGCAGCACGCTCGGCCGGGTGATAACGGACTCCGCCGTGCGCCTGGGAACCCTCGTTGGAAAACTGGATGCAGGTCTGCCCATGCGCACGCTGGTGGATGGCATCGATGCCGTTCAGGACAACCAGGATATCCGCCATCGCTCCAGTGAGCGCTACGCGGGGGAAACCAGGCTGGCGCTGCGACGGATCATCGATCTGCTGGGACTGCGGCCGGCAGAGGTTCGCTTGCCGAAAATCACCGTCGGTGTAGCGTCAGCGGCGAGCGCACCGGCGAGCGCACCGACGAACGATTGGCAGCGGATGGAAACGGCGACAAAGTCGTTGTCCGAGCTGAACTCTGTCGGTGATGTCGCGCGATCTTCCCTGAGCGCGAGCCTCGCGTTTCGTGGGCGTCTGGTGCAGGTTCGCGAAGCGGCAGGGCAACCCTACGACCCGGTCGCCGAGGCGGCATTGGGCAATCGCGTTGTGATGGCGGCGGATGCTGCTGCGATGCCCCGCGAAAAGGTGCTGGGCCTGGCGCAGGCGATGGCCGAGAGCAAGGTGCCGCTCCGCGATATGGACACGATGTTGCCGGTGGCGGCCAGGTTCGCCCAGGGGCAGGGCGTGTCGATGCAAACGACGGCACAGCTGATCAGCGCCCTGCAGCAGAAGGGGGGCATCAACAATGCCGCCGATCTGGAGCGTGCGTTGAGTGCAGTGGCGTGGCGTGGTCAGAAGGAAGCGCCGTCGGTCGAGCTGTTCAGCCGCGATCTGCTTGGCAGACTGGCCTCGTTGCGGGCAGGAGACTCGCAGAAGACTGAGGCCTTGTTGCAGACCAGGCAGTCCCTGGCTGCCGCCCCAGCCGACCTGTTGCAGCAGGGCGTCAAGCAACATCAGGAATCTCCGCTGGGGCAGTTGGAGGCCAGCGAGCAAAAGATTTCCGGCGCCATGCTGGGAATTGGTGATGCCATGCTCAGCCATCAGGGCGCCCTGGAGTTTGTCGGCGGTGGTCTGCTGGCGCTGAAGTCCCTGATCGACGCAAAGAAATTCGTCGAGGACGCCAATGATGCAATGCCCTGGAACTGGGGCAAGCGCGATGTCCAGGATGTCTTCGTCACCAACTGGCCGGCCTGCGTGTGCGACGGTCTCCTCGAGGGCAGGCCGAAAGGCAAGGGCAAAGGCAAGGGCGGCGGAAAATCGAAAACCGGCGGCTCGGGCAGGGCGGCGCGTGGCGGTATCTTCCAGCGCGCCCGGTCCACCTTGGGACGCGCCGCGGGAGCCGCCTCCGGATGGCTCGGCCGGGCGGCACAAACCGTGCGCTCTTCGCGTGTCGGTCGCGCCGCTGGTGGCATCCTGCGTCGTGGCGCAGGCCTGGCACGCCGCGTGGGTGCTTCCGGCATCGGAAGGGCGGCGGGCGGATTGGTACGGAAAGCTGGAGCGGGCTTGCGACGTTTCGGGCCGATCAATGCCGCGTTGGCGATCGCCGATGTTGCCTCGGTCTATGCCAGTGACCAGTCGCCTGCGCAGAAGGCCGTCGGCTACGGCAAGGCCGGAGGCTCGGCCATTGGTGCGGCAGCAGGTGCTGCGCTAGGCACGCTGATTCCGATTCCCGTCGTGGGGACGCTGGTGGGCGGCGCCATCGGCGCGACCGTCGGCGAATGGATAGGTGGCAGGGTCGGTGCGCTGTTCGGTCCGTCGGACGAAGCAGCGAAATCGCAGTCTGCCGCGCCGGCACCGGCAGCTCCGGTCGCCGCAGCTATGGCCGCCAACGCTCCAGCCAGCTGGACCTTCTCGCCGCAGGTGAGCATCAACGTGGCGGGCAACATCGTCAATCCGCAGCAACTGCTGGATGAGCTGGTCCCGGCAATGCGCCGGCTGATCGCCGAGGCCCAGCAGGAAAGGCAGCGCAATGCGCTGTTCGACACCGTCGTCATGTAGGGAGGCCCCATGACCTATCTGGAACAGTTCAATACCGGCCTCGGGATGATTGCGGGCGCTGCCACGGCCGCCCGGCGCGACCTGGAGCAGGTCGCCGCACCGGTGGACAAGGCAATGCTGCACATTCGCAGCGGCGTCGCAGCGCTCGAAGGCCTGCCCGGCGTCACGCCCGAGGCGGCAGCCAAGCTCAAGCGCGTCACCGATGGCATCGTTCGTGCCCAGGGCAAGTTGCAGGACGGGGTGAAGAAAGCCCAGGCCGAGCAGGAAAAGCTGCAGAAGAACCTCGACAAGGCCAGGCAAGTGGCGGCCGAGGTCAACGAGCACGTGGAGAAGCTGGGAGAAGAGATCAGCAATGCCGGCCAGGCGGTGAACAAGGTGCTGGGCAAGATTGATCCGCGCCTGAAGGACATCCTGCCAAGCTCGGTGCTGGCACCCAGGCTCGACCCTTCCGAGCAGATGTGCAAGGTGCCGCAGCACCTGTTGATCATGACCCCGTTGAAGTCGACCGAGCAGACTTACTACTTCAACGTCGACACCACCGGCTTCCAGCGGCTGACCCGCACCAGCAGCTATGCCTGGAAGGACCAGGCACGGCTTGGCCGGCGCAGCGCGCAGCAGAGCGTCGGCCTCGGCCCGGAAACGCTCACGCTCAATGGCGTGGTCATGCCGCTGTTCATCCGTGCCGGCGACACCTCGCAGCGCGTCGGCTGGAACCAGCCACGGATGCTGCGCGACATTGCCGCGCTGAGCGAGCCGGTCCATCTCGGTACCGGCCGCGGCGATGACCTGGGCAACTGGTGCCTGACCAAGATCACCGAGACGCAGGAGGCGTTGTTCGCCAATGGCGTGCCGCGTCAGCAAACCCTCGACCTGGAGTTCACCCGCTATGGCGACGACGATAGTCAGAAGCGCTGACGGCGATCTGCTGGACCGCCTCTGTTACCAGCGCTACGGGCATCTCAATGGCTGCGTGGAAGCCGTGCTGGATGCCAATCCCGGACTGGCCGACGAAGCTCAACCGTTACGGGGAGGCGTGATCATCCGCCTGCCGGAACTGCTCGTGCCGGCAGACCAGAGCGTGCGCTTGTGGGAGTGACCACCAGCATTCGCTTCAGTAACCAGGCCCCGCTCAAGCGGGGCCTTTTCATTCAAGGTGGCTTATGAAACCTGCCTTCCGCATCAGTGCCGACGGCGCGGACATTACTGCGTTGATCAGCGACCGGTTGATCGAGCTGCAACTGACCGACAAGCCTGGCCTGGAGTCCGATACCTTCCAGATCACTATCGATGACCGCGATGGCGCCGTCACGCTGCCCCGGCGCGGCGCGGCGCTGGAAGTCTTCCTCGGCTACGACGGCGCGCCGCTTACGCGCATGGGCCGCTATGTGGTGGATACGCTGACCTACAGCGGCATGCCGGACAACCTGGTGATCAAGGGCAAGAGCGGGGACATGCGCGGCCAGGGCAAGGCCGCCCGCAGTGGCAGTTGGGAAGGCATGAGCCTGGCGAGCGTGGTGGCGGATATCGCGGCGCGCAATGGCTGGCGCGGGGCGTGCAATGTCGAGACAGTGATCGCGCGCATCGATCAGATTCGAGAGTCGGACTTCAACTTCATCACCCGGCTGGCCCGGCAGTATGACTGCACCGCGAAGCTGGCCAACAACAGCCTGCTGGTGCAGCCGCGCCAGTCTGGCCGCAGCGCCAGTGGGCCGGCCTTGGAGATACCGGTGCTGGGGCGCGGGGACGTGGGTTCGTTCCGCTTTACCCTGGATGATCGCAAGGTCGTGGCAGCGGTGAAGGTGCCCTATCGCGGCGCCGACGGCGTGCAGAAGCAGGTTCGTGTGACCAACCCGGACGCACCTTCACAAATCGCCGCGGAGCATTGCGACCGCCACCCGCAGCCGGACGAGGCAGCCGCCCGGCGCGTCGCTGCGGCACGGTTGGCCGAGTTCAATCGCAACAGCGCTGAAGTGCAGCTGGACTTGCCCGGCCGCGCCGATCTGTTCGCCGAACTGACTATTGATCTGCAGGGCTTCAAGGCTGGGCTCGACGGCCGCTACCTGATCGACTCGGTCACCCAGCATTATTCCACGGGTGGCTGGACTACCACGGTGCAGTGCAACGGCGGGGCGCAGGGGAAGGGCAAGGCTGGGGAGGGCGGCTGATATGCAAATCGACGAACGCCAGCTGCTGCTGATCCTGCCCAACGCCCGCCCTGTCGCGGGCGTTTTTCTTCCGGCACTCGACGCCGCCATGGGGGATTTCGGAATCGACACGCCGCCGCGTGTTGCTGCCTTCATCGCCCAGGTCGGCCATGAAAGTGCCCATCTGACCCGCTGCGTGGAAAGCCTGACATACAGCGCCCAGCGTCTGGCCGCCGTCTGGCCCCGGCGCTTCCGCAGCGCCGACGGCTCGCCCACGGCGCTGGCGCGAGAGGTGGCGTACCAGCCGGAGCGCATTGCCAACCTCGTCTACGCCGGGCGCAACGGAAACGGTGATGAAGCCTCTGGCGACGGCTGGCGTTTTCGTGGACGCGGCCTGCTGCAGGTGACGGGACGGAGCAACTATCGCTCGGTTGGCGAAGGGCTCGCACAGCCCTTTGTCGCCCGCCCACAACTGCTGGCGGAACCCCGCTGGGCGTGTCGGTCCGCCGCCTGGTGGTGGCAGCGTAACGGGCTTGGCGAGCTGGCGGACGCCGGGCGCTTCGAGGACATTACCCGGCGCATCAATGGTGGGCTCAATGGCCTGGAGGAGCGCTTGCTGCTCTGGCGGCGCGCGCAGGAGGTGCTGGGATGAGCCGTTTCTGGCTGGCGCTGGGGATGGCCTGCTTCCTGCTGAGTGGCCTGTTCGGCGGTTGGTTGGCGTCGCGCTTCTATGGCGGGCAGTTGCAGGGCCTGCAGCTTGAGCAGGCGCGCTGCAGCGAAGCCGGCAAGGCGCTGGAATCCCGGCTGGTGCTGCAGAACGAGCAGCTCGACGCGTTGGCTGAAAGCTCTCGCCAGCGTGCGGAGGTCGCCGAGCGAGCCCTGGCCCAGGCCCGTGACCTGGCGCAAAGCCATGAAGATGCCGCCAACCGACTGTTGCTGGAGCGCAGCGAGGGCGAAGAGTGCGCGGTGGTTCGTCAACTGATCGACCGTGAGCTGCTGCCATGAAAGTGCTCATGCTGATCTTCCCGCTGTTGATCGCCGGTTGCGCCGCGACTTCACCCAAACCTGTGGAAATCCGTATTCCCATCCCGGTGCCGTGCCAGACACCGGCCATCGAAGCTCCCCGATTCGCCACCACCGCCCTGCGCCCGGCGGACGACCTGCAAACCAAGATACGTGCGTTGCTGGCCGAGCGGCAGCAACACCTGGCCTACGAAACCCGCCTGCGTGCTGCCCTCCAGGCGTGCCAGTGAAACGTCCTACCTTCGTCGGCAGGGGCGCCGCGCGTATTGCGCTGGCGCCCGGCCTTGGGCTACTGTTCGGCCATCGCTAGGCGAGACCGCAACCGTGATCCACCGCACCCGCATCATCACCTCCCTCCTCAAGGCATTCGCCCGTTGGCGCTGGCGCGCCTGATTCCTTCTTTCCCGGCATAGCGCCGGTCTCTTCTTACGCGTCCATTTCTCCCATCCGCTGGCATAATTGCCAGATTCGCGCAGCCTACGAGGCCGCAACGGGTGTCGACGATGGCGCGATCCGAAAGCAGTGCAATCATGAGGTTCGAGCAGACATGCTGCTGATGATCGATAACTACGATTCCTTCACCTACAACCTGGTGCAGTACTTCGCCGAGTTGAAGGCCGACATCCACGTCGTTCGCAATGACGAACTGAGCGTCGACCAGATCGCCGCGCTCAATCCCGAGCGCATCGTCCTGTCCCCCGGTCCGTGCACCCCGAACGAAGCGGGTGTTTCCCTGGAGGTGATCGAACGCTTCGCCGGCAAGCTGCCGTTGCTGGGCGTGTGCCTGGGCCACCAGTCCATCGGCCAGGCTTTCGGTGGCGACGTGGTGCGGGCGCGCCAGGTCATGCATGGCAAGGTCAGCCCGGTGTTCCACAAGGACCAGGGTGTATTCGCCGGCCTGAACAACCCGCTGACCCAGACCCGCTATCACTCCCTGGTGGTCAAGCGCGAGACGCTGCCCGACTGCCTGGAGATCACCGCCTGGACGGCGCTGGAAGACGGCTCGGTCGACGAGATCATGGGCCTGCGCCACAAGACGCTGAACGTCGAGGGCGTGCAGTTCCACCCCGAGTCGATCCTCTCCGAACAAGGCCACGAGATGCTGGCCAACTTCCTCAAGCAGACCGGCGGGGTGCGCGCATGAATATCAAGGAAGCCCTCAACCGCGTGGTCAACCAGCTGGACTTGTCCACCGAGGAAATGCAGGACGTCATGCGCGAGATCATGACCGGGCAGTGCACCGACGCGCAGATCGGCGCCTTCCTAATGGGCATGCGCATGAAGAGCGAGACCATCGACGAAATCGTCGGCGCCGTCGCGGTGATGCGCGAGCTGGCCGACCAGGTCGAACTGGACAGCCTCAAGCACGTGGTCGACGTGGTCGGCACTGGCGGTGACGGCGCGAACATCTTCAACGTGTCCTCGGCGGCGGCCTTCGTCGTCGCCGCGGCGGGCGGCAAAGTCGCCAAGCACGGCAACCGTGCGGTCTCCGGCAAGAGCGGCAGCGCCGACCTGCTGGAAGCGGCCGGCATCTACCTGGACCTCAAGCCAGTCCAGGTGAAGCGCTGCATCGAGACCGTCGGTGTCGGCTTCATGTTCGCCCAGGTCCACCACAAAGCGATGAAGCACGCCGCCGGCCCGCGCCGCGAGCTGGGCCTGCGTACCCTGTTCAACATGCTTGGCCCGCTGACCAACCCGGCCGGTGTGAAACACCAGGTGGTCGGCGTGTTCAGCCAGGCGCTGTGCCGTCCGCTGGCCGAGGTGCTCAAGCGTCTGGGCAGCGAGCACATCCTGGTGGTGCATTCGCGCGATGGCCTGGACGAGTTCAGTCTCGCCGCACCGACCCATGTCGCCGAACTGAAGGACGGCGTGGTCACCGAGTACGAAGTGCAGCCGGAAGACTTCGGCATCAAGAGCCAGAGCCTGATCGGCCTGACCGTGGACAGCCCGCAGCAGTCGCTGGAACTGATCCGTGATGCCCTTGGCCGGCGCAAGACCGAGGCTGGGCAGAAGGCCGCCGAGCTGATCGTGCTCAACGCCGGCGCCGCGCTCTACGCGGCGGACCTGGCCACCAGCCTGCACGAAGGCATGCAATTGGCCCACGACGCCCTGCACACCGGGCTTGCGCGGGAGAAGATGGAAGAGCTGGCGGCCTTCACCGCCGTTTACCGAGAGGAGAACGCACAGTGAGTGTGCCGACGGTTCTGCAGAAGATCCTGGCCCGCAAGGCCGAAGAAGTCGCTGATCGCCGCACCCGCGTGAGCATTGCCGAGCTGGAACAGCTGGCGCGTGCCGCGGACGCACCCCGTGGTTTCGCCAATGCCCTGCTGGAGCGCGCCAAGCGCCGCGAGCCGGCGGTGATCGCCGAGGTGAAGAAGGCGTCCCCGAGCAAGGGCATCCTGCGCGAGAACTTCGATCCCGCCGACATTGCCCGCAGTTACGAGGAGGGCGGCGCCGCCTGCCTCTCCGTGCTGACCGACATCGATTTCTTCCTCGGCAGCGACGCCTACCTCAAGGAAGCCCGCGCAGCCTGCACGCTGCCGGTGATCCGCAAGGACTTCCTGATCGACCCTTATCAGGTGGTGGAAGCCCGCGCCATCGGCGCCGACTGCATCCTGCTGATCGTCTCGGCGCTGGATGACGTGCGCATGGCCGAGCTGGCTTCGGTGGCCAAGGACGTCGGCCTCGACGTGCTGGTGGAAGTGCACGACGCCCCGGAACTGGAGCGCGCGCTGAAGACCCTGGACACTCCGCTGGTCGGTATCAACAACCGCAACCTGCACACTTTCGAAGTCAGCCTTGAGACCACTCTGGACTTGCTGCCGGAAATCCCGCGTGAGCGCATGGTGATCACCGAAAGCGGTATCCTCAACCGCGCCGACGTGGAGCTGATGGAAGTCAGCGACGTGTTCGGCTTCCTGGTCGGCGAAGCCTTCATGCGTGCCGACGAGCCGGGTACCGAGCTCAAGCGCCTGTTCTTCCCCGAGCGCAGCAAGGTCAAGCTGGGCGCCGATCCGGACTGACAGCTCCTACAGAGTCAGGACAACAAAAAAGCCGGCGATTGCCGGCTTTTTTGCGTTCTGGGGATGCTTCAGCGGGTGCCGAAGACCACCATGGTCTTGCCTTTCACATGCACCAGGCCCTGTTCCTCCAGGCTCTTGAGCACGCGGCCGACCATCTCGCGGGAGCAGCCGACGATGCGGCCGATTTCCTGGCGGGTGATCTTGATCTGCATGCCGTCCGGGTGGGTCATGGCGTCCGGCTGCTGGCACAGGTCCAGCAGAGTGCGGGCGACGCGGCCGGTGACATCGAGGAAGGCCAGGTCGCCGACCTTGCGCGTGGTCTTGCGCAGGCGATCGGCCATCTGGCTGCCCAGGGTGAAGAGAATCTCCGGATCCTGCTGGCTCAGTTCGCGGAATTTCGCGTAGCTGATCTCGGCGACTTCGCATTCGGTCTTGGCGCGGATCCAGGCGCTGCGCTCCTGGCCGGTGCTGCCTTCCTTCTCGAAGAGCCCCATCTCCCCGAAGAAATCGCCGGTGTTGAGGTACCCGATGATCATCTCGCGGCCATCGTCGTCCTCGATCAGGACGGTGACCGACCCCTTGATGATGAAGAACAGGCTTTCGCAGCGGTCGCCAGCGTAGATGATGGTGCTCTTGGCGGTGAAGCGGCGGCGATGACAGTGCGCGAGCAACTTGTCGAGGTTCTTGATTTTGGGTGTGAGGGTAATAGCTACCATGCCCGAGTCCCGGAAAGAATAAAGAGTGGCCTTTGCACAACAGGCGCTAATGATTTTTTATGACCAGCTGTAGTGCCGTGCGTCCCTGGCTCGATCCCCCTCGATCCGCAGGGCGGCAGATTGCCTTGCTGAGCATTCTTGCGCGTACGTAAATCCGCAAGAGCTTAACAGACGACGTGTTACCAACAATCGGAAAGCTGGAACATTCGTGCGGGCAATTTCCTAGAGTGTGCCAGTAAACCGGCGCCAGCTTAAGTGATAAATGCATACTCGCCGTGTGGAAATGAGACCTGGGTAACAGCCGCAGGCCCCGGTGGGCGTGCTAGAGGGCTGTGTTAAGCTATCGCCCCTTTTTTCCGGCGGAGTCCTTTGCAATGAAAGCGCGAATCCAGTGGGCGGGCGAGGCCATGTTCCTCGGTGAATCCGGCAGCGGTCACGTGGTGGTAATGGACGGCCCGCCGGACGCCGGTGGCCGCAACCTGGGTGTGCGTCCGATGGAAATGCTGCTGCTCGGCCTCGGTGGCTGCACCAACTTCGATGTGGTCAGCATCCTGAAGAAAGGTCGCCAGCCGGTGGAGAGCTGTGAGGCCTTCCTTGAGGCCGAGCGCGCCGACGAAGACCCGAAGGTGTTCACCAAGATCCATGTGCATTTCGTGGTCAAGGGACGTGGTCTGAAGGAAGCGCAGGTCAAGCGTGCGGTCGAGCTGTCGGCCGAGAAATACTGCTCCGCCTCGATCATGCTCGGCCGCGCCGGCGTGGAGATCACCCACGATTACGAGATCGTGGAACTGGGCTGACAGCTCCTTTCATCCTTTCATCCTTTCATCATCAAGGGTGCGCAAAATCTGGCAGAGGTCGCCTGACCTCTGCATAATGCGCCACCTTTTTTCAGGGCCTTCCGCCCGAAACCAGAAACCACAATCGCCATCGCGAAGAGGTGTAAACCGTCCTACGCAGGTGCGCCGTACGCATCTGACGGGCATGCTCAACCACGCGGCAGAGCCGCATTTGATGAGAGTTCTCCCACGGTGAAAAGCAAACTCAAGCTCCACGGGTTCAACAACCTGACGAAGACCTTGAGCTTCAACATCTATGACATCTGCTACGCCGAGACGCCTGAAGACCAGCAGGCCTACGTGCAGTACATCGACGAAGAGTACGATGCCGAGCGTCTCACGCAGATCCTCACCGATGTTGTCGACATCATTGGCGCAAACATCCTGAACATCGCCCGTCAGGATTACGATCCGCAAGGCGCCAGCGTAACCATCCTGATCTCCGAGCAGCCGGTCACCCCGACCGACAGCCAGATCGAGGAATCCCCGGGGCCGCTACCGGAAACCATCCTGGCGCACCTCGATAAGAGCCATATCACCGTGCACACCTATCCGGAGATCCATCCGGTGGAAGGCATCGCGACCTTCCGTGTGGATATCGATGTGTCGACCTGCGGCGTCATCTCGCCGCTCAAGGCGCTCAACTACCTCATCCACCAGTTCGACTCGGACATCGTCACCGTGGATTACCGCGTGCGCGGTTTCACCCGTGACGTGGAAGGCAGGAAGCACTTCATCGACCACGAGATCAACTCGATCCAGAACTACCTGTCCGACGACACGTACGAGGCCTATCAGATGACCGACGTGAACGTGTACCAGGAGAACCTGTTCCACACCAAGATGCTGCTCAAGGAGTTCGACCTGGACAACTACCTGTTCGGCGATGCCACGAGCAACCTTTCGCCCGAACAGCGCAAGCAGGTGGAAGAGCGCGTTCGGCACGAGATGCTGGAGATCTTCTACGCGCGCAACATGCCGCGCTGATCGAGCTACTGCGCTGGGAGATACGGCATTGAAAGGCCGGGCTGAAATGCTCATTTGCTGCAGCAAACTCCGCTTTCATCCCGACTTTTCGCCTTGTCTCCCTGCGCTCGTAACGCTCGATAGTAGAACCGAAAAAGGGGCGCCCACTGGGCGCCCCTTTTTCGTTGCCGGCCGGATCAGATCCGGTAGGTGGACTTGGTCATCACCTTGGACAGCAGCGTCATGCCGAACTTCACCGGTGCCGGGAAGCGCAGGCCGCCAGCCTCGATGGCGCTGGTGGCGTGGTGCTCTTCGTCCTCGCGCATCTGCTCGAGTATGGCGCGGGACTTCTGGTCCTCGGCGGGGATTTCCGCCAGGTGTTCGTCCAGGTGCTTGCAGACCTGGTCTTCGGTGGCGGCGACGAAGCCCAGGCTGACGCGGTCGCTGATCAGCCCGGCGGCTGCGCCGACGCCGAAGGATAGCCCGTAGAAGAGCGGGTTGAGCACGCTCGGACGGCTGCCCAGTTCACGGATGCGTTGCTCACACCAGGCAAGATGGTCGACCTCTTCGTCGGCCGCTTCTTCCATGGCCTTGCGCACCTTCGGCAGCTTGGCGGTCAGCGCCTGGCCCTGGTACAGCGCCTGGGCGCAGACCTCGCCGGTGTGGTTGATGCGCATCAGGCCGGCCACATGGCGGGCGTCAGTCTCGCTGAGCTCGGCGTCGGGCTGGACGATGGCGGGGGACGGGCGCCCCGGATGACCGCTGAACGGCAGCAGGGTGCGCAGTGCGGCATCGGCCTGCAGCAGGAAGCGGTCGGCGGGAGAGTAGTGACGGTCGGCGGACATGGCGCACCTCCGAGTAGGAACATTCGCCCGGCAGTTTACCGGATGGCGGATGACAGGTCTTGCCGAGGTGCGCGCAGCTTCCTTTTATCGACGGGGCGCCAATCAACCCGGTGGCCAGTGCATCTGGCGTTGACCCAGCACATGCATGTGGATGTGGTGCACGGTCTGGCCGCCCAGGTCGTTGCAGTTCATCACCACGCGGAAGCCCTCGTCGCAACCCTGCTCCTTCGCCAGCCGCTGGGCGGTGAAGAGGATGTGGCCGGCCAACGGCTTGTCTGCCTCGGTCAGGTCATTGAGGGTGGAGACGTGCTTCTTCGGAATCACCAGGAAATGTACGGGCGCCTGCGGGCCGATGTCGTGGAAGGCGATGACCTGGTCATCCTCATAGAGCTTGCGCGCGGGAATTTCCCCGGCGACGATCTTGCAGAACAGACAGTCCACGAAATGCACCTCCAGTCATATGGGCAGGAGCAGCAGTTTAGCGGCCGTCGACCGCCGCGCCCAGTTCCGGGCCGGCCAGCGCAAGGAGCGAGCGTGCAGAACGATATCCATGACCTGGGCCTGGTGCTCGATTCCAGGGTCAAACTGATCGTGATCGAATCCTGGGACGAGCCCAGGGTCCTGGAAACCCTGACCGGCCTGGCGGTACGGCGCGGGCTCAACCTGCAATTCTGGTCGGCGACCGAAGGGCTGCAGCGCTTGGGTTTTGGTGGAGAGCCCCAGGGCGAGGGCGACAGCCGTGAGGCGGAGAATGCCCTGCGGCTGATCAAGGCCGATCCGCAGCCGAACCTCTATGTGCTCTGCGATCTGCATCCCTATCTGGCGGACAACCCGCGTGCCGTGCGCCTGCTCAAGGAGATCGCCATGGCCGAGGGGAATTTCCGCCCCACGGTGGTGCTGGTTTCCCATGCACTGAAGCTGCCCGCCGAGGTCCAGCGCTTCGCGGCGCGCTTTGCCTTGTCGTTGCCATCCGAGGATGAACTGGTGGGGCTGGTCCGCGAGGAAGCGACACGCTGGAGTGAGCGTAACCGGGGCGCGCGGGTACGTACGGACAACCGCACGCTGCGCCAGGTAGTGAAGAACCTGCGCGGACTCACTCATGGTGAGGCGCGGCTGCTGGCGCGCAGCGTGATCTGCAACGATGGGGCGATCACCCAGGAAGACCTGCCGGAGCTGAACCGCACCAAGTTCGAGCTCCTCAACCTCGATGGCGTGCTCAGCTTCGAGCACGATACCGCGCGTTTCGCCGAAGTGGGTGGGCTGGCCAGCCTCAAGCGCTGGCTGGGCGAGCGGCAGAGCGCGTTCACCGAAGGCAAGGACAAGGATCTGCCCAAGGGCGTGCTGCTGGTCGGTGTGCAGGGCGCTGGCAAGAGCCTGGCAGCCAAAGCGATCGCCGGCCTGTGGGGCCTGCCGCTGCTACGCCTGGACTTCGGCAGCCTCTACAACAAGTACTTCGGCGAGACCGAGCGCAACCTGCGCGAAGCGCTGCGCCTGGCCGACAGCATGGCGCCCTGCGTGCTCTGGGCGGACGAAATCGAAAAAGGCGTCGCCACCGGTGACCAGGACAATGGCGTCAGCCAGCGCGTTCTGGCCACGCTGCTGACCTGGATGGCCGAGCGCAAGGCGCCGGTGTTCATGGTGGCCACCGCCAACGCCATTGAGCGCCTACCGCCGGAACTGGTGCGCAAGGGGCGTTTCGACGAGCTGTTCTTCGTCGACCTGCCAGACGACGAGGTACGCCAGGATATCTTCCGCATCCACCTGCAGCGTCGTGAACTGGACGCCGCCCAGTTCGAACTGGGTGAGCTGGCCGCTGCCACCGAAGGGTTCTCCGGCGCGGAGATCGAGCAGGCAGTCGTCGGCGCTTTCTATGCCGCGCAGGCTCGGCAGAAGTCCGTGGACCAGGCGTTGCTGCTGGAAGAAATCCGCCGCACAGCGCCGCTGTCGGTGGTGATGGCCGAGGAGTTGGCAGCCCTGCGCGCGTGGGCCGATGGCCGTACGGTACGCGCGGACTGAACCTGGCTAGCTGGCCAGGGCCAGGCGATTGACCCGGCCGGCCAGCTTGCGCAGGGCCCAGCGCGGAAGCAGGCGCACCGCGCAGGCGAAAAGTCGGTTGCGCCAGCCGGGGATGATGATCGCCGGCGCGCGGCGCAGTGCCTTCACCGCGAGGAAGGCGACTTCCTCGGGCGACATGATCCGCTTGCCATTGTCGAGCTTGCCCAGGCGCATGTCGGCGTTGCGGTAGAACGCCGTGCGGGTTGGGCCTGGGCAGAGCACGGAAACCTTGATGCCACGGCTTTTGAGCTCCTCGCGCAACCCCTCGGAGAAGTGCAGCACGAACGCCTTGCTGGCGTAGTAGCTGCTCATCCAGGGGCCGGGCAGGAGGCTCGCCATGGAGGCGACGTTGAGAATCCTCCCGCCGCCGCTGCGCTCCATCATGGCGCCGATGCCGTGGCACAGGCGGGCCAGGGCCAGCACATTGAGCTCCAGCAATTCCTGCTCGCGGGACCAATCCTGGTCGATGAAGGCGCCGGAGGTGCCGACACCGGCGTTGTTTACCAGCAGTTCGATCTGCCGCCCGCTCTGTTCCAACTCGTGGAGCAGTCCGGATATCTGCAGCGGTTCGGAGAGGTCGCAGACGCGGAACAGCACCTCCACCCCGAAACGCTGGGACAGTTCGCAAGCGATGCTGTCCAGCGCGTCGCGCTTGCGCGCCACCAGGATCAGCGCTTGGCCGCGACGCGCGAGGGCTTCGGCCAGGGCCAGGCCGATACCGCTGGAGGCGCCGGTGATGAGGGCAAAACGAGGCATTCAGGAGTCTCTGTGGCGGGGTGGCGTTCGACCACGCCCGCCACGGGTTGTTGCATTACTGATCCGAGTCGCCGCCTTCGGTGTCACCACTGCTGAAGTCGCCGTCGGAGGGCTCCGCGGTGGCCGCCGGGTCGGCAGCTTCGTCGCCCTGCTGGGACTGCGCCTGCGCAGCCTGGGCGCGCTCGATGTAGCTCTGGTAGGCCGGGATCGCGATGGCGGCGAGGATACCGCCAAACACCGGGAACAGCAGCCAGGAGAAGGCCAGGACCTTGACGGCGGTGCTGTTGGGCGGCGGCGGCGGACCGAAGCGGTTGGCGGATTGCTCGCCGGGCATGAACAGCAGCAGCAGGCTGAGGACCACGTTGACGAAGGGTACCAGCAATGCCAGCCAGAGCCAGCCGGACCAGCCCAGGTCATGCAGGCGCTGCACGCCGATGGGCACGCTGAAGACCATGGCGGCAATGACCACGGCGGCAATGGCGGCCACGCCCAGGGGCAGCGAAACGGCCATCAGCAGGCTGGCAACCAGGTAGGCGCCGAAGACGATGAAGGAGAGTGCCGCTGACCAGCCAAGGTAGCGCACGCGGCCGATACGGCCGGACAGGCTACGGACTTTCAGTTCACCGAACTCCGGCAGGTCGTCGCCGACCTTCGCCTGGGGCGGAGCATAGGGAGATGCCGCGCCATTGGAGGGCGTGGCGGCCACGCTGGGCGCAGGGTTGGCTGCCAGTTCTGCCTGGCGAGCCAAATACTTCTCGATGACGATGCCGCAGGCGCTGCACTCGATGGCGCTGGCTTGCTCATGCCCGCACTTGGGGCAGGTCATCCGCTCGTTGCTGGCCGTTTCACCGGCCGCGCGGGCAGCCAGGGTCGCTTCGCTGGGATGGTCGTCGGTTTCCACCAGGCTGAAGCCCGGGGCGCCTTCGGCTTCCTTGCGGGCATTGGCACCGGCGCCATGGAGCGCGCGCAAGTACTTGTCGGCCTCGTCGCCGGACAGGTCGCGCTTGAGCACGACCGGCTGGCCGCTGAACAGCGCTTCGATCTTCGCGGCATCGCTCTTGAACAGGCGGGCGAGGTTTTCCTTGGCGGTCTCCAGCGGCGTCTGCGGCATCAGCGCGCCGTCGAACACGATCTTGAAGCGGGATTGGTCCATAGGGGCATCCTTGTCTTCTGGCTATGTTGGAATCGCTACAGCGTAATCGGGGCGCCGAAGGCCAACAAGCGGCCTCGGCGGATATCTCGTGAGCGGTGCCGCAGCTCAGACCAGCAGTTGGTTGGACAGGCCGGCGCTGCGGGTCAGGGCCTGGCGGTATTCATGGTCCAGGCGCGCGATCAGCTCGCCCACGGCCGGCAGGTCTCGGATATCGCCGACGCCCTGGCCGGCGGACCACACGGTCTTCCAGGCCTTGGCCTCGTCGCTCACCGGCTTGAGTTTCTCGCCGTAGTTGAGCGCGCCCTTGTCATTCAGCCGCTGCATGTCGAAGCCGGCAGCCTCCAGACTCTGGCGCATGAAGCTGGCCGGTACGCCGGAAACGGCAGGGGTGTGGATGATATCGGCGGCGCGGGCGTCGAGCAGCATGTGCTTGTAGGCTTCCGAGGCCGCGCTTTCGCGGGTGGCGATGAAGCGGGTGCCGAGGTAGGCGAGGTCGGCGCCCAGCACCTGGGCGGCAAGGATCTCGTGGCCATGGTTGATGCAGCCGGCCAGCAGCAGGGTCTTGTCGAAGAACTGGCGAATCTCCGCGACCAGCGCGAAGGGGCTCCAGGTACCGGCATGGCCGCCGGCACCTGCGGCCACCGCGATCAAGCCGTCGACCCCAGCTTCCGCCGCCTTCTCGGCGTGGCGACGGGTGGTGACGTCATGGAACACCAGGCCGCCATAGCTGTGCACGGCATCGACCACCTCGCGCACCGCGCCCAGGCTGGTGATCACGATGGGCACCTTGTGCTCGACGCACAGTTTCAGGTCGGCCTGCAGGCGCGGATTGGTGTTGTGGACGATCAGGTTGACCGCATAGGGCGCTGCCTGCGGATCGGCTGCCAGCCCGGCTTCGATCTCTTCCAGCCAGGCCTTGAAACCGCTGCTCTCGCGCTGGTTCAGTGCGGGGAAACTGCCGACGATGCCGCTCTTGCAGCACGCCAGCACCAGTTGCGGGGTGGAGACCAGGAACATCGGTGCCGCCACCAGGGGAATGCGCAGGCGGCGGTCGAGCAGGGCGGGCAGGGACATGACAGTCTCCTTGTCGGGATCAGAAGGGTTTGACGACCACCAGGATCACGATGGCGATCAGGAACAGCACCGGCACTTCGTTGAACCAGCGGTAGAACACATGGCTGCGCCCGTTCTCGCCGCGCGCGAAGCGCTTGAGCATGGCGCCGCAGGCGTGGTGGTAGCCGATCAGCAGCACCACCAGCGTGAGCTTGGCGTGCATCCAGCCCTGGGTCAGCCAGGCGGGGTTGAGATAGAGCATCCAGGCACCGAGGACGATACTGAGGATCATCGTCGGGCCCATGATGCCGCGGTACAGCTTGCGCTCCATGACGCAGAAGCGTTCGCGGCTGGCGGCGTCCTCGCTCATGGCGTGGTAGACGAACAGGCGCGGGAGATAGAAGAGGCCGGCGAACCAGCAGACTACGGCAATGATGTGAAAGGCTTTCAACCACAGGTAAAGCATCGGGACGTCCTCGGATCACGGTTGAGCCGATAGTAGTGGCGCCGTGCAATGCCGTCATCCCTGTGGCGGCTGCAGTGTGGGAAAGTTCGTTCGACTGCGGCAATCGGTATCGCCAGGCGTCAATCAGGCCCCTGATCGGAAAGCGGAAACTCTTGCGCCGCGTAACCCTCAATTCAGGCGGATTCGCTCTGTTCAGCGGGGGCGGTGGCTCATATCATGACTGCCCCTGAATTTGGCCCCATAGGTGGAGTGACAGGCAGATGATCAAGGTCGGTATCGTAGGCGGTACGGGTTATACGGGCGTGGAACTGCTGCGCCTGCTGGCACAGCATCCCCAGGCGCGCGTCGAGGTGATCACCTCGCGCTCCGAGGAGGGCGTGAAAGTCGCCGACATGTACCCGAACCTGCGAGGCCACTACGACGGCCTGGCCTTCAGCGTGCCGGACGTGAAACGTCTGGGCGAGTGCGACGTGGTGTTCTTCGCCACCCCGCATGGCGTGGCCCACGCGCTGGCTGGCGAACTGCTGGCCACCGGTACCCGGGTGATCGACCTGTCCGCGGACTTCCGCCTGCAGGACGCCGAGGAGTGGGCCAAGTGGTACGGCCAGCCCCACGGCGCGCCGGAGCTGCTGCCCGAAGCCGTCTATGGCCTGCCGGAAGTCAATCGCGAGGCGATCAAGTCCGCTCGCCTGATCGCCGTTCCCGGCTGCTACCCAACCGCCACCCAGCTCGGCTTCATCCCGCTGCTGGAGAACGGCCTGGCTGACGCCAGCCAGCTGATTGCCGACTGCAAGTCCGGCGTCAGCGGCGCCGGTCGTGGTGCCAAGGTCGGCTCGCTGTTCTGCGAAGCCGGCGAAAGCATGATGGCGTACTCGGTGAAAGGTCACCGGCACCTGCCGGAAATCAGCCAGGGCCTGCGTCGTGCCGCCAAAGGCGATGTTGGCCTGACCTTCGTGCCGCACCTGACCCCGATGATCCGCGGCATCCATGCGACGCTATACGCTCGCGTCGCCGACCGTGGTGTCGATCTGCAGAAGCTCTATGAAGAGCGTTACGCCAATGAGCCGTTCGTCGACGTGATGCCCGCTGGCAGCCATCCGGAAACCCGCAGTGTGCGTGGCGCCAACGTCTGCCGCATCGCGGTGCACCGTCCCCAGGGCGGCGACCTGGTGGTGATCCTGTCGGTCATCGACAACTTGGTGAAGGGCGCGTCCGGCCAGGCGATCCAGAACATGAACATCCTCTTCGGTCTGGACGAGCACCTGGGCCTGTCCAACGTCGCGCTGCTGCCGTAAGGAAAGATTGCCCCGGAAGGCGGTCGATTGATCTGGACCAATGGATGAGTCGGATTAGTTGACCGTTTTTCTGGGGTAAGCGGATAATAGTCCGCAATGTTGTAACGTACGGCTTCGGCCGGGAGAGTTGTCACCATGACCATCGAAACCTTCACCCCCACTCCGCTGATGTTCTCGCAAGGCGCTGCGAACAAGGTGAAGAACCTGATCGACGAAGAAGGCAACCCGCGCCTCAAGCTGCGGGTGTTCGTCACGGGCGGTGGCTGTTCGGGCTTCCAGTACGGCTTCACCTTCGATGAAGACACCGCGGACGATGACACCATCGTCGAGCGCGACGGCGTCAACCTCGTGGTCGATCCGATGAGCTTCCAGTACCTCGCCGGTGCGGAAGTGGACTACCAGGAAGGTCTCGAAGGTTCGCGGTTCGTCATCAAGAACCCGAACGCAGCGACCACCTGCGGCTGCGGTCAGTCCTTCTCGATCTGATGCCGTAAAAGCGAAAACGCCGCGCAGATGCGCGGCGTTTTTGTTTGTGGGGCGGGTTCAGGCGGGGTAGAGCGCGCCAAGAATGCGCGGCCCCTGGGCGGCGGTGACTTCCGGGCAATTGCCAGGCTCTCGCTGGAGAAAACGATGGGCCAGCCAGGCGAAGGCCATGGCTTCCATCCATTCCGGCGGTACGCCGCGGTCGATGCTGCTGATCACGCTGGCGCCCGGTAGATGCGCAGCAAGGCGCTGCATCAGCGTCGCGTTGAAGGCGCCGCCACCGCAAACCACTACTTCCTCGCAGCCGGGCTGCGCTTCCAGCAGCGCTGCGGCGATGCTTTGCGCGGTCAGCTCCAGCAGGGTTGCCTGTACATCTTTGTCCTCGACCGGGTCGTGCTTGGCCAGGACCGTGTTCAGCCAATTCAGGTTGAAGCGTTCGCGTCCGGTGCTCTTCGGGCCTTTCGCGGCAAAGAACTCATCGGACAGCATCTTCTGCAGTAGCGCCTGATCGATGCTGCCGCTGGCAGCCCAGGCGCCGTCACGGTCATAGGGTTCGCCGCGCTGCTCCTGAATCCAGGCATCCAGCAGCACGTTGCCGGGACCGCAATCGAATCCGCGAACCGGCTCGCCGGGGCTCAGCAGCGAAACGTTGCTGAATCCGCCTACGTTGAGGATGGCGCACTCGCGGCTATCGCTGCCGAACAGCGCGCGGTGGAAGGCAGGCACCAGCGGTGCGCCCTGGCCGCCGGCGGCGACGTCACGGCGACGGAAGTCGGCCACCACATCGATCCCGGTCAGCTCGGCGAGCAGTGCCGGGTTGCCGATCTGCACGGTGAAGCCCAGGTGCGGCTCGTGGCGAATGGTCTGGCCGTGGCTGCCAATCGCGCGAACGGCGCTGGCGGCTAGATTCTCGCGAGCCAGGAGATCGTTGATGCCCTGTGCGGCGATACGCACCCAGCGGTTTTCCGCTAGGGTGGTGCGGGCTATTTCGTCAGGGCCGGAAGAGCAGAGTGCCAGGAGATCGGCACGCAGCGCCGCAGGCATGGGAAGGTAGTGGGAGGCGAGCAGAGTGGTCTGCTCGCCTTGCTCGACCAGGGCGATGTCCAGTCCATCGAGACTGGTCCCGGACATTACCCCCAGATAGAGCGGCATCGATCAGCGCTTGTTCAGGGCCAGGAAGGTTGCCTTCTCCTGGTCCATGCGCGCGATCAGCGGTTGCGCCTGGGCCATGAAGCGCTTGCGCTCCGGGCCGGTCAGCGGGTCGGCGGTCGGCAGCTTGGCACTCAGCGGATCGACGTGCTGGCCGTTGACCTGGAACTCGTAATGCAGGTGCGGGCCGGTGGCCAGCCCCGTCATGCCGACGTAGCCGATGATCTGGCCCTGCTTCACTGCCACGCCGGAGCGGATGCCTTTGGCGAAGCGGCTCATGTGGCCGTAAACGGTGCGATAGCGCTGGCCGTGCTGGATCACCACGGCGTTGCCGTAGCCACCCTTGCGGCCGGCTTCGAGGATCTTGCCGTCGCCGGTCGCCTTGATCGGGGTGCCGATCGGCGCTGCGTAGTCCACGCCCTTGTGTGCACGAATCTTGTTCAGGATCGGATGGAAACGCCCAATAGAGAAGCGCGAGCTGATGCGGGCGAAGTCCACCGGGGTGCGGATGAACGCCTTGCGCATGCTGCTGCCATCCGCGCGCAGGTAGCTGGTGTTGCCCTGCTTGTTGGTGTAGCGCACCGCGGTGTATTCCTTGCCGCGGTTGACGAAGCGCACCGCGAGGATACTACCGGTGCCGACCTGCTTGCCCTTCACCTGCTGGGATTCGTAGATCACGTCGAACTCGTCACCCTGGCGAATATCCTGGGCGAAGTCGATGTCGTAGCCCAGGACGTTGGCCATCGACATGATCAGGTCGTGGGACAGCCCGGCATTGCGGCCCGCGACGAACAGCGAGCTGTCGATGCGGCCGTGGGCATAGTTGGCATGTACCGAGGGTTTGACCAGGTCGCGCTTGAAGTCATAGCCCTTGGCGGACTTGGCCAGGCTGATGGTCTCCAGATCGCTGCGCTTGACCTTGAGGCCCTGCAACTCGCCCTTGGAATCGATAAGGAAGTCCACGTCCTGGCCGACATCAAGACGGGTGAACTGCTTGGCGTCCTTATTGGCGGCAAGCATGTCGTGCACGGCGTTCGCCGGCAGGCCGGCCTTCGCGAACACGTTGGAAAGAGTGTCACCCTTGCCCACAGTCACGCTTTTCCACGCAGGTTCTGCGGAAGCGGAGGGGGAGGGTTGCTGGTTCGAATCGGCGAGATCGTTCTTCTTTTCCGCGTCTTTTCCGGCGCTGTTCTGGTTGTCGGGCTGCCCTTCAATCTGTGCGAAAGGGGAGGAGCCGCCGTCTTCCGTGACCGGAGCGGGTCGAAGGTCGTCTTTTTCCTGGAGGATCTGCTCGGTGCCGTTTTCCAGCTCGAGATTGAGCGTGGTCTTCTTCGCCTCGACCTCGGCCGAGGGGAACACCAGCAGAGCCAGGCTGAGGAGCGCTGCTACACCGCTTGCGGCCAGCAGATGGCTCTTCGGGTAGTACGGCGCTTTCTGATCGGATTGCGTCATGGCGTGAGTGGTGTTTTTGGAATGTGAAATAACTGCCTAAAATATAACCAAATTCCCTCTGAAGCAACCCTGATGTCGGGCTTCTGACGTCCTGTCCTCTGGCGCTGGGCAAAACTTGTTTTTAGTGCCTGTTCTTGTATCGTTGGTTCCCTTTCGCAATTCGCAACGTACAGGAAACTGCAATGAAGTCGGTCGAAGAGCAGCTGGCGCTGATCAAGCGCGGAGCAGACGAAATTCTCGTGGAGGCCGAGCTGATCGAAAAGCTCAAGCGCGGCCAGCCCCTGCGTATCAAGGCCGGCTTCGACCCGACCGCTCCTGACCTGCACCTGGGGCATACCGTCCTTATTAATAAGCTGCGCCAATTCCAGGAGTTGGGTCATCAGGTGATCTTCCTGATCGGCGACTTCACTGGGATGATCGGTGACCCGAGCGGTAAGAGTGTTACCCGTCCACCCCTCACCCGCGAGCAGGTTCTCGACAACGCCGAGACGTACAAAGCCCAGGTCTTCAAGATTCTCGACCCCGCGAAGACCGAGGTGGCGTTCAATTCCACCTGGATGGACCAGCTTTCCCCCGCTGATTTCATTCGTCTGGCTTCCCAGTACACCGTTGCTCGTATGCTGGAACGCGATGATTTTAGCAAACGCTATGCCAGCAACCAGTCCATCGCCATTCACGAGTTCCTTTACCCGCTGGTTCAGGGCTACGACTCGGTAGCGCTGCGGGCGGACGTCGAGCTCGGCGGCACCGATCAGAAATTCAACCTGCTGATGGGGCGCGAGCTCCAGCGTGCCTATGAGCAGGAGCCGCAGTGCATCCTGACCATGCCGCTGCTTGAAGGTCTGGATGGCGTGAAGAAGATGTCCAAGTCTCTGGGCAACTACATCGGTATCCAGGAAGCGCCGGGCGTCATGTACAGCAAGCTGGTCTCCATTCCCGACACCTTGATGTGGCGTTACTTCGAGCTGCTCAGCTTCCGCTCCATGGAAGAGATCGATGGTTTCCGCAAGGATGTAGAGGCTGGCGCCAACCCGCGCGACATCAAGATCAAGCTGGCTGAAGAGATCGTCGCTCGCTTCCATGGCGAAGAGGCTGCTGCTTCGGCGCACAAGTCCGCTGGTAACCGTCTTAAGGAAGGCGAGCTGCCGGAAGATCTGCCGGAAGTGGAAGTGGCGGCGGCAGAAGATCTGCCCATTGGTGCCGTCCTTAATAAGGCAGGGCTGGTGAAGAACTCTGCAGTCGCTCGCGACCTGTTGTCCTCTGGTGGCGTGCGCGTGGATGGCGACGTGGTGGATCGCAGCTTTGTCTTCAAAGTCGGCGCTACTCACGTGCTGCAGGCCGGCAAGAAGGCCTTCGCTCGTGTTTCTCTGGTCGCTGAGTGAAGAAAGTTTAAATTAGTCGTTGACGGCCAATTTAAACTCCCTATAATGCGCACCACTCCCAGCGACGAAGCGCTGAAAGAACTTGAAAATCAAGTACTTACAGAGATTCTAGGTTGGGTGTGGTGATCAGGCGGGTGATTCACTTGCCGCTCTTCATTAGCTGCTCCGGCAGC